>NZ_AP026803.1:1410000-1635875 GCF_033096005.1 Lactobacillus xylocopicola | reverse complement strand
AATAGTCCCCTCCGATAACGTTAAGCAATGTTCATTTTACCATCTCAGCAGAATGTTTTCCACAGGTGAACAAAAAGAATTCCAAATTAACAAGATGTGGATAAAAAAAGCAGTAAAATACACAAATTCAGCCGGATTGGATAAGGATTAAAACTTATTGTCAGCTATTGCTGTGCAAAACTTTTGCTGATTTAAAGATACTTTTCGCGCTTTGCTTAGCGAACTATCCACATACTGTGAATAAGTTTTTAAACAAGCTGGGGACTGTGGACAAGCTTGTGTAAAGTGCTGTGGCTTGCTGCCAAAGGGGGTAAAAGATGGTCATTTTTTAAACAAGCGTGGTCTTTGCTTAGCTGGTGCTGGCGGTTGGAGCATAACTGGCAAGGGGTTTTTGTCTTAACATAAAAACATCCCCGTGAAGGATGCTTGATTTAGTGGTCTAGTTTTTAACTTGTGTTTAGAGTAACGGCATGGTTATCCTCCCAGCGTGCCAATCAAACGGGAAAGTGTAGCAGAGGTTAACTAAAGTTGGCTATAGCAAATAATGCATAAATGGTATACTAAAAGCTAAAAAAACCTGATATTTCATTGATTGGTGGTATAATGAAAGCAAAATTAATAATATAAACTAATTTTAAGGGTTAAGAAAAATGAAAACCAATGAATTGTTAAAGCATTATCGGTTACTAGCCAATAAAACCCAAAAAGAGTGGGCTGGAACTGCAATTAGTCCGTCTTTTTATTCTAAAATCGAAAAGGGTCTCAACCGGATTGCAGCGGATGACCTGATTAATTTGCTCGATTATAATGGCATCTCCGTGGCGGAGTTTTTTGAAAATATCAATCTGGAAAAAAGTCTGCAGTATAACCATGAATATGAATTAAAAAGGTTAATCAATGAGGCCTATTACGAAAGCTCGCTTAGTAAACTTGAGCACATCAAAACATTACTTGAACAGGGTCGATTACCCAATAAAGATAATTTATTAACTCTAGTTAAAGGTTACATAGCCCTGGTAAACAATAACATTGATGACCTAGACGAAAAAACCAAGTCGGCAATTAGAAACAGGATATTTAATATTAGTGACTTTGACCAGCAAACTTTAGCAACCTATTGTAATTTTATGCGACTATATGACCTTGACAGTAATTTCTTGATTGCCCGGAAAGCTATAAAAAAATTCAGTGCTAGCAATAGTTTAGATGTTCAAATAAGAGTATTAGGAATTATTACCAATTTGTTGTTTTTGTGTATTGAAAATAAGAGATATGCCGAAACTAAATCCCTTTTTGTCATGGCCAAGTCGTTTCCGAATCGTCCGGAATTATTTTTTCATAAAAATCTACTACTCTTACTTAAAAACTTCGTTAAGTATCACACAACTGGTAACTCGATTTACATAGATGAATGCCAAAAATCAGTCAAGATAGTTATTTTCTTAGGTATGCCAGAGTACGGCAAAGAATTAGAGCGATTTCTTAAAGAGAATAAATTAAGTAATTAAAAATTCATATGTGGTTAAAAAAACGCAAATGTGAATTTTTTGGGTTTATTAAGTTTTACATAGTTAATATTCTTAATAAAATAAGAGGAGGGGATATTTTGATGTTTATTACAATTTTAGATTATTTATATGCAGTTTATATGTTTATTGGTTAAGGCTAAATATGACCAGGAAAATTTGGCAATGAATTTTTTGATAGTCATTTTTTTAAAATCATGGAGTAAGATTTTGTTCACCGAGAACTAGATACTAGTTTAATAGATATAATTAATATTAATTATCAAATCATTTTTGTTAAGGCTGTATTCTGATATTCAATCGGAATGCAGCTTTTATGTTTTGTCTTGTTTTATTTTTAGTAAGTTAAATATAGATGTGATAGTACTGTTTAATCCTAACACTCCAATGATATGAAACTGACACTTGCACACTAGTTGATTCGATAAAATGTCCATGGTGTACTCTTTCGTTACTAACAAACTAAGATCAAAGACCATTGCTTGGTTCTTTGATAGGTTGTTAGTAGTTACTAGAAGCTGCAGGTAATAGTACAGGAGAAGGTCCAAATAATACAATGAAAAATAAAGGACCAACTCCCTCTAAATTAGTGAAAGTTAGCCCTTACAAAAAGTAATCATGTATTATTTTAGTATACCTGATATTTTTATTTAAACTGTCTTAAGTTACATTACTTTTTATTATTCGTAAGTGATATTTGATAATCAGTTTCTTGAGCCAAGTCTATGTTATGGGTAACCATCACGATTGTTTTGTGTTGGTCTTGTTGCAAATTTTTAATTAACTGTAGTACCTGAATAGATAATTTGGGGTCAAGTGAACCTGTTGGTTCATCTGCTAAAATCAATTCACCAGGTTTTAAAAAAGCTCTAGCTAAAGCTACCCGCTGCTTTTCGCCAACGGACATTGTAGAAACTGTATCATTTAAGCGATTAGATAATTCGACTTTTTGTAGTATTGTAGCAATTTTATCGTTTATTCCTTGCTTAGGTATAGAGCTGAAGCGCATGGCTAGTTTCAAATTTTGTAGAACAGTCATGTTAGAGGCGAGGGCAAAGGTTTGAAAGAGGTAGTTTATTTTGTTTCTCCTTGCTAGTGTAGCTTTATGACTGTTAGCGTTGGGTGCGGATATACCATCTAATAAGTATGTACCGTTATCAAATTTTTCTAGTAAGCCGATAATATTCAAAATCGTTGACTTTCCTGATCCAGATGGGCCTAGTAAAGCTATAAAATCGCCGCGGTTAACAGTCATTGAAAATTGGTCAAGTATTGTTCGTTGACCGTATTTTTTGGTAATTTGATTAAGCTTAACAATTTCTTGTGACATAGTTATTCCTCCCTTAGGTTATTTAGAAGCTGCTTAATGCTGCTATGACACAGATAAAGCAAAACGAACAGCATTTGTGTGATGAATTTAATGATAATAACCAGTGTTCCAGCCCTTGAACGAATTAAAATGGTTGATAGTAACTCAGCAATAAAAGTGATTAATAAAAAGATTAGTGGCTTGTTATAAATGTCAAAAATACTAAAGCCCAAAAACTTTTTAACGTTAAATAGTTCTTGTTGAGATACTTGGTAAATGCGCAAAATAACATAAACCAGTACTAGTGATAAACAAAGGAGGACTACACCGATACCGCCAAAAAGGTAAATCGTATAACTAAGGTCTTTTTGGAGGCCTTTAATATAGTTGCCGATGCTATCAAATGTTGGATGATATTTATTAATTCTAATATTGGTAAAAATTTTTTCTTTTTTCTTATTTGGTATTTTACTAATATCAAACTTTATTAAACCGTTTAGCCCTTGGGCACTTAAATTGTCGCTTTCAAAATAGGTCATATTGGCTGGAGTAGCAACTAAAATAATTGTTTGCTTCATCTGCAGTGGTTCATCAGTTTTAGTTGCCCAAGTAAAGAAGGTATTTTCAGATTTATAGGATTTAAATAAAAATTGTCGTTTTTGATTGAAAACTGTTGGTGTGTCCGTAGGACTAATGGATCGTGTATCGTTTGTTTGAAGCCATTTTTTAAACTTAACTTTCGTTTCTGGTGAAAATGTAGGTGGAAGTAAATAAAGCCGTTTGCCCTGTTCTGCTTCACTGAGAAGATTGGATGAAATCTTTATGTCCAATTTTTTTAAGTAATTAGGAGAAACTGTTAGCCATAAAAAAGGTTTGTTAAAAGGTAAAGAATTATCAGTTTCACTCAGTGCTTCAACTACTTTAGGTGTATATATTGTTGTACCAATAAGATAGACGCCTTTTTCCTGGTAAATATCTTTATACCATAAATAAAAGTCTTTACTTCTTGATTTAAGTGCATCCTGGTGACTTTGATTTTGATTTCCGAATTGAGAATCTTTTATAATAGTTAAGTTGGAAACTTTATGCCAATTTTGTGACATTTGATAGGTTTCATTTAATGTCTTTAGTGGCCCGTCCAAGGCCCAAGATCCGAAGATAATACTAACACTTAATATTACATAACCGAGAATCGAGAATATCAATAATGATTTACGAGGAAACTTATGTTTCAAAACATCCAAGAAGGACATAGTTGTGATCATTAAACTAGCAAGAAGGGACAGAACTGCCACTATGATGCAATTTGCTAGGTTAACGATAAAAAATAGTGACCAGAGTGACAAAAAATTGCCGGAAATGAGTATACCTAAAGGTACAACAAATATGGACATGCTGAACGCTGCAATAATATATGGTGAAAAAAGTTTTAGTAAAAAATAATATTTTGACCAACCTAATAAAACTAAGTCACCTAATAGAGTTAGTGATTGTAACAAGGTTAGTAAAAGAAGGATTAGGAGGCCTACAGCATTTAAGACAAGGCCAGCTATTATAATTGTGGGCATCAGCCCCTGTTCCTCAACTTTTCCACCTAGGGTAGTTTGTAATTGTTTTTTGGTTTTGTGAGTAACTGATGATAATTTAGTTAAAAATGTAACTTTTTGGTCAGAACTAAGACCGATTACTTGATAAGTACCATTAATGCTACCACTCTGTTTAACTAAATCCTCAAGCTTGAACAAGACTAAATTTTGACCACTAGCAAAGTTGGGGGTTTCAGCTATGCTCCTATAATTTAAAGCATTGCCGATTGTTACTGAATCAGATGATTGTAACAACTTATTTAATAGGGCTGAAGATACTATCTTGCGTCCAGCAAAAAAAAGTGGTAAAGGATGTTTGTTAATGTCTCCCAGTACCCCGATTTTTACATCTTTAGAGGCACCATTTTGTGATACTGGTTGCTCGGTTCTCACTATTACGAGTTTGTTTTTGTCTGCTTCTTCAGCAAAGAAGCTAAGAATGTCGCTTCTTTGTTTGTTTTTTAAATCTTTTAAATAAATTGTTTCTTTTTTTACATTAGGATAAGTTGAAATAGTATGATTATAATTCTTGCCGATAAAAAAAGCCGCAAGCAAAGTAAGTAAGATACTCTGGCAAGCAACTAAAAAAAGAGTAAGTAATTTAATCTTTTTGTTTTGAAAGTTCAATTGTCTTTAACCTCTGGCGTCCCAGTAACCATACGCTGTTCCAGTACCAACAAATTGTTGTGCATCTGCTGTAGTGCCGGCAGATTTCCAACCCGACCAGGAACTGTTTGCAGTAGCTGAATGTGAATACTTATGGCTAGAAACGTTAGAATAGCTCCATGCGCCCATACGTCTACCATAATCCCAGTTAATTCGAGAGCCTTTATAATAAACTGTTTGAGCAAGAACTGGGGCTGCTTGAATTGCTGAGCCCAAACTAAAAATTGCTAATGACAGGGCTGTTGCTTTTGTAAATTTATTCTTCATGAATTTTCTCCTTCAAAAGTAAAACTAATAACTAATAGATGTAAACATTGGGTAACTTCCTTCTTAACTTAGTATGATTGATAGAAATAAGAATAGGCTAAAAAGTCATATTTGCATTATTTAATCCAAATATGACTTTTATTATGTATGCGTCTTACTTTATTTCTTGCCTGAGTCTGTCTCCTTGGCCTGAAATGACGGTATTGGCTTTTTTAAGATATATGACTTAATCTTGTCCTTTCCTGTTGTCGACGTCAGAGGCATGGTCGGGTTCACCCAGGATAGCCTTAATGTCTGCAAGGTTCGAAGCAAATCAGTAGAAGCGACAACCGGATTTTTGCTGAGTTCCTAACTTGAATTTGATCAATTTTTTTAAGATTCATTTCATTTTGCAGGTATTGCTTTGATACTTTCTTTTTGGTAGTTTGTTGGGTCTGGGATTCTTTGCCTCGCGTAATTAGGTAACATCCTGTCAAGGAGATAGTTTCCGCCAGCTTGTGTCTTAAGTTAGTCATGTGGTCATTCTCTTTAAGGTTAATATATGTTTAATAATAAAGATGGGATATCATTAATAAGCAGAAAAGTATGCTTATTGAACAAAAAGGCTTCCCCTTTTTAAAGAGGAAGCCTTTATTATTATCATTGTTATTTGATGTCGGTCTGGCTTTTGTATTTTAGTTTGTCGTTAATAAAGGAAAAAGTCATGTTGGCGGTTGAGTTTTCGGACTTCTTGCTGGTCTTTTTATTAATGCCGGTACTATATACCACCACAACAGTCTTTTTACCTTGAATAGTATTGGTGCTCATGACATCTGGCTGGCCAAAATTTTTGGTTAAGCTGGCAAGTGAACTGCCTTCTTTGACTGCATTGTAATCTTTCAGAGTTGCCTTAGGACCAGTTCTTGTCCACTTAAGGCCTCCGATTGACTTATTGACTACTTTATTTTTGACGAATTGTAGGGCTAATCTGATGTCAGATTTTTCCCAAATGTAGGCTTTAATCTTCTGCTTGCCGACTTTCATGCTAGTAGTTGAAGTAGGCTTACCTAAGAGCGTCTTACTCTCTTCAAGAGTCGTACCGCCGATACCCTTGTTCAACATGTCGCCGACTTTTATTTTGTCAAAGTCTTTTAGTGCGGCTTCGTTAGTCCTTTGAGCAGAACTCTTACTATGCTCTGCGGTCTTGGTACTGTTACTGGTGCTTGATTTACTCGAATAGTTGGAACAACCAACGATTGACAGGGCTACTACTGCTAGCATAACCGTTGAGAGTGCCTTTTTGAAATGATGCATGTTTGCATTAACCTCCGTATAGTGATCTTAGTACGTGATATTTACTGAATCATAGTACCGTAAATCATTTGTTGATTGCAAATGAAAACCCAACTTGGGGAATCTCTGCCTTAGTTGCGGGACTGATTTTCTTATTAACTTGTTCCTGCCGCACGGTAAAGTAGCCGCTTTTTCCTTCAAGGAGAGTAGCAGGCAAGGTAACTTGTGACTGTGCAGATTCGACTTGGGTAGAGTAGACCTTTTCGTTGCCATAATAGAAGTTAAGCATGCAGCCCTTGTGAGTAGTTAACTCGTACGTGATGCCAGTGCTTGTTCGTACTCCTTTAACTGCCAGCGGGCTGGGAGCAGCGTAAGCTGCAGCGGTCACCTTGACGTTAGGACTAGCCTTTTTGCCGCGATGATTAAGGCCATGTAAGGTCAAAGTTGGGTAATCCTTGATCTTAACCTGGGCCTTGAAAGTGCCCTTGGGATTAACCTTAACGGTCTGTCTCTTCTTATTATGAATGAGCTTAACGCGCTTAAGGCCCTTAGCGGTTCCAGTTACAGTAGCCTGCTTAGTGAGCTGATCGTAGTTTACGTTAATCTTGCTAAGCTTGGGTTGGGGCTTACTTACTGCGGGTAACTTGCAGACGAAGGTGGCGGCATTGATTGATTCACCAGTACTAAATGAAGCCCCAAGAATAACAAGGCCAACTAGTGCAAATAATAATCGGATTCTTTTCATAATTTAACTCCTTAAAGATAAATATTTTTTGACTTATCTCTATTATAGCGTTATAGTGCCGTTATATCTATTGGATTTTGAAGAATATAGATAAGATTTTAAGTAGCGCTAAGGAGGCAAGTGATGAAGTACCAAGATTATGTTGAACTAGGGTTAAAGGATGACGGCAACCTCAAAGTGATCCTTAAGGGTAGTGTAGAGCATAGTGGAGCAGAAAAGGTTGGCGTTATAGCGGTGGTTTTTATCACTCCAAGCGTAGAGCTGGCTAAACAAAAGCTGGCAGAATTGACAGCTCAAAAGGATGCAGAAGATTATTACATGGTCTATAGTTGTCCGCTTGATACAGATCTGCCAGCTCTTGGTCATTATCCTTCCCTTGAGATAGCGAAGGCCTTGAGATAGCGAAGGCAGATTTACAGTAAAACTAAATTGACAAAATTGTAAAGAAGACCATCTTTTTTTCGTTTTTGCTTGGTTTTTTACTGTATCCATGGTATTCTAGTTACTAAATTGTGCAGCTGGCACATTATTGGAGGTGTAGTTTAATGACAACTAAAAGAACTTACCAACCTAAAAAGCGTCATCGTTCACGGGTTCATGGCTTTATGAAACGGATGAGTACATCTAATGGCCGCAAGGTTTTGGCTAGACGTCGTGCAAAGGGTAGAAAAGTCTTATCTGCTTAAACCACTGAAATCCCAGTGGTTTTTTTAATATCAAAGAGTGGAATGAAACGTTGTGAGGAAGTCTTATCGAGTTAAGTCTGAAATGGATTTTCAGCGAGTTTTTAAAGCCGGTAATTCAGTAGCAAACCGGGCCTTTGTCGTCTATCGGATTACTCGACCAGAAAATACCCACTTTCGCGTGGGTATCTCGGTCGGTAAAAAGGTCGGCCATACTGCGGTAGTCCGCAACCGTCTCAAACGTTATATTCGAGCTGTGTTAACTGATAACAAGCAGCGCCTAGCGCCACATACCGATTTTTTGGTGATAGCGCGGCCTTATGCGCGCGACTTTAGAATGGCAGAAGTAAGGAAGAACTTGCTCCATGCACTTTTTTTGGCCAATATGATAGAAGAAATACCTGATAAAGTTGAGGAAGATTAGAGTGAGAGACATTTTAAGCAAAAAGAATGTCAAGCGGGTACTGGTGCTGCTAACGCTTGTCGCATTGGCCCTTGTCCTAACGGGTTGTGCTGCATCCAGTGGTAAGCCAGCGCCAGTGTCCCATACTAGTGGTAACTGGTGGAATCGTTGGGTCATTTATTACATGTCAACGTTTCTGCTGTGGCTAGCCAAGTTGATGAATAACAGCTATGGTTGGGCAATCATTGTCTTTACAGTTATTGTACGGGTAATTCTGTATCCATTAAGTGCGATTTCGATTAAGAGTACCACTAAAATGCAGAGTATCCAGCCCGAGATAGAAGCATTGCGCAAGAAGTATGTGGGTAATGATACGGGAACCCGGACCTTGCTTTCACAAGAAACTAACAAGCTCTATAAAGAAGCTGGGATTAATCCATACGCTGGCTTTCTGCCACTGATTATTCAACTGCCGGTCATGTATGCCTTGTACGGATCGATTTGGCAGACGCCGCAATTGCAGACGGGGCACTTCCTTTGGATGGATTTGGGTAAGTCGGATCCCTACTTTATCATGCCACTTCTATCGATGGCTTTGACTTTTGTTTCAACTTATATTAGTCAGTTGTCAACGCCAAAGAGCGGCCAAAACATTTCAACTAAGATAATGACCTATGGTATGTCAGTGATGGTTGGTGCGATGGGCTTGTACTTCCAGTCAGCAATTGTCCTGTACTGGGTAATTTCCAACCTCTTCCAGGTGGTTCAGACTTTTATCTTGCAGAACCCAGTTAAGTACCGGCGCGAGCAAAAGGCCAAGGCTGAACAAGAACGCCAACGCCAACGCCAGTTACGGAAGACTTACAAACGCTTAAAACGTAAAAAATAAGAATAATCTAAAGTGATTTTAGTTAAAGCAGTCAAAGTGCTTTATACATCATGGCTATTCATGGTGCTATATGGCGCTTTTTTGTTTGGAAAAAGGAGTAGAATCATGGTCAAAACCTTAACCGAATTCGATACAATTGCTGCCATTTCAACACCCATTGGCGAGGGTGGTATTTCAATTGTGCGGATGTCTGGTGAAGCTGCAGTCAAGATTGCCAATGGTGTATTCAAGGGCGGCGACTTAACGGTGGTGCCAAGCCACACTATTCATTACGGACACTTAATTGATCCGGCGGATCAGCAGGTAATCGATGAGGTGATGGTGTCGGTAATGCGGGCCCCAAAAACCTTTACCCGTGAAGATATCGTGGAAATCAACTGTCACGGCGGAATTGTTGTGACCAACCGCATTCTCCAGCTGCTGTTAAAGCGTGGTGCACGAATGGCCGAGGCTGGAGAGTTTACCAAGCGGGCCTTTGTTAACGGCCGAATTGACCTGACGCAGGCCGAGAGTGTGATGGATATTGTGCGGGCTAAGACTGACCGCGCCCGGCAAGTTGCTGAAAGCCAACTTGAAGGTGGCCTCTTAAGTAAAATTCAGGCCATGCGGCAAGAGCTTTTGGACACGTTAGCCAATGTTGAAGTCAACATTGATTATCCTGAATATGATGCTGATACTATTACAGCCGATCAGATGATAATTGTGTCCAAGTCGGTGCTGGGTAAGATTGCTAGACTGCTAGAGACAGCTGCGGAAGGGACAGCTTTGCGCAATGGTCTGGCAACGGCCATCATCGGCCGGCCCAATGTTGGTAAGTCGTCACTACTTAATTACTTGACTAAGAGCGATACGGCGATTGTTACCGACGTTGCTGGTACCACCCGCGATACACTGGAAGAATATGTTGCAGTTAAGGGGGTGCCGCTTCAGTTAATTGACACGGCCGGTATTCGTGAAACTGACAATAAGGTAGAAAAGATTGGAGTCGAACGCTCAAAAAAGGCTCTGGCTAAAGCAGACTTGGTTTTGCTTCTCTTTGATGCCAGCCGGGCACTAACTGCCGAAGATCGGGCACTTATTGCTGCAACTGCCGGAAAGAAGCGGATTGCGATTTTGAACAAGATTGATCTCGGCCAGCAGATAACCGTCGATCAGCTTAAGCAGTTGACTGCAAGCCAAGTGATCGCTACCTCGATTCTGCACGAAAAAAACCTTGATCAATTGGAAGAAGCAATCAAGGACCTATTCTTCAGCGGGATAGAGAATTCTAATGACCAAGTAATGGTCACTAATCAGCGGCAGGTGGGACTGCTGGAGCAGGCCAAACAACAGCTGCAAGACGTCGTTCAGGCCCTAACCGGTGATGTTCCGGTGGACATTGCCCAGATTGACTTCAACGGTGCTTGGGAGACGCTGGGTGAGATCACCGGAGAAAGTAGTCCGGATGAACTGGTTAACAAACTGTTTAGTCAATTTTGTTTAGGAAAATAGGTGAAACGATGATTAAGAGTTACGACTCGAATGATTATGACGTAATTGTTGTTGGTGCGGGTCATGCTGGTACGGAAGCGGCGCTAGCGAGTGCCAGAATGGGCCAAAAGACGCTGCTGTTAACAATTAGCCTTGATATGGTTGCCTTCATGCCATGTAACCCATCCGTTGGCGGGCCAGCCAAGGGGACGGTAGTGCGTGAAGTTGATGCACTTGGCGGTGAAATGGGCAAGGCGATTGATGCCACTTACATTCAGATGCGAATGTTAAATACGGGTAAGGGACCAGCGGTCCAAGCGCTGCGGGCCCAGGCTGACAAGTGGCAGTACCATGAGTATCTGAAGAATGTGATTGAACAGACGCCGCACTTAACCCTGCGCCAAGCAACAGTCGATGAACTGATTGTTGAAGATGGGGTCTGCCAGGGCTTAATCACGAATACTGGTGCCCGCTACTATGCTAAAAGTGTCGTATTAACTACCGGTACGTCGGCGCGCGGCCGTATTTTTATTGGTGAATTAAACTATTCTTCCGGTCCTAATAACACCATACCAGCCATCAAGCTATCGGAAAACCTGGAAAAGCTAGGCTTTAAGTTGCGGCGGTTCAAGACTGGAACACCGCCGCGGGTCAATAGCAGCACGATTGACTATACCAAAACTGAAGAGGAGCCAGGTGATGCAACTCCGCGCCACTTTTCTTATGAAAGCAAGGACGAAGACTATCGCACAAACCAGGTTTCTTGTTGGATGACTTACACTAATCAGGATACGCACAAGATTATTAATGCTAACTTAGAGCGCTCGCCAATGTTCACTGGGGAGATTACCGGGGTTGGACCCCGCTATTGTCCATCAATCGAAACTAAGGTAGTCCGCTTTGCCGATAAACCACGTCATCAGATTTTTTTGGAACCGGAGGGGCGGAACACTAACGAAGTTTATGTTGGTGACTTTTCTACGTCCATGCCGGAAGAAGTTCAGTTACAAATGCTGCATACGGTAGCAGGACTAAAAGACGCTGAAATGATGCGACCGGGTTATGCGATTGAATATGATGTGGTTGATCCATGGCAGCTCAAGCATACGCTGGAAACAAAGAACATCAAGAACCTGTTCACGGCTGGTCAAATGAATGGTACTTCAGGCTATGAAGAGGCTGCGGGTCAAGGACTGATTGCAGGCATCAACGCTGCCCTTAGGGCTGCCAAGCAACCGGGATTCACCTTGGGTCGTGACCAAGCCTATATTGGTGTCCTAATTGATGATTTAGTTACTAAGGGGACCGAAGAGCCGTATCGCTTGCTGACTTCGCGGGCGGAGTATCGGCTAATTTTGCGCAATGATAATGCTGATTTGCGCTTGACCGATGCTGGTTTTAGGCTGGGACTGATTTCTGAGGAGCGGTATTCTAAGTTTTTGGCCAAAAAGCAGCAACTTATCCAAGCCCACCAGGCGGTCAAGACGATTACGGTTCATCCGGATGACCAGGTGCAGGAGTTTCTTAAACAGATTGGTGAAGATGAACTCAAGACGGCGGTCAAGGCTGATGCCTTCTTGCGCCGCCCCCGTGTAACGGTTGATGACATTGAGCGCTTAACGGGGAAGCGTATTTCGCTTGAGCGCTATATTAAGGAACAAGTTGAGATCAACGTCAAGTATGCTGGCTATATTAAGAAAGAAGAACAGCAGATTGACCGTCTGCACCGCCAGGAAGCTAAGCAGATTCCTAATGATATTGATTATGCAGCAATTGAAGGCCTGGCAACCGAAGCACGCGAGAAGTTTGCTAAGATCAGGCCGGAAACAATTGCCCAGGCGGAAAGAATTTCGGGAGTTAATCCAGCCGATATAGCCATACTGAGTGTTTATGTTCAAAATGGCCGATATGTAAAAATTCAAAAATAAATTTAGTAAAATTTAAAATTTTTTTCTTGAAACAATAGACAGCAAAAAAAGCGCAATAATTGGGTCAATGTTCGAATAATCACAAATATTTTTACTGGTAATATTGAAACCCCGTAAACGTTTACCGTAATATTGTGAAATTAATATCTTTAATAAGCGCTTACATCTTTAGCGCATCATGAATTTTCTACCCTTGAAATTGTGAAATTATATGTTTTAATGTAGTGTGTAAGTAAATGTATTTTAAGGAGATGCACTTCAAATGACAAAAATTAATGGCTCAAATGCTATGCTTCAAGTTCTCTTGGACTGGCACATAGATCATATTTATGGTTTCCCGGGTGGTTCATTCGATTCAACAATGAACGCGATCCACGATTTTAAAAACAAGATGAAGTTTATTGAGGTTCGGCACGAAGAGGCCGGAGCCTTGGCAGCTGGAGCTGAATACAAGCTCACCGGTAAACTTGGTGTATGTTTTGGTTCTGCTGGACCTGGTGCCGTTCACTTGATGAACGGTTTGTACGATGCTAAGTACGACAAGACTCCAATGGTAGCAATTGTTGCTAACGTTCCGACTGGTCGTCAAGACATGGATGCTTTCCAAGCTTTTGATGAAAAGCCTTGGTTTGATGCAGTTGCGGTTTGGAATCACCAAGTTAAAGCAGCCGACCAACTTCCACGCATGATGGATGAAGCTATCCGTCAAGCATATGCTAAGAAAGGTCCTGCAGTGCTGATTCTGCCTAAGGACTTCGGTTGGGCACAGATTAATGATAATTTCCGTGTAACTTACAACTCAATGACAGCTATCCCTAACTATGCTGCACCTAAGAAGGACGAAGTTGATGCAGCTGTTAAGATTCTTTCAGAAGCTAAGAATCCAGTTGTCTACTTTGGTTTAGGTATGAAGGGTCACGGCGACGTCTTAAAGGCTTTTGCTGACAAGTTCAAGACACCGCTAATGTCATCAGTTATGGCTAAGGGTGTTGTGGAAGATAAGTTCCCAGCTTACTTAGGTTCAATTGGTCGTGTGGCTCCAAAAGCCAGTGACGACATTCAAATGCATGCAGATGCTGTTATCTGGGTTGGTAACGACTCACCATTCTCATCATTCTTCTTTGCTCCTAAGGCTAAGATTGTTCAAATCGACGTTGACTCAGAAAAATTGGGCAAACGCCATGCTGTTGATGTACCAATCTTAGCTGATGGTGCCAAGACTTTGCAGGCAATTATTGACGCTGCTCCGGCTCGTGAAGAATCCCCAATTTACAAGGCCGGCCTTGCTGACCGTGAAAACTGGGATGAATGGGTACACAGCTTTGAAAACTCAGATGAAATGCCTGTACGCCGTGAACCAATCTTTGAAGTTATTAATAGATATGCTGACGACAATGCACAATTTGCTATTGATGTTGGTAACATTAACATTGACTTCCAACGCTTAGTTAACCTGCATGATGAGCAAACTTGGGCAACTTCTGGCCTATATGCAACTATGGGCTTTGGTTCACCTGCTGCACTTGCTGCTGCAACTGTTCACCCAGACCGTGAAGTTTGGAACTTGAGTGGTGACGGTGGTTTTGCAATGATGAGCCAGGAGTTATTAACTGAAGCTCGTTACAACATGCACATTATGAACGTTGTCTTCACTAACGAAACTTTAGGTTTCATCGAAGCTGAACAAGTAGATGAATCTAACCAACCATTATCTGGTGTTATTATGCCAGATAATGACTGGGCTAAGGTTGCCGAAGGTATGAACGTTAAGGGTGTAACTGTTCGCACCAAGCAAGAATTCGAAGATGCAGTCAAAGAATTCAAGCAAATGGATGGACCAATGTTAGTTGACATTAAGTTCACTCATGACATGCCTTACTCAACTGAATTGAACATGCTTGGCGATGCTGAATTCGTTAAGAAGTATCAAGCAGAAGATTTGAAGCCATTCAGCTACTTTGCTGAAAAGTATGGTGTTGACCAAGAGATTGCCTCAGCTTCAACTGCTACTTCAGGAGCAGATGCAGAAACTGATACAACTTCAGGTGCTTCAGCACACTAATACTTAATATTAGAAATAGCAAGAAGCGAAACTTTTTCAAAGTTTCGCTTTTTTGCTGTCTTACAAGTATAATGAAAAGGTATAAATTTTAATGATGGAGGATTAAATATGCAACAATTCGGGATTATTGGCTTATCCGTTATGGGTAAGAACCTTGCTTTAAACGTCAGAAACAGTGGTTTTTCTGTTTCTGGCTTTAGCATTACTAAAGAGGAAGTTGATTCTTTTGCCCAGTATGAAGATGACAAGTTGAAACCAACTTATTCTTGGACAGAATTTGTTAATTCTCTTGAGCGACCACGCAAAATTTTAATTCAAATCGCAGCTGGAAAACCAGTCGATGAAACCTTGCACACGTTGTTACCGCTTCTTGATCAAGGTGATATTCTAATTGATGGTGGTAATTCGAACTTTCACGATACCAATCGCCGTTTTCATGAAATGGAAGATCAGGGGATCCATTTTATCGGTATGGGCGTATCAGGTGGAGAAGAAGGTGCCCTAAATGGCCCAGCAATGATGCCAGGAGGCGATGAACAGTCCTACCAGGCGGTAGCACCCATTCTGAAGGCAGTAGCCGCTAAAAACGCTGAAGGACAGCCTTGCGTTAGTTTTATTGGTCCTGAGGGCAGTGGCCACTATGTAAAGATGGTTCACAATGGAATTGAATATGGGATTATGCAGGAATTCTCAGAAGTTTATGATATTCTTCGCAAAATTGCTGGTAAAAGTAATGATGAAATGTCTGAAATTTTTGCTAAGTGGAACCAGGGCTTGGTTCAAGCCTACCTTAGTGAGATTACAGCCGAGGTCTTGAAGCAAAAAGATGACTTGACTGCGGATCATATCATTGATCACATCTTGAACGTAGCTTCCTACAAGGGAACGGGCAACTGGATGCTAGAAGATGGTGTCAGTTTAGGTGCGCCGATTAGCGTAATTGCTGAAGCCGTGCTTAGCCGCTTCATGTCTAAGGCGTCGACGCGTGAAGGCAAGGAAATCACTTGGCAAGGTGAAGTGCCTGCTGACTTGATTGATAATTTGGAGCAAGCTCTGCAATTGAGTCAAGCAGTGGCTTATGCTCAAGGATTTCAGCAATTGAAACTCTCCGCTGATGCTTATGGTTGGGCTTTGCGTTACCCAGCAATTGCCCAAACTTGGGAAGCGGGATGCATCATCCGCTCTGCCATGTTAAAAGATATTGAGCGGGCATACGCTGATGGCAAAGTATTGGTTAATATGTTCCAGGATCCGTACTTTAAAGACTTAATGGAAAAGAACCTGCCTGCCTTGCGCCAAGTGGTAGAATTAGCAACTAAGGCTGGTATTCCGACGCCGACTTTAAGTGCAGCACTTAATTACTTAGAATCGATTTTCAATCCAAGTCTGCCAGCCAACTTAATTCAGGGTCAACGCGATTACTTTGGAGCGCATACTTATTTAAGAAATGATCGCGCCGGCGTCTTCCACACTGAATGGTATGAAGAAAAATAACTTAGTTTCACGTGTAACAAAAAATATAGATGAGTTTAACTTATCTATATTTTTTGGGGGTGTTTTTCAAGATTTAACTGCTGTTTCACGTGAAACTGGGGTGGTGCTTCAAAAAATTATATTTAGCGGCCTTTTTGATGGCTTCGCTTTAAATACTTAGGTGAAGTTTCAGGGGCCCAGAATAAGCAAACAAGATAACCGCTAAACAAAACTGCCGCACAAACCAGGATTGCCAAACTGGTGCCACCGACTCTGGTTAGAACTGGTAAAAGAAAGGTTCCGGCAGCTGCACCAAAGCGACTAATGGTAATGCAGACGCCGCCCCCGCTAGCTTGCACCTTGCCGTCGAATAATTCGGTTGGGTAAGGATAATCTAAAACGAGACCGGAAGACAAGATGATCGCAAAAATCGCAAAAAGTACTAGCTTGAATGTTGGTGAAGAGTGAGGGTTTAAGGCTAAAATCAGCATTAAAATAGTCGAAATTAAAAAGTTACTGGTCAAGAACAGGCGCCGGCTTAAGCGCTTAAAAATTAAAAACCCCTAAAAAAACCGAGTAACATTGATGTGAACCCCAAAATTAGGACAGTTTAATAAATTTTGGCTGAGGACTAGCTCCCGATATTCAAGCGGGGTTAGTCCTTTTAGTTTGGTCTTGATTCTTTTGGTATTGTAGTATGTAATATACCTTCTGATTGCTTCTTCTAGTACAGTTATATTCTTGAAACTTTGTTCAAAGCCGTAGAACATTTCCCTTTTTAAGATGCCAAAGAAGCCTTCCATCAGTCCGTCATCTAAGGAATTGCCCTTGCGTGACATGGACTGGTCGATGCCGTGGTCTTTAAGCCAGGCTTGGCATTGCGGGTGCTGGTATTGCCAACCCCGGTCCGTGTGAAAGACCAGACCGTTCAAACCTGGGTGCTTGAGCCAGGCCTGCCTTAACATGTCCATGGTCTGTTTGAGGTTAGGGCTACGTGAAATGGTGTAAGCAATAATCTCCTGCGTGCAGCCGTCAATGATGGGTGACAGGTAAGTCTTCTGACCCTTTAATTTAAATTCAGTCACGTCTGAATACCACTTGTGCTCAGGGTAAATCGCCCCCAAATTGCGTTTAACCAAGTTGGGCTTGATTGGTCCTTGGATACCGCGGTAGCTCGAATACTTGTGCCAGCGTTTACTGACTAAGCCAAAGAGTTTTAGCTTGCTCATCAGGCGTTGCACTTTCTTGTGATTGATTATTAGGCCACGCCGCCTGAGTTCCAGGGTAATGCGGCGGTAACCAAACGATGTTTATGTTCTTCATAGATGCCCTTGATTTCTACCATTACGGCTTCGTTGTCTTGATCCTGATGGCTCTTCTTAAGCGTGTAGTAGTAATTACTGCGCGACAAGTGTGGTAGGTCAGGATTGGCATTAATGGTATCAAGAATAAAGGTCACACTAACTTTGAGTTCGTGTTTTAGTTCGGTAACTGCCTGGGCTATTTCCGCGGCTTGCGGTTCTTGGCCCGCTGGTCGACTAAAGCTTGCAATTTTTTTACGAATTCGTTCTCGATGGTCAGCTGCAAGTTCTGCTGGCGTAAGCGCTCGTTCTCTTGCTTTAAGCGGTGGTTCTCCTGCTTGATCAGTTGCTCTTTTTTGGTGGTCATGGCGTCGTCGTCCTTTCTGGTGGTTAACGCCATTATACCCATTTTCACGGTATTGGCGCAGCCAATTGGCCAACATGCCGGAACTTTTTAGTTCCAGATCAAGTGATACTTGATACGTGGACTCGTGTTTGACTAGCACCCGCCTAATCGCCTGCTCTTTAAACGCAATTGAATAGCTTGTATATGGCTGATCCAAAATAACTAAGCCATGACGCTTAATGAGGGCCAAGAGATAATTAATAGTCGATGGATTAACCCGGTAACGGTGACTCAATTCCTTAGACCCAACCTGATAGTTTTGCCAAAGATTAAAGATATCAATTTTGTCTTGTTTAGATAATTTAGTCATCATAAAAACCCCGAAGTTGTCTTAACTTCGGGGTTCACATAAAAAACTAACGCTTTTTTGAATTTCAGCAACTAGCTGAAATAATTAATGAATTAGATAGCAATGTAACCAAGGAATTCCATAATCATCTTAAAGATTTCTTTAAAGATTTTCATATATAACACACCTCCCATAATTAGATAGACTATTGTCTCCTTTGGTATTATAACTTTAGAAAAATTAAAAAACCAGTCTTTATTTTACTATTCGAATCTGATTATAACAATAGTAGCTTTAATTCAGCAAAATCAATCATGCCAATTCCTTCTAGTAAAGGAGACTAGATCTAAGGCGAAGCTGCCGTACAGCCACTTACGGCAGTTGCTTGAGTTTCTACTGTAAGTTTTGGGAAACAGAGAGTTTATATTCATTTATGTTCCAGTCGGTGGAAGGCGATAACACTAACTAGGGTTATTTTATGCAGCGTCAGTACTCATTTTAGCTATACTCTCATTTTCCTAATAAGCAGAAGATGTGCCTGGGCACTCATCTCGACAACAACAATTTTTTAGCAATAAATTTTTGATTCGCTTAATTTCGGGTCAACAACTGGGTGAGAAATAACCCAGTAATCATGGTATTCTACCCAGATTATGGTGGTGAAAATTGCTAATTTTTAAATTTTTAAAGCTAAATAAAAAAATAAAAGCAAATAAAGGCTGGTTTTTTATTTCTTATAAAGCTATAATATAACAGGAGGCAATAGCCTATCTTAATAGTAAGGGGTGTAGTGAATAATGAAAATTTTTACAGATATTCTTAAGTTGGTTATGCAATACCTTTTGGGTGTTTTATAATCTAATTTAGCAGTTATTAAATAATTGCTAAATTAAAAAAAGCGTTAGTGGTAAGAACTAACGCTTTTTTTGTGCATCAATTGAAACTGATAAGTTACGAGCTTAGCCAGCAAGAGGGCGCATAAAGGGGCTATTTACTGAAGAACAGGGTAAAAAGCACTAGCGCTACAGCTGCAAGCAGCCAATTACTAGTCATCAAGGTGGCTTGCAAGTAGCGCACTTCGCCTGTTACTTCAACATGGCTAACTAGGTATTCGCCTGTAAACATTGCAAAAGTAAAGGCCAGGAGCCAGACTAGGGCGCATAGCCGACCTGCAATAGTATAAGGAAAGAAATTAGAATTAAAACTGATGAAGACTGCTAAGCTGAAGAACACTAAAGTTCCGCTATAGCGGTTATACCATCTTTGAGCTTGCTTTTCCATCACTGACCCGCCTATTTCTGAAATTTAAGTAGCTTGAGTTACTATCTGTTGAGTTTATTAGTATATGATAAGGCGATACCAATAAAAAGTAAAGGTATACTTTGATTGGTTATGAACAGATACTTAAACTAAAACAATTAAGCAATGCCTATTATCCCACCATTAACTATTAATTCCGGCTATATGTTGGTAATCAAGAAGAAAATGATAAAGATAAAAAATAAAGCATACATCATGGGCGAGACCCGCTTAGCATGACCTGAAGCAATCATCGTGATTGGATAGGCGATCATCCCTAAAGCCAGACCATTGGAAATTGAATATGTTAATGGCATGCCGACGACAGTCAAAAAGGCTGGAAAGGCAATTTCAAATTTAGCCCAATTGATCTTTTTAAGGTTACCAGCCAGCAAGACACCAACGATAATTAGGGCAGGTGCTGTAACCGTAGTTGGGATAACGGCAAGGAGCGGACTAAAAATCATGCTAATCAAGAAAAAGATCCCGACGAAGATTGCGGTCAAGCCAGTTCGCCCGCCCATGGCAATGCCGGCACTGGATTCAACAGAAGTGCCAAGCGGTGCGGTTCCAATTACCGCGCCCTCGACCATAGCAAGGGAATCGGAAAGAAAGGCCTTGCCAATTCTTGGAATCTTGCCATTGCTATCAACTAGCCCAGCTTGTTCTGTCATGCCAATTAGGGTACCAGCAGTGTCAAAGAAGGTAACTAATAAGAAAGTCAGCACCACCATAAATAGTTGTGGCGTATTGATATCTTTGATGTGAAAGATAGCCTGGCCAAAGGTTGGTGCAATACTGGGCGGATAAGCAACTAGACTCTTAGGCAGAGGAATTTGGCCGATAAGTATTCCCAAAAGAGCAGTGACTACCATCCCGATAAAAATTGAACCAGGAACATTCATTGCCATTAAAATGACCGTCAAAGTTAAACCAAACAGGGTAAGCCCAACAGCTGGTGAATTAAATTTGCCCAGCATCACTAGATTGGCGGAATTGCCCACAATCAATTTGCCGTTTTGTAAGCCAATGAAGGCAATAAACAAGCCAATTCCAGCAGAGATGGCATATTTCAGGTCTGGCGGAATTGCTTCAACGACTTTTTCTCGGAGTTTCAACAGGGTAATCAAGATGAATAAAACAGAGGCCACTAAAACCGCAGCCAGGGCAGTTGCCCAGTTGATCTGCATACCTACACAAACATTATAAGAAAAAAAGGCTGCACTACCCAGCGTTGGTGCTAATGCAATGGGGTAGTTGGCCACTAGTCCCATAATGAAGCAACCGATTGCGATTGAAAGAGCCGTTACCGTAAAGGCTGCCCCTTGATCAATTCCAGCAGCGTGTAAGATGCTGGGATTGACAAAGAGGATGTAAGAGAGACTAACAAAAGTGGTTAGTGCCGCAAGAAGCTCACGTTTGACGGTGGTATGAACATCATTTAAATGAAAGACTTTATTTAAGGTCGTCATTTTCCCCTCCAATAATAACTAAATAAAACTAATGTACCTAGTATATAACTAAGTAAGAGCTAGATCCTATGGTAAATATTTCCCGGGAAATAAAAAAACTGTCGCACAAGCGACAGCTTTTAGGCTGTTACCACATTCCGATCAGCTTCATCCAGGCTAGGCCGATAACGCCGTAGACTAAGATGTAAAAAATACCAAAAATGAAGCTGAGCCGCCACCATTCACCCTGTTTGACATAACCAGATGAAGCTAAAACTGATGCTGCGGGACTGGAGTAATGTGTGGTTGAACCCATAATTGCAGAAAAGAGTGCTAGGAATTGTGCAGCTAGTACTTTTGGCGCTCCGGCAGCAATCGCAACCGTTAGCAGGGGCAAGTACATGGCTGAGTTATGGGCAGTAGCACTAGCAAATAAGTAGTGGGTGTAGAAGAGCACTAGCGCAAGGATGACTAATGCAGCCAGCCAGCTAATGTTTTTCATACCTGCTGAGATACTAGTTGAAATCCAACCGATGAAGCCAAATTGTGTTAACTTTTCAGCCATGAAGACTAAAATTGACAACCAAATTAGAATGTTCCATGCACCAGTCTCACTTAATAGATCCTTGGGCGTTAAAACACCGGTAAAAAGCAATAGCGACACGGAAATGAAAGCAATCAGAGTTGCATCAATTCCCAGGGTGCTTGAAAGCATCCAGAGGATTAAGGTAATGACAAAAATCACCGCCATCATTTTTTCTGGCATAGTCAGCTTGCCCATTTCCTTAAGTTGACCGGTAGCCCATTCTTTTGCATTAGGAGTTTCTTTTATTTCAGGTGGGTACAACTTATAAACGAAGTAAGGTACGGTAAGCAAGCAAATGGCTGCTGGAACAATACTTGCCATTAGCCAGGGCATCCAAGAAAGGGTAACGCCAGCTTTGGATGCTAGTGCTACGGCAATTAAATTTGGTGCACAAGCTGTCATAAAGAGCGAAGACGTAATAATATTTATCTGAAATTCAGTAAAAATCAAATAGGCGCCCATTTTTTTTCGTGAAGGGTCATTTGGTTTAGAGCCGAATGTTTCAGCCAACGATTTGATAAGTGGATAAACCACCCCACCGGCTCGAGCGGCATTCGATGGTGTTGCTGGTGAGACTAGTAGGTCGATTGCACCAATTGCATAACCCAGTCCCAAAGATTTGTGCCCAAACCATTTAACAAAGAAAAGCGCAATTCTTTGTCCCAAGCCGGTTTTAACGATTCCTCGTGAAATCATAAAGGCCATTACAATCAGCCAGGCAGATGAATTAGCAAAGGCATTAATGGCTCCTTTGGCTACTAGTTGGCCGTTAACAACTTTATCCGCAAGCGGCGCTAACCCCAGGCAGATTGTTAATGTAAATCCGATAAGAGTGACGCCACTAATTGGAATCGGCAGGGTGATACAGCCGACAATAGTTGCAATAAAAATTGCTAGCATTTGCCAGGCTTGAACCGTGACCCCAGCCGGTCGAATGGGTGTTGTAAACCAAAAAAGTAATCCAAATACCAGTGGTAGGATAAACTTTTGGTAGTTTATTTTCTCAAGTGTTTTCATGCCAATCCTCTTTTTAAAAATAAAAAATAATATAACAAGATATTTTTTATCGTGCTATATTATTTATTTTATCATAACGGTATCTTCTTTTTATAGAGAATAGTTAAAAATTCAGTACCCATAAGAAAATAATGAAAACGAAGAATAAGATCCACATCATTGGCGTGATTTCTTTGCTGCGTTTAGCCGCCACCATACAAATTGGGTAGGTAATCAATCCAAGGGCAAGGCCATCTGAAATGGAATAGGTTAATGGCATGCCAATCAAAATCAGAAAAGCCGGTACAGCAATTTCCATTTTATCCCAGTGAATATGGGCAGTGTTCTGCGCCATCAAAACACCAACGATAATCAAAGCTGGTGCTGTAACGTGGGTCGTAAATAAACCCAAAAGAGGACTGAAAATCATAGAAATCAAGAAGAAGATAGCAACGAAGACAGCAGTTAAGCCAGTGCGTCCGCCGACTGCGATGCCAGCACTGGATTCAACAAACGCACCAACCGGTGAAGTGCCAAGGACAGATCCGACCATCATTGCAGTGGAATCAGAGGCCAGAGCCTTGCCAACGCGAGGCATCTTGTTGTCCTTCATAAAACCAGCCTGTTGTGCTAACCCGATTAAAGTACCGGCGGTATCAAAGAAAGTAACGAGCAAGAAGGTAAGCACAACTACCCACATTTGCAAAGAGTTGATGTCCTTAACGTGAAAAATGGCTTGGCCAAAAGTGGGTGCAATACTTGGTGCAAAGGCCACTATTTTACTTGGTAGCTCAATCTGACCAGTTACAATACCAAAGATGGCAGCTAAGACCATGCCGATAAAAATCGCTCCAGGGACCTTCATAATCATTAAGATGACGGTAGCCAGTAAACCGAAAATGGTAATCCAAACGGCAGGGTCGTGCAAAGAACCCAAGCCAACTAAAGTTGACTTGTTACCAACAATGAGACCGCCATTTTGCAGGCCGAGAAAGGCAATGAATAATCCAATCCCAGAAGAAATGGCAAACTTTAGATCAGCTGGAATGGCGTTAATAATTTTTTCCCGCAGCTTGAACATGGTAATCAGGATAAAGATGATGGAAGCAACAAAGACTGCAGCCAGTGCTGTTTCCCATGAAACTTTCATACCCACGCAAACCGTATAGGCAAAAAAGGCATTAATACCTAAGGCCGGTGCCTCACCAATTGGATAATTAGCCACAATTCCCATTAAGACTGTGCCCAAAGCACTGGCTAATGCGGTTGCGGTAAAAACTGCCCCCTTATTCATACCACTAGCGCTTAAGACGCTAGGATTGACAAAGAGGATGTATGACATACTGATGAAGGTGGTTAGCCCTGCAAGAAATTCTACTTTGATACTAGTATTGTACTTATCGAGTTGAAAGTAACTCTTAAGAAAATTCATTTAACTTCTCCCACAATCTAAATGTTCGTGTTTTTTATATATATAACAACTATTAAAGTTTATCACGTGACATAATAATTGTAAACACGAATTATATAGTGGAATAATAAAAAATAAATGCGCCTTATGGGCATTGGTACGAAGAATAGTCGTTGACTAAATAGTCAAGTAACCCGTAGAATAAAGTAAATTTTTAATCGCTTTCAGCTTAATAGAAGTTTAAATGGTTAAACTGCTTTTTTCAGACATTGATGGTACGTTAATTAATTCAGCATTAACAGTAACGCCAAGGACGCGTGATGCTATTCGTAAACAGGTTGTTACTGGAAATATCTTTGTCCCAGTATCTGCGCGCATGCCCCAAGCAATCATGACCGTTGTTGGTCAAATCATGCAGTCATGCCCCATGGTTGCATATAATGGTGCGTTGGTTTTAGACGAGCTAGGTCAGCCGCTTTATTCGAAGTCTATTGCTTCAAGCCAGGCAGCATCAATTTGTGCGTATCTTGAACAAGAAGAAAAGGAAATTGTCTGGAATGTATATAGCGGTGCTAACTGGTTCTATTACCCAGGAAATAATATTGACCGGGTATTAAAAGAAGAAATTGTTCAACTTAAGGCAAGTCCTAGTTCGGTAGCTGAAGTAGAGCAATTGCCGGGCGTGCACAAAATCTTGCTGATGGGTCAAGCTGCCGCGTTAGATGTAGCAAAGCAGAATTTAGCAAAGTTGCATCCGGATTTGTTCTTGGTTAAATCAGCGCCTACTTTGCTAGAAATAATGGTTAAGAAAGTAAATAAGGGTGCAGGGGTTAGGATACTAGCAGAAGAGTTAAAAGTCAGGATGGACGATTGTTGGGCCTTTGGTGATAACTATAATGACGCGGCCATGCTCAAGGCTGTAGGTCATCCGTACTTGATGGGTAATGCACCTGCTGAGTTGAAGCGAGAGTTTGCCAATATCACATTGGATAATAATCATGACGGGATTGCAGCTGTTTTGGATGCTGTGGACTAGAATAGTTGAACAGAAAAAACCGCTGTGGCAGTTAATACTGCCACAGCGGTTTTAGGTTAACCAAGCAAGTGAAACTTGTTATTGTGAAATTTTGATATTCGTTGGTTTGTCCCAAGAAGTAGGGAGCTTACCCAGGTCTTTTAATTTGGCAACTATTTGGTCTAAAACAAGCTGCAAGTCGTGATCATTGGACACAAAGTCGAGTTCATCACCATTGATTTCCATTTTAGGTGAATAGTCATACTTTTCATACCAAGGTTCGTAATAACGCAGCAGACGTTTGTAGTAATCTTCCAGGGTAGCGTCATAACTTAATTGTTCATATGGTCGCCCGCGCTTTTGAATGCGTTTGATCATGGTGTCGTAAGAAACATTAATATGAACTAAGAGGTCGGGGTTTTTCTTAGGCATGTGCTCAAGCTGTCCCATCATATTGTTTAAAAGCTCATAATACGTGTCTACTTCTTCCGTAGTTGCTCGACCGATATCGGCATTCATTTGGAAGAAGAGGGCGTCCTCGTAGATTGAACGGTCAAGGACGTTGTTGTCGTCTGTCAAAGCATCCTTAATGCTACGAAAACGTGTATTTAAAAAGAACACCTGAAGTAAAAATGCATATTTTTGGGGATCCGCATAAAAAAGTGGCAATACGGGATTATTATCAACACTTTCATAAAAAGGCTTAGTTCCTAAATACTTAGCTAAAATTTTGGTTAAACTAGATTTACCGGCTCCAATTGGCCCGCTTAAAACAATAACTGTCATCACGATCCTTCTTTATTCTAAATTATCACTTACGCGTAATTTATGATCAATTTGTCTGATTACTTCTCTTTTAGCAGCTTCATCGACAATAAAGTCGAACTTATCACCGTCGATCTCCAGCTTTGGTGATGCATCATAGTTTTGGTACCACGGTTCATAGTAACGAAGTAAGCGGGCGTAGTAGTCTTTTAAACTCGGATCGGTACTGAGCTGTTCAAAGGAGCGGCCCCGTCGTTCTATGCGCTCTAACATGGTATCAAGTGATACATGGATATAAATCAACAAGTCAGGCTTTTTGCTTGGGTTACCCGGTGTATCTTCCATCATGTTCTTTAGCAAGCTGTCGTAAATTTGAAATTCCGTTGGGTCGGCGACGCCATTTTCAGCGTTCATTTGAAAAAAGAGTGCGTCTTCATAAATAGAACGGTCGGAAACACTATTTTTTTCTTTGATTGCCTGATTAATCTGCGCTAAGCGGTGGTTAAGAAGGTAGATGTTAAGCAAAAACGTATAGCGTTTCATGTCTTGATAATACAAAGGCAGTACAGGATTATTATCAACTCCCTCGTAAAAGGCTTGACTCCCCAAGTGTTCAGCTAGAATACTGGTTAAACTGGATTTACCGGCTCCAATTGGCCCACTTAAAACAATAACTGTCATCACGCTCTTTCTTAAATACAATATATAGATCTTTATTTAGTTTAATACGAGATATTGTGGTAAACAAGCAAAAATTTAATTAAAATAGTGAGTCAAATGTCAAGCGATTTTGTATATTGCAGGGCGAAAAATTCACAAAATGTGGTTCAGATTATTTACCGGATGTAGTTTTGTTACACGTGAAACCAAAGAGAGCAACACATGCAATGGTATTGCTCTCTTGGCTTCAAAAATGGGGAAGCGGGTTACTTAACTCTTTTTTCTGTCTTTGCTGGGGAATCTTTTTTGTTGTCAATCTGTTCTTTTTGATCAGTGATTTTTTCTTTAGCATCCTCAGTCACATCAGAGATCCGGTCTTGCAGACTAACTGAATCCTTTTCGTGTTGTTCTTTGCTCTTGATATCGACAACCGTAACGTTGACTTCAACCGTGTCCAAACCAGTCATTTCCTTAACTTTGTCATAGATTTGCTGCTTGATTTGATCATATAATTTGGTAATTTCTACACCGTATTCAGCGACAATCTCAATATCTACGGCCACTTGTTGTTTGCCAACTTCAACGTTGATACCAGATGTAATATCATCATTGTTGACAATCTTGTCCGCCAGATTGGAAAAGAAACCGCCGTTAATAGTCAAAAGCCCTTTGATATTTGATAAAGCAATTCCAATGATTTTTTGAATCACTTTTGAATCATATGCTAGATTCCCTTTAATTTCTTGATTCGATTTATTTTGTAACATTTTAAAAATTCCTTTCGTAGTTTATTTTCTTAAATTTTTGAGTAAGGGCAGGTAGTGTCCGCCTAAAACACCCAGCACGCCCATGGCAATTACAAAAATTGTTTTGAAAAAGCCCACTTCCAAAAAACACCACGCCACTAACAAACCAGTTGCTGCACCGCATATTTCTGGGAGGTATTGATTTATTTTCGCTTTCATGGTCTACCTCCTTTATTGAACCCGCTTGTGAGGTCTTTCTGGAATACGATAGTTTACAAACTTAATAATAATCTTGGGTTTCTGGTCAATTCCAAGTAGGAGCTTGAGATTTTTTGCTAGTTCATCAAAGTAGCTATCTAACAGCTCTGCAACATTTTCCCCCGCACCCAGTGAACCGCTGATCTTAATTTTAATTCGCCGCTTGGTAAGGCGTGAATCAACTTTAACCTTACTTAGATAGGGTAAATCAGCCAAAGAATTGCTGATATAGCCATTAATCGCTTTACTAGTAATTGTGACGTGTCCAGTCCGTTTATGAATTAGGTTAAAATACCTTTGAACTGGCCAAGCTAAGATAACAAGTAGACTAATCACTAGGATAACTAACACAATAGCGCTGAGCGCGATTAGATACCAAGAAAACAGCGGATCGATTTTGCCTAGCGGGAGTAAGTGAATTTTTAGATACATTTGCCAAAAACCTTTAGTTTCCCACAGAAGATATACTGGTAGAGGCAACAATAAAAGTATACTCATAACCAGCAACCATTTTTTAATTTTCTTCAACTGATCACATCCCTTTCTTAAGACTAATACTAATACTGATTTTGTGATTAAGCTAACTAAAGGTACCGTTATATATACATTATTTGCTTAATATATTGAAGGCAAACAAAAACCATCCAATAATAATGAATGGTTGTTTTTAAGTTAGCCGGTACTAGTGTTTTACCGGTTAGTCAGTTTACTTGCGGCTGCTTCATCGATTATTACCGTTACATTTGCATGTTTTTGCAGAATTGAGGCTGGCACAGCTTCGGTTACCGGACCCTCAATCATCTTTTTAACTGCATCAGCCTTGCTCTCACCAAAGGCCATAATAATAACTTCTTTTGCTGCCATAATATTGGCAATACCCATACAAATAGCCGTTTTTGGTACTTCGTCAATAGTGCTGAAGAAGCGTGAGTTGGCCTTAATGGTGTTTTCGGTCAACTTAACTTCGTGGGTAATTGAATCAAAGGAAGTTCCTGGTTCGTTAAAAGCGATGTGTCCGTTTTGACCAAGACCTAGGAGCTGAATATCAATTGGGTGATCTTTGATAATCTGGTTGTATTCAGCAGATACACCTTCCGGGTCAGCCGCTGCCTTCAGACCATCAGGAACGTATGACTGCTTAAATGGCTTCTGTTCAAATAGGTGCTTCTGCATAAAATAATGGTAACTTTGATCGTTGTCTGGACTTAGGCCGACATATTCGTCTAGATTAATACTAGTTAACTCACTAGTATCTAAATCACTTGCTACCCATTCGCGATATAGATCTACTGGAGTAGAACCGGTAGCTAGGCCGAGGACCTTAGCGCCCTGCTTGATACCTTTACTAAAAAGCTTAAAAGCTGCTGTACTAGCGTTAGCTTTGGTGTCTTTGATAATAATTTTCATAGTTTTGCCTCCATATTTAATTAAGCTCATTATAAATTGGTATATGCCAATTTGTCAATAAGTTGAATTAGAAAGATTTGCGGGTAAATAGCGTAAAGCTTGGGCAAGCAAAAACTCCTAACATTGTTTCACATGTAACATTATTAGGAGTTTTAATTAATGATAATATTTTATTCACTTCGTAGAGCGGTCGCGGCATCTTTTTTAGCGGCCATTCTTGCAGGAATGTGACCACCAACCATGGTTAGAATAGTGGAAATCAAGATTAGGATTAGTGCGTGAATTGGGTTTAACTGACCAATGTTAGATAGATCAGTAATGGAATATAATAGACTATTAATTGGGAAAATCAGCAAACAAGCTAAGGTCACACCCAAAACACCTGAGAATATACCTATGATAAAGGTTTCAGCATCAAAGACCCGGATAATATCCTTTTTACGTGCACCCATCGCCTTTAGGATGCCAATTTCTTTTGTTCGTTCGATAACAGAAGTATAAGTTAAAATACCAATCATAATCATGGAAGTGATTAACGAGACGGCAGCAAAAGCAATTAACACTGCGGTAACTCCACCTAGTAGCTTACCGATTAAGGATGTAAGTGAATCAGACATATCTGTATAAAGAATGCGATCACTTTTATTTTTGCCTTTGTTCCACTTTCTTAAGTAGGCCAAAACCTTGTCCTTAGATTCGAAATTATTGGGATAAATCATAATGCCGGTGGGAAGATTGGAACTACCAATCGATTGCATCATTTGTTTCTTGGCAGTTGCATTCATGTTCTGTCCAGTCATAACATTCTGTTTTGTCTTCTTTTGAGTTTTGACAATAACAGAATTTTTATTCTGCTTGACAATTTCTTGAGCCAATTGATCGTTGTAAACAATTCCTTCTGATAATAGGGCCATGGAGTCTGTGTTTTTCAATCTGATGATACCAGAAATTTTCAGTTCAACCTTGCTGCTATCATACATGGCCTTGCTGACTTTTTTAGGGACAAACATATTTCTGGGTAATTTTTGATAGTAGTTATCGTTAGCAATTACTTTGTACTTAGTGCCAACCATCTGTTTGAATTTGAGCTTTTCACCGGGGTTAATCTTGATGCCCAGGTTTTTAAGTACATTAACATCAACTGAATTCTGATTATTGACTACTAATACCAGGTCAGTTGGCTTGCTCGGCCAAGAACCCGATAAGAGTCGGTAGTTTTCTTGCAGAAAATTGCTCTTGTTCTTATTTAGTGAAGTTGGAAAAATGGTCGAACCTGCGAAAGAAATATTAGGCATTTCAACTGAAGAAGATGATTGTGATTCGGTTTCACCAGGTAAAATCGAAGAGAACTGGATGCGTTTGATTTTACCGTTGACATTTCCTAAGAGATTGAGATTTACCCCTAACTGATAAGAAATGTTGTTGGCATAATTGGGGTCGATTTTTTTTACATAATCAAGGTAGTTTTGGGAAATTTTGTTTTTGTGTGTCGTTTGTTGTAAGTAATTTGGAGCTGCCGTGACATAGCCCCGGCTTTTGACATATTTTTCTTCATCCGCATCATTACTGGTATCAGTGGTAGTTTGGGTGATAGTGACCGGATACTTAGCCAAAGCCTTACTCATCGTTGTGTCAATCTGCTTTTGAAAACCGTTGGATAAGGCCAAGACAATGGCAATCGAAATAATCCCAATGCTTGATGCAAAAGCGGTTAGGGCCGTTCGCCCTTTTTTAGTCATAATATTGGTAAAGCTCAATTTAATTGCGTTCCAATATGACATCTTGGTCCGCTTTAATTCAAAGGTACTCGGTTCGTCTACAGGAGTAAATGGATTTGAGTCACTAAGAATTTTACCATCTTGGAAGTTAACGATGCGGGTGGCATATTCTTCGGCCAACTCCGGGTTGTGTGTAACCATAATAACTAAGCGATCATTTGAAAGCTTTTTAATCAATTTCATGATTTGTTCTGAAGTTTCAGTATCAAGTGCCCCGGTGGGCTCATCGCACAGTAAAATGTCGGGATCATTAGCTAAAGCGCGGGCAATAGCCACTCGTTGCATTTGTCCACCAGAAAGTTGATTGGGGCGCTTAGTAATCTGGTCTTTTAAGCCAACTTGGGTAAGGGCAGCAATTGCACGTTCGCGTCGTTCACTTGCGGGTAAACCAGATAGATTCATTCCGAGTTCAACGTTAGCAATGATAGTCAAGTGCGAGATTAAATTATAGTTTTGAAATACAAAGCCAATCGAATTGTTGCGGTATGCGTCCCAGTCTGTCTCTTTAAAGTCTTCGGTGGACTGGCCGTTAATAATTAGATCGCCATTATAATAATAATTAAAGTCTTCAGTATCATAACGGTCAAGACCACCAATGACGTTTAACAGTGTGGTTTTTCCAGAACCACTAGGTCCTAAAATTGCAACGAACTCCTGATTGCGAAATGAAATGGTTACGTCGTCGAGCGCATGTGTTACGGTATCCCCCACATGGTACGACTTACGTAAATGCTTTAATTGCAACATATCTTATCCCTTTTCCTTAATATAAGTAATTACCGATAGATATTCTACCATTTTTTAAAAAACAAACATATAAAATAGACTAATTTATTTATAAAAGTATAAACACTAGATAATTGCAAAAGAGCATAAATCATAAATAAAACCGTAATTCCTAAAATAACAACAAGGTGCCGTTTCTTCTGAAATAATAAAACACCAGCGAATTCGCGAACAATTGCGTTAGGCAGATAGTAGAATCTGGTATAGCAGCCAACCCCATTAGCCTTGAGGCCTATACTCTTGGCAACTAGCGCTGCACGCAAAATGTGATAGTTGTTGCTGAAGAATTTTGCGCGGTAGCTATTGTTGCCGAAGTCCTTGGCGGCTACTTGAGCAGAGAACTGCATATTTTGGCTGGTGTTTTTCGATTCCGTTTCAAGCAGAAGGTCATCTGGGTCAATACCATGCGCCAGTGCATACTCAGCCATCGCTTGCGCTTCGGCAATTTTTTCATCATTTCCTTGACCGCCAGACATAATCAGTTTGGGCATTGATTGGCCCTTGGCAACTTGTTTTTGGGCAAATTCGATTGCACGGTTGATCCGTCCTGCTAATAGGGGCGTTACAGTATCTCCATTGCTCAGCCCAGCTCCAAGCACAATCAAATAATCTTGGTGATAGTGGCGTGGAACAAGTTGGTAAAGAGCCAGGTTGACTAAAAAGTTATACGCAACTAAGAGCAGGTAGAGGATGATGGCAATTGGACAATATAATAGTGTTTTGGTCCAATTCGGCAAACTGCTAAGTGGACTGAGTAAGGCAATTACCCAAAACAGCAAAAGCACCAGACCGGTAAAAAAGGTGAGGGAGTTGGTTAGGGTATGACCTTCATGTTTCCAGACAAAATATGCGTTCCATAAGAAAAATAGCCAAGAAAAAGCCGCAACCAAAGTGACGGTTACAATAAAAGTCATTAGGAAGACAACATAAATCATTCTTAAAGCATGAATCTTGGTCGCCATGACAATAACGGTTAGCCAAAAACCTAACATTATTAGGAAAGCAGTAAAAAGAATACCATTAAGCAACCTACGAGGTTCAATCAACCAAGAAATTAAAAAAATAATAACAAAAGCAAACAAAACAAGTGAAAGTTCAATAAATGATTGGTTTTGATTAAGGAGCTCAAGCAAGTGCATCATGATTTCTACGTGTGGCATTCAATAAGGATCGTTGTAATTAGTAAATATAACTGATTCGTTAATCTAGCTAGGCAATCGTGACCCTGGCTTAGCATGACGGCAAACTACACAGGGCTTAGCCTAATAAGGAGACGAATCATTTTTAAGATAACTTGCATTATACTATGACAGCGTACATAATCAATGATATATTTTTATTTTCAATCGGAACTGAAAGGGAGTTATCAATAATGCGCAAGGTTTTTTATTTCCTGGGAAATATTGTTGTCATGATTGTGGCAATAATATTATATAGCTTGACCCAGCAGTTTTACTTTTATCCTAGTCGGGTTAAAAAAGCATTTCACCTTAGCTCAAGCAGCTACGTTGTCTTGACCGTGGCGGTTACGATTGGTGTTTTGTTGCTGCTTGCTTTTATCTATCGCAAACAGTTACAAAAGCAAAATAAGTGGGACTTTAACCGCAAACCGCACTGGGGGATTCGACGGATTTTGGTTGCCATTGCAGGTTTTCTCCTGCTGACGCTGACAAGTATCTTACTTCCGAAGCTGCTGGGCATTAATGGAGATAGCACCTCAAACAATCAAACCATCCTAAATGGAATTCTGCGGTCTGCAGGTAATTTTTACTTTCCGATGATTGTCTTGATTGCACCAATCTTTGAAGAGACTATCTTCCGGGGTTTTTTCTTTAACACCTTTTTCCCGCAGGAGACGACAAGCAGTAAGTGGCTGGGTATTTTATTTAGCGGTTTTGTTTTTGGGTATATTCATGATCCGACTTTAACGAAATATCTTTTTTTATATTGGGCTTTGGGTTGTATATTAGCCTGGACCTATACGACAACCAAGGATTTACGCTATTCAATGATTGCCCACATGTTGTACAATTCACTCGGATTTTTATAAAAATGTTGAGTTGGTAACATTAGGCGTTACGCTAGAGGACAAAAAGAAATGCTGACCGGTGGAAAAGGTAAACAATCACCACTGACAATCAAGGCGGCAGGGACGAACTTGATTGCCAAGGCAAGCTTGGGTCTGAATACTACGGTATTATCTATAAACGTCTGCCTAGCGGGCTGGTAAGATTAAAAGCAATTCAGCTTACTCACACAATGAAAGAATAAAGTAAAACAGACCACTTCACTAATGAAGTGGTCTGTTTTATTTTGACTAACTTATCTTTCAGAACTAATGCCCGTTTGTTGCGGGTTATTAGGTGTTGTTTTGGCTAGGAGCGCTAAACTAATCGAAATCATGTCGACTACTTCTTGCAGAATGGCACCGAAGAAGGCTGGAATCACACCAGTGAAAGCTATTAGTTCAATAATGATAACGATGGTAATAGCGGTTAAAACATCGACATTAGCTACCTTCATAGTGTGCTTGGAAATTGCTACGGCATCATTAATCTTAGACAGGTCATTAACCATGATGATTGCATCTGCGCTTTCACTAGCAGCAGATGCTCCCTTTGCGCCCATTGCGATACCGACATCAGCGGCAGTCAGGCTTGGTGCATCGTTGATACCATCGCCAGTCATGACTACCGGACGTTTTTCTTGCGGGATCTGTTTAATTGCGGCAATTTTTTCAGCTGGTAATAAGCTGTCACGGATATCCTTGATACCGACGTCTTGACCGATTTGGCTTGCGACGTCTTGGTGATCGCCAGTTAGCATCATCATGTGGGCACCGGTTTGCCGCCTTAGTCGGGCGATGGTTTGGGCGCTTTCTGGGCGGACCTGATCTTTAAAGGTAATGTACCCAGCGAATGTTTGGTCGATTGAAATGTAGATGGCAGTTGAATTGACTACTTTAGTTGGTTGACTGGGCGCTACAAAGCTTAGTTTGCCAACCTTAACTAGATGACCGTCAACTTTACCGCTAATGCCTTGACCAGTCGTTTCTTTAATATCTGTAGCAGCTTTAAGAAGATGTTTGGCGGTTACGCTGACTAGGGAGTTGGCAATGATATGGCTTGATTGCTGCTCAATGCTGGTTGCGTAACTTTGCAGAGTTTCTTTGCTAAAGTCCTTGCTAGTCGGGAATATTTCATCAATGACTAGTTGATTTTCAGTTAAAGTACCAGTCTTGTCAAAAGCGAAAGTTTGGGCCGTCGCAAGCTTTTCTAGGGTGGGACCAGATTTGACGATTATATGGTGCTTGGACATTGAACTCATGCCTGAAACGAGGGCAACTGGGGCCGAAATTAGTAAAGGACATGGGGAAGCGACAACCATCACCTCGGCAAAGTTGACCAGATTACCGGAGTGAATCCAGGCAGCTAGTCCGATTACCAAGGAAATAACGGTAAAGGGCACGGCATACCGATCTGCCATCTTAACAAACTTGGCTGGTTGGGCTTGGGATGACTGTACCAGGGAAACAATGGTTTGGTATTCTGAATCGCTGGCCTTTTTCGTTACCACCATCTCCACGGCAACATTGCCGTTGATTGACCCAGACATTAGTTCATCGCCGGGATGCTTGCTTACAGGTAGAGATTCACCAGTTAATGACGATTGGTCAAAACTTGACGCACCGCTGACCACCTGACCGTCTACTGGAACTTGTTCGCCCGGCTTGATTAAGACATGGTCATTAATTTTCAACTGATCAACATCCACCGAGATGAGCTCTTTGCCCATGATTTTGTTAGCAATTGTTGGTGAATTGTTTAGCAGCGACCGCAACTCCTTATCTGCCTGGCCAGTTGCATAATCTTCCAAGGTCTCACCGCCGGTCATCATGACCAAAATCATCCACTCAGCCCAAATATCACCAATTAAAATCGTTGAAACAACCGCAATCACGGCTAAAATATCAACGCCATAGCGTCCAGACTGGAAGTCGGCAATGATCTCTCCTAATAATGTAATTGCCATCATGATACCGATTAGATCAATTAAAATTGCCTGAATTGGAAATTGCAAGTTACCAATTTGGAAAATGCTCTGCGCATGTAGGCCAAACTGACAAACCAGCCCAATTGCTCCCACTATGAGTACCAGGATAAACTTCCATTGCTGTCTTAACTTCATAAGTTTGTTTGCCTCCTAAGAATAAAATTAATGTACGTGATTTTTATTTTAGCACTAATTTTCTTGTTTTAATTAGAATAAGTCTAATTTAGCTTCAAAAAAACATGATTATAAAAATAAAAGAAGGCTAGGCCTTCTTCATCAATAGTCTTTTAATTTTATTACTTTATCGGAGTATCTTTTTCGGTCTGCTCCTGTCCGTCTGGCTGAAGGGGTTCGGCTAGGCTGGTGTTCTTCATAGTTGACGGGGTTTATGCGGAAGGTTCCGGCCCGCCGCAGTGAATCGATTACATCGGTAGCTGACATAGTAACGAAGTTGTCGTTATTGCCAAAATCGCTTGTTTCAGTAAAGTAGCGATTAATGCGGTTAATGCCTTGAGGCGAAAAATGCTCTTCGCGGGCTAAGTCCAGCAGCAACGTATGCAGCCGGGTGGCTGAAACCAGTTCATGTTGCACGATTTCAAATACCCAGGAAAAATTAGCATTCATAACTTTTGTTTCTTTGGCCGCTTTATCCTGATAAAGGGCTGAGGTAATAAGTAAGGCTGAGGTTAAATCATCAGAAGACAGGTCGAGCTGCTTAAGCTGGGCGACGAGCTCTGCCTTTTCTTTCAACGATAATTCGCGATTACTTGGGTATGTTCCGTTTTTAATAATGGTATTAACTAGTGTGGTGAATTGTTCAGAAATTATTGGACTTGTCATTTTTAATGTCTTTCTTTTCTGCTGTGATAGCAATAGTGTGTTTTTCAATATTATTTATTATGGTGAACCATATGTTTATTCACTTTCTATATACAAAAAACTGATATAAAGTTACCTTATTGGTGATCATTATAGTCCACCTTGATTAAAAATACACAAAAAAGAGCAGCAAAAATTTAGTTAGAGCGAGAATTTTTTAATTATTTTAGATTTTTGTTATTTTATATTTTTGGTCAAAATTATGGGCTACAAAGTTAAAAGCTTTGATCCATTCACGCCGGGTCAATAATCCTTGGAAAACACCCACATCGTCAACAACAGGCAGAAAGGCGTTATCAACAAGCAAATGCAGTTGAGTTTCTAAAGTTGTTTCCACAAAGTTTATTTTATCAAACTCAGTTTGCATCACGTCTTTTACCTTTAAGTCAGTCAACGGATCAAGGGAAATGTCATCCGTTTCGAGCATTTTAGCCGTAATCATGGCTAAACTGAGCAGGCCCACCACCCGATTGTCGCGGTCGAGAACGGGAATCTTAGAGTATTTAACCCGAGTTAAGATTAAAAAAGCGTGGTAGAGGGGATTATCGTCCTCAACAAAAGCAATACGTGATGCCGGAATGATAAAAGAACCGGACTTTTCTTCAATTAAGCGGCTAATTGCAGATGAAAACATGTTATTACAGAACCTTTCATGAGATAAAACAACATTAAAGCAAACTAATTGTAACAAAGAAAAACGGCCCACATAGAAATGCGAACCGATTTATTTTCTTCTACTTGAAGGAGTAAGAATGAATGAAATAAAAAGTGGGAGTATGTAATAAGCTTATGATCGCTCATTACATCCAAAATAATAAACCTTAAATCTGAAGTAAAGGTGTATATTCTCTTATGAATAGGTAAAGAATTCCTTTAGAACTAGTAAAGACCAGACTACCACAAGCAGGCTAGTCTCCTTATAAGTAAGCGACTAGCCAGTAGCGCCAATTGCAGTGCGAACCGCTAAAAAGTGAAAAATTGTCTGCTAAAGCGCACTTTGTTACAATTAGAGAGATTTAATAACTCTAGTACTTTTTTATTTGGGATTGAGGAGAGCAAAATCGATAAGGAAAAATATCACCAAAAAATTATTCGCTGTTTGCGCTGGGCTGGCTGGCTTTGCGTGATACCAGCTGCCTTTTGGCTATATTTGGCGCGGACAGGTGGAAATAATGGCTATGATGGTCTTTTTTTAGGCTGCATGGTTCTGGCAATTTTGTTTGGTAGTTTTATTTTGACAACAGCCAAGAGTCCGTATTGGCTAAAAACTAGAAATATTTTTATTTTGGCAGTAGCTGCAATTATATTTATTGCTATAATTGTTTTCATACCACTTTATTTTGCATATACCATTTGTCGCAAGATAGATGTAAAATAGTTTCAATGAAAAAGCAAAATTTGGTAAAAATTAACTAAAAGTTCTGACCAAGCCAGGATATCAGTGTTATAATCTAGTGGTACATTACTGAAAGAGATGAGAAACGATGGCTAAAAAGGAAAAAAGCGATTCGCCTAGTAAGCGTATCGGAAAGTTTATTCTGACCACATTCGTTTATTGTGCGATTTTAATGGTATTGATATATCTATATCAGTATAGTGGTCTTACTTCAGTTCACTTTATTTATAATGAGTTTTAAGGTGGTAGGATGGTATGATTAAAGATGTAATTAAAGAAATTGATCAGGTTGCAAGCGCAGACCCTGAACGGGTAGTCTTCGATTATCTGGGTCAAACCAATACATACGCTGATTTGAAGCAGCGATCTGATGCCTGGGCACATAAAATTGCTAGCCTAGATATAAGGCCAGGAAGTCCCGTGATGGTTTGGGGAGGACAAGACTTTGAAATGCTGGCCAGCTTTCTGGGTTGTGTCAAAACCGGCCACGCTTATATTCCAATTGTCAGTTACTCTAATGCTGAGCGCATAGTGATGATCCAGGAAGTGGCTGAGGCTGAAGCAATTTTGGCTATTGATGAATTGCCAGACATTAACTTATCTGGTCTGAAGGTTGTCAAACCGGAAGAGGTTAAAGTTGGTAACTATGCGATTGATCCCGCTAACTTTGTGACCGGGGATGATAATTTCTACATTATCTTTACGTCAGGAACTAGTGGCAAACCTAAGGGCGTGCAAATTAGCCATAACAACCTACTCAGCTACCTTAACTGGGAAATGACTGATTTTGGCTTGCCTGAGCATCCCGATTTTCTGGTGCAGGTGCCATATTCATTTGATGTTTCAGTGATGAGTATCTATCCAGTGTTGCTAGGTGCAGGTAAGTTAGTTGTTTTGCCCCATGAGTTGACGCAAAATTTTGCCCAGCTCTTTCAAACCCTACCTAAGCTGCAGTTCAATATTTGGGTATCAACGCCTTCATTTGCCCGGATGTGTTTTTTGGATAAGACTTTTGACGAGGCCCACCATCCAAACTTAAGCCAATTCTTATTCTGTGGCGAGGAACTGCCACATACAGAAGTAGTTATGCTGAAAGAGCGCTTCCCGCATGCTCGAATTTTCAACACATATGGGCCTACTGAAACAACGGTGGCAGTGACGCAGGTTGAAATTACCGATAAAATTTTGCAGCAATATGATCGCCTGCCAATTGGTAAAGTCAAAGAAGATATGCGTATTACGATTGATAAAAGTAAGGGTAATCGTCCCGATATGGGCGAAATTATTATTACAGGCCCGGCAACTTCCAAGGGTTACATCAATAATCCAACTAAAACGGCGCAAGCTTTCTTCAAAAAACCGGGAGATCAATATTTGAGTCACCGCTCTGGTGATGAGGGCTTCTTTAAAGATGGGTTGCTCTTTTACCGGGGACGGATTGACTTTCAGATTAAATTTAATGGTTATCGAATTGAGCTTGAAGAAATTAACCATTATATCAGTCGGAACCAGTTCGTTGACCATGGTGTTGCTGCACCTAAGTACAATAAGGATCATACGGTCAAGCAAATTGTGGCTGAAATCGAGCTCAAGGATGGTGTCGCCGACCGGTATTCAGAAGCCGAAATAACTAAGGCAATTCGGGCCGATTTAGCCAAAGATTTGATGCCATATATGATTCCCCAGCGCTTTATTTACCGGGAGAAGTTACCAGTTTCGCAAAACGGTAAGGTTGATATCAAAGCAGTAATTAAGGAGGTTAACGAGTAGTGAATTTTAATTTCGTTAACTTACAACCTTATAGTAATCCGCAGTACTTCATCTACTTGCTGGTAGGGCTGCTGCCGTTAATTTGGGGTCTCTATAATGGTCGCCGCTTTAAGATCTATGAGCTGGTGTTTTCATTGGTGTTCTTATTTCTGATCTTTGACGGGGATAAGTGGCAACAAGGCGTCAGCCTGATTCTTTATTTATTGTTTCAGCTGCTACTGGCTTATTGCTACCTCCGTTATCGCAAGAGCGGGCAGAATAAGACCTGGGTCTTCTACCTGGCGGTAATTCTGGCGATTGTTCCCTTAATCCTAGTTAAGTTTCAAACTGCTTTTCCAGCCGCAAAAATTCCAGGAGTTTTAGGCTTTTTAGGAATTTCTTATATTACCTTTAAGACCGTCCAAGTAATTATGGAAGTGCGTGATGGGGCAATTAAGGAGCTTGATTGGGGCACTTACCTCCGTTTTCTGCTATTTTTCCCGACCCTGTCCTCTGGTCCAATTGACCGCTATCGGAGGTTTGCCAAGGATTGTGATGCTGTGCCCACCCGTGCGCAGTATGTCGATGACCTGGCGCAAGCTACCCGATACTTGTTCCAGGGCTTCCTGTATAAGTTTATTCTGGGTTGGTTCTTTGGCACTTATTGGCTACCTAAAATCACCAAGTACGCACTGATTGCGGGAGCAGCTAATGGTAATTTGAAACTGTCCTGGTGGGTAGTTGCCTATATGTACTGTTATAGTATGTACTTGTTCTTTGACTTTGCAGGCTATTCCTTGTTTGCGGTAGCCATTTCATACTTCATGGGCATTCACACGCCAATGAACTTTAATCAGCCCTTTATTGCGCCCAATATCAAGGACTTCTGGAATCGTTGGCACATGACCCTTTCCTTTTGGTTCCGGGACTACATTTACATGCGTTTTACCTTCTTCGCAATGAAGAAAAAATGGTTTAAAAACACGGTTCATCTGTCACAAGTGGCTTACCTATTACTCTTCTTAGTAATGGGACTGTGGCATGGTCTAACGTGGTATTATATTGTATATGGTCTGTTTCATGCCTCTGCCATTATTATCAACGACAGCTGGATCAGATTTAAAAAGAAACACCGGGACCAAATCCCATCCAATCGTTTTACCAAAGGGCTCGCAATTTTTGTGACATTCAATGTGGTCTGTTTCAGCTTTTTGCTTTTCTCAGGCTTTCTCAGCCAACTTTGGTTTGGTTGGAAGTAAACGACAGTTTTTATTAAGAGGTTATTATCATGGATATCAAAAACGAAGTTTTAGCAATTTTACAGGAATTAACTGGTGAAGACTTGGCGGACAAGATGGATGAAAACATTTTCACTACTGGATTGATGGACTCAATGGCCAGCGTGCAAATGTTGCTTAATTTGCAGGAAAAGTTTGCAATTGATGTTCCGGTTTCAGAATTTGACCGTGAAGAGTGGGATACCCCAGCTAAAATTGTGGCAAAGGTGGAAAACTTAGAAAATGAGCAATAAACGCCAACTGTGGCAGATTTTTGGCCCGGTTCTTTGCGCTATTATCCTTACGGTCATCATTTTTATGTTACCGTGGGAGCGGACCTTTTCCAAAGACGCAATCTATCAGGCGGCTAATGCCCGTTCAACGACCATTTTTAAGGGTTCGCTAGTCAAGCAGGATGCCTTCAAAGAGCAATATGTGCCTTTTTATGGATCGAGTGAGTTATCACGCATGGATCCGCTGCATCCGAGTGTGCTAGCCCAAAAGTATCACCGTAATTACCGCCCATTTTTGCTGGGTGGTCCCGGCAGTCAGTCGTTAGTCCACTTTTTGGGGATGCAGGGTTCGGCTGAGGAATTACGGGATAAGAAGGCGGTTATGATAGTTTCACCGCAGTGGTTCACGAAACAAGGGCAAAATTCAGCGGCTTTTGCCCAATACTACTCGCCGCTACAAGCTTGCAACTTTTTGTTAGGCATTAAGGAAGACAACTTAGCTAACCGGTATGCGGCCAAACGCTTTTTGACCATGCCGGAGGTTAAAGGCTTCATTAAGCAAGGGATGTCTAAAATTGCAGCTGGTGAGAAATTGACTGGTACGCAACGCTTCTTCATCGAGGGGCAAAGACGCATGTTAAACAACGAAGATAAGTTTTTCAGCATGTTTCAATTGCGTGATCGAATTAAAAAGATTGATAAGAAAGCCAAACGGCTGCCGGCAAAATACTCGGTCAAAGCCCTTAATCGAGTAGCCAGCAGACAAGCTGCCCGTCATACTAGTTCTAATGAATTTGGCATTAACGATAAGTTCTTTAAAGCTAAATTGAATAAAAAGATTTTAGCGAAGGTAAAGGGCAGTCAGCGCCACTTTAACTACACTAAGTCGGTTGAATATAGTGATTTTGAACTAGTTTTAGATCAGTTTGCGCGGCAACATACTGATGTTTTGTTTATTATTCCGCCCGTTAACCATAAATGGGCCAAGTATACGGGCTTGTCTTCAAAGATGTACCAAGAAGCGGTTGCCAAAATCAAGTTACAGTTAGCTAGTCAGGGTTTCAACCATGTTTTGGACCTGTCTAAGCGGGGCGGCGATAAACACTTTATGGAAGATACCATTCACTTAGGCTGGCGCGGTTGGGTGGCAGTCGATCAAGCGGTTAAGCCGTTTATGGCCCAACCTAACCTACCAGTTGACTACAATATTAACGATTACTTTTATAGTAAGAAATGGCAAAAAAAGCTGCTTAAAACCAGTTTGAACCATAAAAAAGCAAGGCAGCAAAGTAGTGCTAAAAAAGTCAGTGAAATAGGTTAACTAGCTCAACTAGAAAGCCATAAAGTAATGATGATTGGTTAAGTCCTTGTCTTTTAACTTATTGAGTGCTAAAATTTTGTTGTGCCGTCATAACGAAAGTAATCATTTTCTTCGGTAGCGAAAATGTGATTTTTCTATATGTGGTCAGTTTATGGCGGCACAACACTGTGTGAGCTTAGTTCCGATGTTGGTGGAACTAGGCTTTTTTTGTATATTCTTTGCTATTGGCTGATAAGTAAGCGTAAGATAGATTTAGCTAAAAAAGTAAGGAGAGTAATTATGAATAGAGCTGAATTAAAGGCAGAAGCCAAGGAAAACCTGCGTGGTAACTGGAGCTGGGCTGCGTTTGTGGGAGTATTGATTACTGTGATTAATGGTATTATTTTTAGTCCGCAAATTAAAACTGTTATTGAAGATTTGCAGAATTTTAACAGTGGCCAGCTTTTGGACGATTTTACACCAAATCAGATATTAGATCCGGGCTATTGGTCCGGCCGCTTGGGGAGTAATGTGGGACTAGGCCTGCTTAGCGGCTTCTTTATGTTGAGCATGGTCGTTACTTTTTTGAACTTTAGTAGGGGGCGGAAATTACCGGTACTTAAAGCTACTTTCTCCGTTTTTACTGATAATCGCTTTATCCCGGAATTTTTAAATTATCTGTTAAGCTATCTTTTCCAGTACTTGTGGACGTTTCTATTACTTATCCCTGGTATAGTTAAGTCATATTCTTATGCACTGACACCATACATTGTTAATGACTTGGTTGAAAGTGGTCAAGAAGTTCATGCAACAACTGGGATTACTGCCAGTCGGCGGTTAATGGCCGGCCATAAATGGGAATTATTCAAACTGGATCTGAGCTTCATTGGCTGGACCATTATTGCACTGATTCCGTTTGGCTTGGGACTAATTTGGTTAACACCATATATTCAAACTACGCGGGCCAACTTTTACCGTAAACTTGCTGGTGATCAATTCACCAAATAATAAATTGATTTTTAACTAGTAAAAAAGAGCAGGATCAATCCTGCTCTTTTTATGTCTAGTTTTAAAACTTGTTCAGGTTGTTAATCTCGTTATGGATTAACTTGTCAGCATAATTAGCATCAGCTTCGTCTCTTTCTTTCAAGGCGTCTTTAATTTGACTGGACTTTAGGTGGTCAGTTAAGTATGTTAGCAAGGCTTCATTAGTTAACTCATCAAGGTTGCCGCCAGATATTTCTAAATACTTTTGGACTAACTTAGTTACTTTTTCAGATAATTCGATTTTTTTCTTGCTCATTTTTCCACCCTTCAAAAATCACCTTCATTATAACACCTTTATCTAAAATGATAGAAAAATGTAACAGTTAGTTAGCATCTTTAAAGGAGCTTGAGTTGTATAATTGGAGTATTATGATTTGTTAATTCATGGTTAAAGTAAGGGTTGAAAAAATGTTTGATTTTGCGGTTAAAATCGTGCTCGAAATACGACGCTCGCCCTTTTTTCGGGCTGCGCAGCGCACGCTGGTAATGCTGATGCCGATTGCGGTAATTGGTGCGTATTTTAAATTACTGAATGACTTGTTTTTTTCGCCAGACGGAATGATTTACAATATTTTGGGCTTGGACAAAGTCATGTCTGACCACATTTGGTATGCTGGTTCTTTCGTCAGTAAAGGTATGGTAGGCATTACTTTTGGCGTTTTTGGCGTTTATGCTAGTTACTTTATGGCACGTTACACTGCCCGCATCTACCGTAAAGATTCGACGCTGGCGGGCCTAATGGCAGTGCTAATTTTGCTTTTCTGTTCTTATGCATCAAGTAGCGGTAGGAATGCGGGTCTCCCCTTTACGGCCAGTTTATTACAAATAAAGGCACTTTTTCTGGCGCTAATTGTTGGTTATTGTGTTGGGCAAGTTTTTCATTGGCTGGGAAAAGATTACCAGCCTGTGGCAGAAGAGAACGTCAAGTGGGTGCAGCAGCGGGCCTGGGATGCTGTGTGGCCCTCCCTTGTTTCTTTGGTGCTTGGAATTGTGCTCGGGATTGCAATCTACGAGTTACAGCTTAAGATGTTGAATTCAGCCAGTTTTAAGGAAATTGTTGGCCGCATTCAAACAAGTAACAACTTAGTAGAAGTGCTGCTACTTTTAGTAATTATTACTTTTCTTAATTGGCTGGGTATTGGCTTTCCCATGAGTTCGGTTACCGATCGGGTTAATAATTCCTTTACAGCGGCTAACCTGACTTATGCACTGCAGCATGGCAATTCCTGGCATGTCCCCTACAAATTTTTAGGTAGTAGCCTAGTTAACAGCTATGGTGTAATGGGTGGGACAAGTGTGGTTCTAGCTATCATTGTCTTGCTACTTCTGCGGCGTAGTGGCCGAGAAATTAGGGCTATTGCGCGTTTGAATTTATTGCCAGCCACTTTTAGTTGCGGCTCAGGCTTTGCCATTGGCTTGCCCGTCATCCTCAATCCGGTGTTTTTGTTACCCAGTGTTTTACTGCCACTGGTTAACGTGATTTTGGCAGCCTGTGCCCTTGGCTTGCACCTCATTCCGGCCTGTGTGTACCCAATTTTAAAGGGCACGCCGGGTTTGCTGATTCCATTTTTGGCTACTAACGGTAACTGGGCAGCATTAGTGTTTTCAATTCTACTTTTTTTTCTTGATCTGCTTTTACTATGGCCCATTATTAAAATCAATGAAAAAGTCGAATTGCAAATTGTCCACCTAAAGGAGGTCGAATAATGCGCAAAAATCCTAATCTAAAGTGGCTACTTTTGCTGGCTACGATATTAGTTTTACTGGCGGTTCCGAGCTTTTTTTGGATGAAAAAAGATAACAATGCGCGGGCTGAGCGTAGTAAGTCGCTGCTTTCACCGGTTATCATGGTACCGGGCTCAAGTGCTACCACCGAGCGCTTTAATCAACTAATCGCAGAACTCAATAAGACGTCACTGAATCGTCACAGTGTGTTAAAAATCACTGTTTCACGTGAAGCAAAATTGACCTATAGTGGTTCGATTGGTAAGAATGACCTTGAACCCTTTATTATTATTGGCTTCGAAAATAATAAAGATGGTTATGCTAATATCAAGAAGCAAGCGGGTTGGCTTGACGTGGCTTTTGCTTCGTTAATGCAAAATTATCGCTTTAATAACTTCCGAGCTTTTGGTCACTCTAACGGTGGCTTGATCTGGACCTATTGGCTAGAGCATGATTATGCGCAATATGATGCTGATACCCGCATGACTACTTTAATGACCCTAGGTACCCCATATAATTTCACGGAGAAAAACCTTAAAAACCATACTCAGATGCTGGCAGATTTCATCAAACGCCGGTCGCACTTACCACGAAATCTTAAAGTTTATTCGCTTTCTGGTGGTAAAAGCTATGAATCAGATGGTATTGTCCCCGAAACAAGTGTCGCCGCGGGAAAGTTTGTCTTTCAAAATCAGGTCAAGGACTATACCTCGATGATTGTAACTGGCAAGGAGGCCGGTCATTCGAGTTTACCGCAGAACAAGCAGGTGATTCAGGTAATCCGGCAATACTTGTTAAAGAAGACTGATAAGGCACCAAAACCAATTAATAAGGGAAAGGATGGTCACTGATGGACTACCAGCAACAACCAAGTAAAATTGAAGTAATTGGCGGCCGAGTTAACAATTTAAAAAATATTAGTGTTAATGTTCCGTTGCACCAGTTTGTGGCAATTTCAGGATTGAGCGGCTCGGGGAAGTCCAGTCTGGCCATGGGTATTCTTTATGCTGAAGGAGCAAGGCGTTATCTTGACTCACTCGCGGCCTATACCAGACGGCGAATCAGTCAAGTGGGACGGGCCCAAGTTGATGAGGTAAGGCATATTCCTTCTGCCCTTGCCTTGCGGCAGCGACCGGCCGTGCCAGGAGTACGGTCAACTGTGGGGACGGTGACTGAAGTCTTTAATATTCTGCGTTTAATCTTTTCACGGTTGGGATCACCGGTCTGCCCGAATGGCCACCGGATCCCGCCAACGATTAAGATTGCCCAGGCAATGGACTTGACAGGTGCTGCAATGGGGCGGATTACTTGCCCGACCTGCGGGGTGCAATTCTATGCCTTTAGTGCTGAAGACTTTGCCTTCAACTCCGCTGGTGCATGTCAGAAGTGTCAGGGTTTGGGGACGGTAGAGCAGCTTGATGACCAAAAAATCATTGCGGATGAAAACCGTACCCTGGAAGGTGGCGCCGTTGCAACCTGGCAAATTCCGGGAAGAAACTGGATGTGGCGGATTGCACGGGAATTAGGCGTGCGGACGGATGTTCCCTATAAAGAGTTAAATCCAGCTGAAAAAGAAATTGTCTTACATGGCGAAGAACGCAAAGTCCCAGTGGACTTGCCGACTTCCACGGGGCGCGTCTATCACTTAGATGCTTTGTATGAAAATGCCTATAACGCGGTAGTAAATTCGCGTAAGACTACTAAGTCAGAACGTGGCCTGGCGCGCATTAATACTTTTTATCAGTTTACTACTTGTCCGCGGTGTCAAGGTCGCCGGATTGATCCTAGCCGCTGGCAGCAGCAAGTTGCTGGTAAGAATATTGTCGAAGCGGAAGCCTTGACCTTGGGGGAATTGGGTGAGTACCTGCAAAAGATTCTGCACTGGTTACCTAAAGATATGCAAGCTTTAGCTCAAAATTTGACTAGCGAATTGGGCCATCAGATAAAACCGTTATTAAAACTGGGTTTAGATTATCTCAGTTTGGATCGACAAGCCAGTACCCTGTCGACCGGTGAATTACAGAGAATTCAGTTGGGTCGTACCTTACGCACTGAAACTACCGGCGTCTTGTATGTCTTAGATGAGCCGTCTGTAGGTCTTCACCCGGATAATGTGGCTGGCTTGATTGAGGTTTTTCATGAATTGGTCAACCAGGGAAATTCACTGGTGGTTGTCGACCATGAAACATCGATTATCAGTGCGGCGGATTGGATTATTGAAATTGGTCCGGGTTCGGGTAGCCGCGGTGGCCAAATTATTTCCCAGGGAATGCCAACTCAAATTGAGCATGCCCAAAAATCACTTATTGGACCATATCTTCAAGGAACTGCTCCCTTGCATGCCCGCCCGCGCGTTGCGCCAGATCAACTCTTTAAACGGGGCAAGGTTGAATTCACAGTTTCCCAGCGCTTTAATGTTGAAGGAGTTCAAGCGCAGATCCCCTTAGGCTGTCTTACTTCTGTTACGGGCTTTTCAGGCGCGGGCAAGACCACGCTGATTCTTGATTCCTTACTACCAGCTCTTAAAGCGCAAAAAGCAGGTGAACAACCACCAAAATGGGTGAAAACACTAAACAATGGCGGGATTAAAAATGTGATTAGTGTTGATTCTTCGCCAGTCGGGAAAAACCAGCGTTCAACAGTAGCCACTTATACTGATATAATGGATAATCTGCGCAAACTTTACGCTCGACAACCGGAGGCCCAAAAATTAAACTATCGCGCGGCTCATTTTTCTTATAATAACAAGGAGGGGGCCTGCCCAGCCTGTGGTGGTAGTGGCGTGATCGCCCTCGATATTCAATACCTGCCCGACCTGGTCGAGACTTGTTCGTTGTGTGGCGGCCACCGCTACAATCAAGCTGTCCTGCAGGTTAAGTGGAAAGAACTAAGTATCGCTGACGTGCTTGATTATGCAGTCGATGATGCACTTGGTCAAGAGCTGTTTCAAAATGAACCCAAAATCACCAAAACCCTCACTACCTTACATGACATGGGTTTAGGTTATCTACATTTAGGCGAATCTACACCTGCCTTATCTGGGGGTGAAGCCCAGCGTCTTAAACTAACGAGTCATATTCATCGTCAACAAAAAGGAACCCTATTTGTCTTTGACGAGCCAACGGTCGGTCTCCACCCCCAAGATGTCAGAACCTTGTTGCAGGTTTTGCAAAAACTGCTCGATCAAGAAGCAACGATTATCACCATTACGCATGATCTTGATGTTATGGCTAACAGTGATTATATGATTGACATGGGACCTCGAGGTGGCAATCACGGCGGCCAAATTGTGGCTAGTGGAACACCTGTGGATATTTCGCAAAAAAGCAGTGGTTTGACGGCAAAGTATTTACGTGAACATTTTAACTTATATCAAAAAGCTTAGTAGAACCAAAAGAAAAGACCCTGGTATTAGGGTCTTTTTAGTTATCTGGGCACAAAAAAACGGATTTGAAAAAATGTGGAAAAGTTAGAAGCTTATAGTTGCCTTCTGTGGATAACCTGCTATAATATTCAATGAAAGCAGTTAGCAGTCGAATGTATTGAGTGCTAATTGCTGATTTAAAGCCAATAGTAAGGGGTGTTTATATATGGCATACTTTGATAATGAGTTTGATAATTTATTTAACGAATTAAACAATTCTTTTTTTAATAATACAAGTGGTAACAATGGTTCGATTCCCATTCATTACGCCAGCAGCATGCATGCATCGCCGCAGCAATTTAACCAAAATGGACAAACGCAGCAGCAAACGCAAGCAGAAAAGCCGCTGGGAGTTGACTTAGTTGAACAAGCTAAGCAGAGCAAGTACGATCCAGTCATTGGTCGTGATGAGCAAATTCAGGAAGTAATTGAAATTTTAAGCCGGCGCAAAAAGAATAATCCGGTTCTGGTAGGACCTGCCGGTGTTGGTAAGACTGCAATTGTTGAGGGTCTGGCACAAAAAATAGCCGAGGGTGATGTTCCTGACAAGATGAAGGACAAGCACATCATTGCTGTTAATATTAATGACATGGTGGCTGGTTCCAGTCTGCGCGGTAGTTTTGAAGAACGGTTGAAAGGGGTTATTGACCAGGCCAAGCAGAATCCTAACATCATTCTCTTCATTGACGAATTGCATAACATTGTTGGTGCTGGATCAACTGATTCGGAAAACAACAGTGGAGATGCTGCTAATATCTTGAAACCAGCCCTGGCTAGTGGTGACTTAAACCTGATTGGTGCAACGACGACCAGCGAATATCGCCGGATTGAAAATGACTCAGCGCTAGCCCGGAGATTCCAACCGGTACAAGTTCCAGAACCATCTACTGAGGTGACGGTGAAAATCCTTGAAGGTTTAAAGCAGAGATATGAGGACTACCACCATGTAAAGTACGCTGAAAGTGCATTAAAACTTGCGGTGGAATTATCACAGCGCTACATTCAGGGCCGTTACTTGCCAGACAAGGCAATTGATTTGATGGATGAAGCAGGGGCCAAGAAAGGGCTTGGTGCTGTTCCAAGTGATAAAGCTGGCTTGCAAAAGAAAATTGACCAGCTTGAAGCCGCCAAGGCAACGGCTGCTAAAAATGAAGACTATGCTAAAGCCAGCGACTTAAAGACGAAAATTGACCAGCTGCGCGACCAGTTAAAGCATGTTGATGATGCTACAATGCCGCAAGTGACTGATCAAGATATTTATGCCTTAATTGAAGCTAAAACCAAGATTCCGATGAGTGAACTGCATGCTAGTGAAAGCCAAAAGAATCTTGACTTGGCTGCCAAATTAAAGCGTGCTGTCATTGATCAGGCTGATGCGATTAACGTAATCACTGATGCGATTGCCCGTAAGCAGGTCTTTAAGGATAACAACCGGCCAACTGGCTCCTTCTTGCTGACTGGGCCAACTGGGGTTGGTAAGACTGAGCTGGCCAAGCAACTGGCAATTCAACTGTTTGGCGGTGAAGATCACCTAATCCGGCTCGATATGTCGGAATACCAAGACCAAATGGCGGTTAATAAGCTGATTGGTTCAGCACCAGGTTATGTAGGGTACGGTGAAGGCGGCCAACTAACTGAGAAGGTGCGTCACCAGCCGTATAGCTTAATTTTACTGGACGAAATTGAAAAGGCTAACCCGCAAGTCTTCAATGCCTTATTGCAAATTATGGATGATGGTCGATTGACTGATGCACAGGGCAGAACGGTCTCTTTCAAAGACACAATTCTCATCATGACGTCTAATGCTGGTTATTCTGATAACTTATTGCAGAATGGCAAGGTTGATCATGATAAATTGGTTAGCGCGCTTGAGGCATACTTCAGACCCGAATTTTTGAACCGGTTAGATGCAATTGTGCCATTCAACTCATTGACTAGGAGTGATATGACTAAGATTATTGATCTCTATCTAGATAAGATGGCGCATGTTCTGACCAAGAAAGGGGTCAAAGTCGATGTTTCTGCTACCGCTAAGGCTTATTTAGCAGACAAGGGTTATGACAAGAAGTTTGGCGCTCGTCCGCTGCGCCGGGTTGTTGAACAAGACTTGGAGACGCCAATTGCCAAGCTACTTATGCAAGAACCAGACACTAAAGAGGTCAAGTTCACGGCTGACCAGCAGCACGTTTACCTAAATGGTAAGGCAATTTTAGAAATTGCGGCCAAGCCTGAAGCTACTTCAACCAAAAAAGCAGAATAATGGTCTTAACTGACTAAGGAACCATTCCCTAAAAGAATGGTTCCTTTTTTATTGGTCAAAAGTTTCACGTGAAATAATCCGGCAATGAGGTAAAAATCCCCAACCTATTGACAAGCTAAGATTGATGGATTACATTAATTAACAATTAAAAAAAGATGATTATTTTTGATTTAAGGGGTAAAGCACAATGAAACAAAAATTAGCAGAACTAGATTGGCAAAACTTAGGCTTTCAGTATCGCGACCTGCCATACCGGTACGAAGCAAAATTTAAGGATGGTAAGTGGCAGCAGGGGAACTTGGTTGAAGATGCCACTATCAAGCTGTCTGAGGCCGCTGAAATTCTGCATTACGGCCAAGAAATCTTCGAGGGGCTCAAGGCATACCGCCGCGAAGACGGTAAGATCAACCTTTTTCGGCCCGAGCAGAATGCGCACCGCTTCACCCTGTCAGCTGAGCGTCTGGCCATGCCACCATTTCCTGAAGACCGGTTCGTTGAAGCTGTAAAGGAAGTGGTTCGTGCTAATGAAGAATTTGTCCCACCATATGATAGTGGAGCAACCCTCTACCTAAGGCCCTTCATGGTCGGTACGTCTAATGTTTTAGGGGTGACGGCCGCTGATGAATACCTCTTTCGGATCTTTGCTGTGCCGGTTGGTGCCTATATTAAGGGGCTGAATCCGGCCGCTTATCTGGTCAGTGACTATGACCGTGCTGCTTACAATGGTACTGGTCAAGCCAAGACATCAGGAAATTATGCCAGCAGCTTGCTGCCATCAGTTGAGGCCCACCAGCATGGCTTTGCTGATTGCCTCTACTTGGATCCGCGGGAGCATAAGTATGTAGACGAATTTGGCGGAGCCAACTTCTTCGGTATTACCCAGGAAGGGCAGTTCGTTACGCCCCAATCGAAGTCAATTTTAGTTTCGATTACCAAGCGCTCACTTTTGGAACTGGCGGAGCGGATGGGCTTAAACCCGGTAGAGCGCCAGATTACTTTGGAAGAAGCCTTTACCATGAAAGAAGCGGGGGCAATGGGGACAGCAGCGGTAATCTCCCCGGTGGGCTCAATTACCTATCAAGGCGTAAAGCATGTCATCTACAGCGAGGACCAGACCGGACCAATCACAACCAAGCTCTACCATGAATTAGTCGATATCCAATACGGTAATAAACCAGGTCCAGCAGGCTGGGTGCAGACATTGGAATAAAAAATCTGTTGTAGCACTTAGAGAAAATAATATAATTATTGCTTTTCTTTTATTATTTTCATGAAAAAGTAGAAAGAATATTAGTTAATTAAATATAAACTCTGCATAAAAGTTACAATTATCAAACAAGCTAAAGATAATTTGCTAATACATGTAATTACTTGTATAATTACATGTATAGCGATATATATGATTTTTAAGTTCAAGGAGGATGGCCATGACAGTGAAAATAAGAAAGCAGGGCAATTCATTAATGGTAACCGTTCCTGCCGGTTTCAATATTAAGGAGAATGCTGAATATAGCCCTGTTATGGATGCCAATGGTATCATCTCCTACGTTCCCGTACATAAAAATTTATTTGAGCAATTTCCCGATTATGATTTTAAAACTGCGATTCGCAAAATGAATTTGAATGACAACGGGGAAGTACGGGGCAATGAGAATGTTTGGTAATGAATCTGCTCCACAACAAGGAGATATTGTTTGGATAGATGCAGAGCCTCATGCAGGGCATGAATATGGCGGACATAATTCTACAACAGGCAATATTCGGAGGCCACTTTTGGTCATTAGCTCTGATCTTTATAATGAGCGTACCGGGATGATTGTGGGCTTCCCAATTACCTCTAAAGTGCCAAATGGCTTCCCAGCCGGATTACAGATTAACGGTAGTAAAATTCATGGTACTGCAATTTTAACTAACCTATTGGGCTATGATTATAAAGCCCGCGCAGGTGAGGTGGCAGATCATGTAAATCCAGCAATACTGGTAGAGGCATTGGATGCGATTAGAGATATTTTTGCTATTAATAATTAATCTTAGATGCAAATAAAACTTTGCACTATTATGGGTTTCAAGCTGATCTTTATGACCGCGACTGGTGTGATATTGCACATCGCAAATGGTCGTGCAAATGGTCGTGTTGACTGGCTGCTGGATTTGTCATTGATGCCTGGAGCACTAATAGGAGCAGCTATTGCGTCAAGATCAGCAAAACTTATGGCAAAAAAATTACTCAATATATGAAAGCCATTATGGGAATGATTTTAGTAATATTAGGATTTAAATCTTTATTATAGTTATTAACAAATTAAGAATAGCATAAAAATAGTTTTGATTTAGTTATAAAATTAAAGGTGACAAAAATGGTAAATAATCTTCTCTTATGTATTGATATTCAGGATCAAACAATGTTGCTTTTAGCAGGAAAAGCGGCTTTTTTAAAACGTGTTAATCGTATTATTAATGCTTTTCGACAAGCTAATCAACCAATAATTTATGTTTGCCAAGCTCATCGCGGACATCTATACAAGGGACTGATAATTGAAGATGATGCGCCAATATATACCAAACAACATCCCAGCGCGTTTACCAATATCGAATTGGCCCGCAGAATACAGGAGGAGCAGCCGCAAAATATTGTAGTAGTGGGACTAATGAGCCAAGCATGTGTTCAAGCTACTTGTAAAGCCGCTGTGCAGAGAAAGTATTCAGTGGTATTGGTTTCGGATGCCCACGATTCAGTTATTAAACCGTTTCGTCAATACTATAACTGGCGACTAACAAAGCTGGGTATTCGTTGTATTACCACGGAAGTACTGCTGCAAGAATTATAATATAAGGACAAGAAGCACCGAATTACATAATAGTAGTTCGGTGCTTTTGGGTTTGCGCTTCTAACCCGCAGCCTGATCACGCGCACTGACGTTGTTGGGTGTGTAGCGCAGCCACAAGTTGCTTTCTTTTAATACACGGCATTCTTTGAGCGTAAAGCCGATCGGATGCGGATCGCCTGCAAACTGTGAGTTAAATAAGCGTGCAGTGTCCGCCAGCCCGTCGATTGCAGGTGTAACCAGCATTGCAACTTCGTCACATAGACCTGCGGAAAGGAAGCTCCAGTTCAGAATTCCGCCGCCGCCCAATAAAATATTAGACATGTGGTAAATTTCGACTAACTTGGTTAACAGTAGGGGCAGGTCAATGTTTTGGTGGCCAGCCATCAGGTAAGAAATATGACGTTCGCGCAAGAAGTGCTTGTAGCCGTTACTTGCCTGGTCTGTTAACACTTCGATTACACCGGCTGGATGTCCTTCATAGCTTGTTGTGTTCGACTTCCAGTTGAGTTGGCCCTTGCGGTCTAGGGCGATGTAGTGGACGTCGTGAGCGACAGGACTGATATAGTCCCCCGCAGTTACTAGGGGCACGTCTTCGTTAATCACGGGCGTTCCCTTGGCAAAATATGAAGTGGAAGTATTGCTGCCGTAGATCCAACCCTGAAAGTTATAGTCTTCAGTTAGGGCGTGTTCGAACCCAATCTGCTGGAAAATTTTAGAAGAATATTTTGTCGGAAGTGCCTTGCTGAAGTTGCCGGTAATGCGTCCATCCAGTGAAGTTAAGATGAAAAGCGTTGTTTTTGGTCTAATCATGGTTAAATTACTCTTTTCTATTAGCTAAAAACCCAAACGACCGGAATGATCATCAGGCTTCGTGAAAATAAACAGTTAGTTAATGGTCAATTTGACGGTAATCCCGCCGTTTCCCAGTATTTGTTTAAAGTCCGTAACCTTGAGGTTGTCGATTTGGCCTAGTCTGGTAAAGTTCCATGAATTAGGTCCGTAATAAATTACAAACTTGTCTCCCTGGTAGAGGATTAAGTCACCGGCCTGGGTAGTAGTTTGTTGGTCATTGCAGGGCAAACTTGTACCTAATTCACCGACTTTTTCCATTCCTGCATAGTCATCGAGCTCTAAGGTTTTACCGTCTGGACCAATCCAATCGACTAAGGCTTGAGCTGAAGAATTATTAGTCAGTGTTGCGGTAAAGTGGTACCCATTGATAGTTAAATTTAGCATTTTTAGTTGTAGCGTTGCTGCGGGTGCTGCAAGTATGCTAACGCCCAAAAACAATGCCGCTCCTTTCTATAAAACAATTATGGTTTTTAAATAAAATAATGTCTAATTGATCATGGGGGTAAGTAGTATGGCCAGTTGGACATTATTCTGTTATGCCAAGGATGTGCTCCGATTATTTAGCTGAATAAATTTCCTGGGCGATTGCAAATGCTGACCGTGTCTTAGGCCAACCAGCATAAAAGGCAACGTGTGTGATTAATTCAACCATTTCATTTTTAGTAACGCCATTCTGTTTGGCAATAGTGCGATGATCGTTTACCTGTGGTACGCCCTAGGTGATTAAACTGGAGACGGTTGTTAGGCTCCAATCGTGTGCACTCATCTTATTTTCGCGTGACCAAACTTCGCCGAATAAAACGTCATCATTTAATTCAGCAAATTCACCTAGATTATCACGGCCAGCGGTTTGCTTATTGGTCATTATGTAACCTCCTGATTTGGTTATAATACCAATGATTTTTATTGTTTTTTCAACCCTCCTATATCCAACCATTATTATCCAAGCAGCAACAAAATTAAAATACCAATTTTTAATCTTGTTCAATTACTAAAAGTTATCTTTCAGTTAGGTTGAAGTGGTATAACTTTTAGTAATCGCAGAACCTAATTAATAAGTATTTCAACTCAAGCGATGTTTGTTAGATAATTAATAGACAAAGAAAAATGCGTGGAAGCAATCTGCTTTCGCGCATTTAGTCTATTAAGTTAACTGAATTTACTTGGAAAGAATCTGCTTTCGCGCATTTAGTCTATTAAGTTAACTGTATTTACTTGGAAAGAATGACAAATGAACATTATTGAAAATCACTATTATGATGGCGAGCGGGCGCTCTTTGGCTTGGAAAACACTGAACTAAAAGGAATTACTTTTGGTAGCGGGGAATCTCCACTGAAGGAAGCCAAAAACATTAAACTCCAGGATTCGATCTTTAAATGGAAGTATCCGCTCTGGTATGATACGGGCGTTGAAGTTGAAAATACTACCTTTGAAACCATGGCCCGCAGTGGTATTTGGTATACCAAAAATATCACAGTCAAGAACTCGGCCCTGCAGGCTCCTAAACTATTCAGAAGAGCTCAGGGGATTGTGCTAGACCATGTTCACTTTGCTAATGCCGAAGAAACCATGTGGACCTGCAAGGATATTAGAATTACCAACAGCCAGATTAACGGCGACTACTTTGGCAAGGACAGCGAGAACATCTACCTGGATCACGTCAGCGTGATTGGTAACTACTCTTTTGATGGTGCTAAGAATATTGAGGTCCATAATTCTACCTTTATTTCTAAGGATGCCTTTTGGAACTGTGAGAATGTGACTGTCTACGATTCAACCATCGATGGTGAATACCTGGCCTGGAACGGCCACAAGCTTAAGTTTATTAACTGCACGATTGAAAGTGAACAGGGCCTCAACTATATTGATGAATTGGAAATAGTCAATACGAGTCTGATGCACACGGACCTGGCCTTTGAATATGTTTCACGTGTAACTGCGGAAATCACAAGCAAGATTGACAGCGTCAAAAACCCCATTTCGGGTAAGATTTCGGCACCTGCAATTGGTAACTTAATTGTTGATTCGGACAAGGTTGATCCCAGCAAAACTGAAATCGCTTGTGCTAAAATTGGAGCAAAAGTGGATCGTTCAGATCAAAACCAGAAACCAGGGGATTAATAATGGAAAAGTATGATTTTATCAATGCACCAGATCGACGTGGGGTTGATTCTGTCAAGTGGGATGTTAAGCCAGGTGAGTTGCCCATGTCGCTGGCCGACATGGACTTTAAGACTGCACCAGAAATTATTGCGGCAATGCAAGAAAAGGTTGAACTAGGTGCCTTTGGCTATGAGTGGCCGGGAGATGACTATTTTAAGGCGGTGGCTGACTGGTATGAACAGGAGCACAATCACCGCCCGCAGCGCGAGTGGATGATTTTTACCACGGGCGTGGTACCCGCTCTCTCATCGATTGTTCGCCACGTTTCCCAGATTGGTGACAACGTCTTGGTACAAGAGCCAGTTTATAATATTTTTTATAATTCAATTGAGAACAACGGCCGCCATGTGCTAGCTAATGACCTGCTCTTTGACGGCGAGAGCTATGCGATTGATTGGGCTGACCTTGAACAAAAATTGGCCCAGCCACTGACTACACTGATGATTTTCTGCAACCCGCACAATCCAATTGGTAAAGTCTGGACGAGGCAGGAAGTCCAGCGGGTAGCTGACTTATGTCAGCAATACCATGTAGTGCTAGTGTCTGATGAAATCCATGGTGACTTAGTCCGATCTGGCGAAGATTACACGCCCGCTTTTACGGTTACGGGTGCAGCGCAAGATAAGGTGATTTCACTTGTATCGCCTAGTAAAACCTTTAATGTGGCGGCTCTACATGCAGCAACGGTAATTGTTCCACGTGAAAACATCCGCAATATTGTCAATCGCGGACTTAACAGTGAGGAATTGGCTGAGCCTAACTTACTAGCTATCCCAGGTACAATTGCGGCTTATGAACGGGGACACGATTGGCGCCAGGCTCTCCTAGCCCAGTTGAACGCCAATTTTGCTTTTGCCCGTAACTTAATCAATGAAAATCTGCCTGAGGTAAAAGTGATTGCGGGTACGGCGACCTACTTAATGTGGCTAGATGTACATCAGATTGAGCGGGATGCACAAAAGTTGGCCGAGTTTCTGCGCGCCCAGACTGGGCTACTTGTCTCCCCCGGCAGTATCTACCGCGGCAACGGCCACGACTTTATCCGTATGAACCTGGCCTGTCCGTTGAAGATGGTTGATGACGGGCTGCAGCGACTACAAGAAGGTATAGCGCAATATCAAAAATAGTTCACTTAGCAAGTTTGCGTAAGTGAACTATTTTATTTGTTAGCTGATTATATCTGGACAACTAGTAAGAAGCGGTCTTTTTAAGTAAAGAATAGTATCATTTTAAACCTAAACCTGGTCGGATATGAAGGTATTATTTACTTTTGACCAATCATTTTGTTATGTAATTGCGTAGCTTGCCGGTCGGTTTGTGCTATCCCCACAAAATTCAACCCAAATCGTACTGAAACCCGCTTCAATGTACCATAGGTAGAATTAATAGCTAGTGTTTGGTTTGCATCTGAACCTTGAACAATTACGTATAGATCATCTCCTTTAAGGTCATCGTTAATTTTTAGATGATCGATGAAAGTTTTTAGATAACCTGACATGTTTGACCAATAGACGGGTGTACCTATCACAAGTACATCAGCATTTTTTAGCTGATTCCAAACCTTATTGAAATCGCCATCGCCTTGGCCAATTTGAGGAATGTTATAGTCTGTTAAGTTAATTTGTTGGTATGACCGATTGCCAAAAATCTTTTTGGCTAAATTTGAAGTGTTACCATTTTTATTTTCACTAGCATTGAGGAAAACTCTTTTGGCACTTTGACTAGTGTGGCGCGGGTTAACAAATTGCTTTTTAATTCCGGCCTTAGCTTTAGTTTTGCACTTTGCTTTAGTTTTAGATTTAGCAGTAACGGGGCTAGTATTAGAATTAAGGCTGTTAGTTACTGCAACGGTGCCAAGAACTAAAGCAAATATGGTTAATAGAAGGGAAAATGTTTTTAGAAGATGGCCTTTGTTTTTCATATTATCACCTGATGTATCTGATGTATCCTTTTAATAAATTTGTTACTATAAAACTCAATGATAACAGCAGAACTTATGGCTAAATGGGGCTATTGCTAAAAGTTTTGCTGAATATCTACGTATTTCATGTTTGCTACACTGCTAAAACGTTTTATGATTCTAGTGACGGGCTCGATAGTGTCTGTGGGGTTACTTCCGTGAATAAATACGGAAAGGCTTTTACCTGCTAAAGTCTCAAGGCCAGAACTTTGGCCGATTCGTTCAATAAAAACTTTGAGGTAGCCACTCATATCGTGCCAGTATGCGGGTGTACCTAATATAATCCAATCTGCATGTTGCAATTTATAAAATATTTCGCCAAATTGATCGTCTGAAAAGTTTTGGTTAATCTGGTAAATTTTATAATCTACTAGGTTGATTTGCTGGAAAACTCGATTTTTCAGAAAGTCCGTACCTAACCGACTAGTATTTCCTGCCCGGTTTTGACTAGCATTAACAAAAATAATATTTATTTTGATCACCTCCTTTTCATGAATTTTCCTTAAATAAAAAGCGTAATACTACAAGGGTCTATTGTTATGCATTTTCTTAGGTGGCCTTTGAGTGATTAAAATATATTAGACAAAAAATGCTTAAGTCATTAGAATTAGAGACGTTAAAGATTATGCTTTTAGGTCTATGTGCTACCAAGATTAATGAGATTATAAGAATTCATTCCTTTCCTAACCTCGTCTTAAAAAATTATAGAACGTTCGAGTCGCTCTAAGTCAAATAACTTTTAAATTAGTTTTTAAACAATTATAGGGGGTCAATTAGATACGAATTAATACTATTCTACGGTGTTACGACATTTTACCAATATATAGTGAAGTGGTATAAAAACCATGACTAGTCAGGAGAGAAAATCATGAAAAAGTTTCAGATAAAAGATGTTAGCAAATTGCTGGGTATTAGCACCTATACTTTGCGGTATTATGAAAAAATTGGTCTGCTGAACTTCGTTAAGCGCAATAGTAATGGTGATCGCGAATTTGAATCACGAGATTTAATTACTATTAATACGGTCATTTGCCTGAAGCAAACAGGAATGCCGCTTAAGGATATCAAGAATTATCTGCAGTTAATTGCTGGAGGGTTAGCGACTGCTGAAGAGCGTAAAGAGATGTTCTTAAAGCAGAAACAAAAGGTAATTAGTGAAATTGCGGATCTACAAAAAGCCCTACAGGTAATTGATCGTAAAGTATCGTATTACGATGAGGCGGTTAATTCGCAAAGTCTTGATGTCTGCCAAGAGGAACGCCAGGAATGGTTACAAAATATCCTTGCAGGTAAGGAAAAAGCAAAAAAGATTAGCACCACCTTACAAACAATTGAACAATTAACTCAAGCCAATGCTGAAGTTATTGCCCAAGATTGGCACTATGATGGGGAGTATGACTTTTATGACATGGAAAATGACCTAGAAGATTACGACGAAATCGTTACGCCAGAGCTGCGGGGCGATAGATACTTTCAAGTACTGGATGACCAGGGGCAGCTAACGGCCTTTTTTTGCCTAGAGCCAACTACTGAACCTGGTCGAATCGAGCTTGGCTTAGGAATGGCACCAGAGTTGACAGGGCAAGGCCGGGGGAGCCAACTGCTACAGGTAATTGACGGTTATGTGCGGCAACAGGGCCAATATAGCAAGATCACTTTAGCGGTGGCGAGTTTTAATCAACGCGCATTTAAGGTTTATCAAAAAGCGGGCTTTGTCGTTACAGGCAGGAAACAAATGCCATCGAACGGTGGCAGCTATGAATTTATCTTAATGGCAAAAGAATTAATGCAAAGGTAATTACAAGGAGAAAATATAATGACTGAAGAAGTAAAAGAATTTTGGCAGAACTTTTGTCAAAGGCACCAACTGGCAGCTGATACACCAGTTGACGCCTGGGCCTTTGGCGATGACCCAGACGGACTGGCCGATTTAGTAAACCGCGGAATTAAAACCGCCACGACGTCGGCTTATGAACTGTATGACCAGCACGAGGAACTGCCGCAAGTGGGTGAATGGGGTATTATTCTAACTAATGCTGGTAGCCCAGTTTGTGTGGTCCAGGAAAGGGTGGTCGAGCTGGTCCCCTATAATTTAATTTCAGTAGAACATGCATATCATGAAGGTGACCGTACTTATAAAAATTGGCGGGAAATCCACGACCGCTTTTTTAAGCAAGAATACGAAAAGGTTGGTAAAAAGTTTTACCCGCAGGCGCCAATGGTGTGCGAGGTTTTTGCCAAGGTTGATTAGAAAGCAAAGTGAATAAATTATTTGCATAAATTAAAAAAAGATGATACATTGATTGTGACTTTAAGAAACGAGGCAACTGCATAAAATGAAAAACTAATTTCTGATTTTATTGGTAAGCAAAAAAGGTTGATAACCCAAGCACTTTTTGTGCGCTTTTGCCGATGATCAGAAATTAGTAATGAACTATTTGCAGTAGTCTTTATGTGACACTAGCTTTTTGTGCACTGCTAATCTGATTCGGCGTAATTGGGTTAACAGTGCTTTTTTGTACTTAAACGGCTAAAACTGTTTAAAGGCGGTGTTACGTATGGAATATCTTAAAATGACTGAACTTAGGCTTGAATATCAGGGTGAAGAACTCTTCAAAGTTGCTAGTTTAAATGTGCAGGAAGGTCAGCACGTTGGCTTGATCGGGGCAAATGGTGTTGGTAAAACCACTTTGCTTAAGGTGTTGAATGAAGAGGCGGTTGTGTTCAATATAACAGGGCAGATTAGACGCAACTGCCAGATTGTCCGGGTGCCACAAATTTTGACTTATGACGAGGAAAGCGGCGGCGAACGAGAAAAGGCCGCTATTATAACGGCGCTTCGGCGCTTGCGGCAATATCCCCGGGGTCTGCTTCTCTTAGATGAGCCCACGTCCAACCTTGATACTTCGCAGCAGGCCTGGCTGATAAAACTACTTAACGGTTTGTCCCAGCCGGTAATCATCGTTAGTCATGACCGTAATTTTCTGAAGCAAACGTCCAACACGATTTGGCAAGTTAAGGACCATAAGGTTAGTGCATATAAGGGCACTTATGACGAGTTTGTCACAGTAGAAAAGAAAAAGGAAGAAAACCAAGCATTTGAATACTTGCGCCAGGAGAAAAAGATATGCAAGTTAAAGGAAGCGCAGAAGAAAAGGGAAGTTACGGGGCGGCAATTTAACAAAAAGAAAAAGAATATTTCCTGGTCTGATTGGAAGGATAAGAAAAGACATTTGGGCGGAACGCAAAAGCGGATACTGCGGTCCAGTAAGGTGCTGGACAAACGGGTTGAACGGGAAACGAATAAGCTACAAAAACCGGTAACACACCAGCCGATAACACTGAACAACTTTAAAGTTAATGATTTGGCCTTGCCAGCTGGCAGCACAATGGTACGTATTCAACCGCAAGAAGTTACGATTGGTAGCCGAAAATTATTCACTATTGCCGAACAATTAAAGGTTAAAAACGGCAGTAAAGTTGCGCTCGTTGGTCCTAATGGTAGCGGTAAGTCCGTTTTTCTTAATAAATTATGGCAAGATCAGCTTAAACAATGGGTTAATCCGCAAGCTAAGATTGGCTTTTTCCAGCAGAATATGACCCAGGAAATAACAGATAATAAAACTGTGCAAAATGAAATTCAACGGGTAACAATATTTGATAATGCAGCAACTATGCAACTACTAGGCGATCTTCATTTGCGCCCTTTCCTGACTAGACAGGTTTGCCATTTAAGTGGCGGACAGCTGATCTGCTTTAAATTGGCCAAGGTACTGCTGGGAAAGCATAACTTGCTTATTCTTGACGAACCGACGAATTTTTTGGATTTGCCCGCTATTACAGCACTGGAAGAATTTATCAAAAACTATCCGTTTGCGGTCATTATTGTGTCCCACGATCAGGAATTCTTGGCCAATTTGAATCTGGTCACCTGGCATATCCGTGACCATCAGCTGGTTTTACCTACTACTTTTGTTAATCACAAGAATACGCAAACTGCTAATCAGATAGAACTTTTAAGGTTTAAGCGTGACCAGTTGCTGTCTGAGCCAGGCGCATCAATGGGTGAAATTCAAAAAATTTCCCGGGAAATAAACAAATTGCAAGATAAATAATTTAATTTACAAACTAGTAAGTAAGTCTAATTATGAGAGAAAATTCAGTCTAACAATTAATGACTAAAAATCCTGTAACCACAGGTTAATTATGAATATGGGCCCTTTAATGCTAGCAGGTTTGTGAATGAAGCTAAGGGTATTCCTAAGCCACCAGGTTTGCACCTAAAAAAATGGCGACAAAGTTAGTAGTGAAACTAGCCATTAGGAATGTAGCGAGTATGTGATGACGGTTCCTTGATGTGAAAAGTATGTAATGTGATGAACTGGTGTCATTTGCTTATATCTCTACCTTAGGTAATACTGTTTTGCCTTGAAAAACTTAGAAGATAAATCAAATATAGTACAAAATTGGGTTGTCAACTATATAATATAGTAATTAGCTTAAAGAAAAGACTGGTGAGTAAAAATGACAAGACCAATTATTGGAATTTCGGGATCGGTGATAGTTGATTCGGGCGGAATGTTCCCGGGCTATCGACGTAGTTATGTCAATGAAGATTATGTTGACTCTGTAGTTCAAAATGGTGGGGTACCCTTTATTATTCCCTTTACTGCAGATGAAGCGGTCATTGAAGCGCAGCTGGATCAAGTTCAAGGACTGATCTTATCTGGCGGTCATGATGTTGACCCGCACTTGTACGGCGAGGAATTATTGCCCCAGATAGGTGAGACGTGGCCTGAGCGGGACCACTTTGACATGCTCTTGTTAAAGCTGGCTGAAGAAAAGCATAAGCCGATTCTTGGCATCTGTCGCGGTGCGCAAATTATCAATGTAGCCCACGGCGGTAGTCTTTACCAAGATATTGGTTATCGCCCGGAAAAGACTTACAAGCATGATCAGGGCCACACGCCTGATCTGCCAACTCATGAGGTAAAAGTCCAAACAGGTAGCCATCTGGCTCAAATATTGGGGAAGACCCGCTTTGCCACTAATTCCTTCCACCACCAATTAATTAAAGACGTTGCGCCAGACTTGCAGGCAGTTGCATGTTCTAGCGACGGTGTCACGGAGGGGCTGGAAAATAAGGCGGGTAATGTGGTGGCTGTCCAATGGCACCCAGAAATGCTACATCGTAATTCAAATACTAAATTTATGAATAATTTATTTAAATTTGTCATTGAAAATGCAAAGTAAAGGAGCTCCTGTAATGAATACGAGTAAACGAGCGAACGACAAGTTGGGATTTTGGTCAATTGTTTTTTTGGCAATTAATTCAATTATCGGGTCCGGCATCTTTTTGACCCCAGGAAGTGTTGTTAGTCAAGCAGGAAGTAAGGCACTGGTGGTCTATCTAATCGCGGCTGCCTTTGCATCGATCTTAGCTATTTCCTTTTCGGCGGCGGCCAAGTATGTGACCAAATCAGGTGCCTCTTACGCCTATTCTAAGGCGGCGTTTGGTGATAATGTGGGCTTTTACGTCGGTATTTTACGCTATTTTTCGGCAAGTGTGGCGTGGGGCGTGATGGCTGTCGGCGTGATTAAGTCGGCTATTTCCATTTTTGGTGGGAATCCTGATAATTTTACCAGTGTAACGGTCGGTTTTCTAATCTTAATGTTACTGATTACCGTAATTAACTTGTTTGGTCAAAAGTTTGTCAAAGTAGTTATGAATATGGCTACAGTGGGCAAATTAGCTGCACTGTTGCTAATTATTGTTGCTGGTGTGGTCTTGCTCATTACGACTGGTGCGTCACACAGTCTGGGGGCAGCTGACCAGATCACCCAAAATGGCCAGAAAATTGTGCCAACATTGACTACTACGGGCTTTGTTATGGCGGTTGTTTCCGCCTTTTATGCCTTTACTGGTTTTGAATCCGTTGCTTCCGGGTCAGAGGACATGCAGAAGCCGGAGAAGAACTTGCCGCGGGCCATTCCACTGGCTATCTTTGTCATTGCGGCGATTTACATTGGCGTAGTTGCCGTGGCCATGGTGCTCGATCCCAAGACCTTGATGACTACTAAGCAGGTAGTAGCTATTAGTGCAATTTTTAAAAACGATCTTCTGCGTGACGTGATTCTGGTGGGGGCACTCATTTCAATGCTAGGCATCAATGTCGCTTCCAGCTTTAACGCACCGCGTATTTTAGAGGCAATGGCGCGTGAGCACCAGCTACCAGATTCCTTGATTAAAAGGACGGAAAATAATTTTCCAATCAGAACTTTCTTTATTTCGGAAGCTCTGGCAATCCTGGTTCCATTAGCCTTTCAATACAACATGGTCAACCTGATTACGCTGAGCGCAATGGTCAGATTCTTGGGTTTTATTATTGTTCCACTGGCAGTCATTAGCTTTTATTATGGCAAAAACAAAGAGGCGGTTTTGCCCGCACCCAAGAATATTCTGACGGATATCTTTGTGCCAATTCTGTCAATCGTTTTAGTTATTTTCTTACTAGTCAATTATAACTGGCAAGCTCAGTTTGGTATCATCAAAAATGGCCAAGTAATAGGTGTTAACTGGTACGCAATTATGATGATGGCCTTTGGGTTTGTGCTTTTACCGCTAATCATGTTTGCTGTTTCTAAAAATGCTCAAAAGAAGTAATAGTAGCCTAGTGGTAAGACTAGTAAGTAAAAAAGTGCAGGCTGAGTTAACAGTCTGCACTTTTGCTATACGAGTTAAAATTACCGGCAACTATTTATTACCAAATTAAGAACGGTTAGATCAAATTATTTTATGTCTAGTTATGCTACATTAACAGCTGCATTTTTATTTTTTGGTAAATTGTAGAATGAAGTTGAACACTTGCCCTGATTAGAAAATAAAAAAGTCCATTGGACTTCTTTGATAGAATGTAATTACTAAAAGGGCCAACATCTTGCTTTGCAAGACCGCGTGATTATCCAAATCTTGCGCCAGCAGGGCCAGTCCCTGCGTCAAATTGCCGCTAGTCTCAACTGTTCACCCTCAACCGTGAAATATGAGCTTGAACGGGGCCAAATTTCTTTATACCACGGTAAACGGCACCGCTGTGATGACCAATCAGCGCAAAGACGCTATCAGAAAAGGCGCTTAAATTGTGGCCGCAAGACCAAAGCCAAACGGATATGCCAGCATAAACGCAGACTGGAGCACAGTATTTAGTGAGCGGGCTGCTGCTATTAACCAGCGCCGGGAGTTTGGTCACTGGGAATGCGACCTAGTCTTAGGCCACAAAACCACAGATGACCATGTCCTCTTACCCCTGTATGAACGCATGACGCGTAAATTCATGATTATCCCCATTAAGGATAAGACGGCTACCAGTGTGATGACAGCTTTTAAAAACTTGCGTAGCCAATACCAGGAACAATGGGACGAGGTCTTCAAGACCATTACCACGGACAACGGTTCTGAATTTGCGGATTTAGCACAGTTAGAAGGAATATCGCAGATGTTGGTCTACTACGCGCCCCTTACACTTCGTGTGAGAAGGGCGGGGTGGAGCGGCACACCCGATGAATTATATGAGAGAAGATTAGATTGTATCTATCAAGGCAAATAAGGTGTTCAACTTAAAGTTGCAATTTTCGGAATAAATTAATTTATTGCAAAAAAATATTACACGAAAATAAATAATCGTGTAATGACCAAGAGTATTAGAAACATTGCCCTGCATGGCAATGTTTTTTGTTATTAGCAAGGAAAGTATATCACTTTCGTACTGGTTTTGACTACTATTTATTGCAGCATAGCAGTTAAATAAAGTAATTAGACATTGATAGAAACAAATATTAGAATTGACCTAGAGAGGTGACAATATGAAGAAGACCAAGAAATTATTTATTAGTTTAGCAGCTGCATTAATGGCAACAACTTTAGCAGCTCCTGCAGTAGCCAAGACAAATCAAGTTCATGCAGAAGAAGTAACTAGTCCAAGCCCAAATACTGACCAGGGTAAATTAACCCTGAATCATAAGACCCGGATTTATAACAAGAAGGGGCAAAAAAGATACTCTTATCGCGGAGGCAATGGCTTACTTAAAAAAGACGCTACCGTAAAGTATGTTGGTAAGGTTGAAGCAATAACTGACCCAGATGCCAAGCGTTATTCTTTCCGTGATGATGACTGGAATTGGTTCTATTTACCATATAAGACGATAAAGGGAAAGGAATATTATAACATTGGTCATGGCGGCTACATTAAGGCCATAAATGTTGATAGCATTGATGGTCAAAGACTATATACTAATTATGCGACGGTCACGATTTCTGCGGAAACTTTGCCTTCAGAAAAAGGCAATGGTTATTCTCAAATGGTTGATAACCAAGGCAAATTTACTGGTAAATATCTCAAAGCGGGTACTAAAGTAGTGGTTGATCGTAGATGCGATAGAGATGATTTAGCAGGTTCTCGTGAAATTGATGGTTTAGCAAATAGTAGTTTAGAAGTATATCGGATCAAGAATAATAAACAGCGGTTTATTCTAATGGATGATGTGAAAATTAAGGTTCGACAAATATTACGACCATATACTAATTTCATGGGTGTAAAGTTTGTGAATGATGCTAGACTTTATGATGCTGATGGGAATGCTGACAAAGTCATTACTTTTAAACGAGGTGATGGTACTGATGTAGTAGATTTACGCTATATTTGGGTTCCGAGTGAAAATAAAGCTGAATTATTTTATAAAACATTAGATGAATGGACAAGTGACAAAGCATATAGATTTGTTAAAGCTTCAGCTGTTAAATATATTTATGGCCGACATCTAGAACCATCAAATACAGCAGATGACGTAAAAAAATAAATTATATTTAAATAAAGGCAATGATAGGCAGTCATTGCTATTAAGGTAGTTAATCCTAAAGATAACAAAAAAATTTATTATCGAGCATATCAGCCAGCGTATGTAAAAGCTTCTGATGTAAAGTACCTATCCGGTCCTGAATTACCAGTTCTTGGTAAATAGCTGGATGGAGTAAATAAGAGAATAACAATGATTAATTGTGAAGTGCTTCTAATAGTTAGATATTTAGGTCAACTATTAGGAGTATTTTTTCCTCGAAAAGTCTAATTTAAATTTCGCGTGGAGTAAGTTAAACCGTGTGTTGGGCGATAAAGTCGCGATAAGCAGCATCTTCACTGGTTGAAGTGACCTCGAATCGGTCAAAATCAGGCTGCGACTGATGCAATTCAGCCTCGTCAACCTCAAGATAATGGGTAATGGTGGCATTGCCAATGAGTTCAATCCAGTAACTGGCATGCGTTTGATGGACTTTGGTTTGAACAAAGCCGCCTGGATTGGCAACGGTGAGAATTTGCTCGAAAGCCGCAGCTTGGGGATTTGTTACAGCAAAAATCAGGCTAGCGGCCGACATACCAGTGCCGCAGGCATTCGTGAAGCCGACGCCGCGTTCAAAGGTTCTGACAAAAAGGTGCCTGGAATTAACTACTTGTGCAAAGCTGACGTTGACTCCATCCGGAAAATAAGCGTTAGGTTGATTTAATCTAGTACCTAATTTTTCTAATAAATTGCTGGTTAACACATCATGACTAACTATGCTTATAAGATGAGGATTAGGAACAGCAACTGCTGAAAATTTTAACTCGTCTGCAAAGGCAGGAACAAATTGGTTAACTAGTTTTGGACCGCCTAAATTGGCGAAGGGTAAAGCCGTATCTTGAAAACTGACGGGACTAATTTCAACGCTAATCGCCTTTACCTGCGGGGCCCAATCGGATTGGCAACTGACTTGCAAATCGGCCTGCGGGGTTTCAACCTTAAAGTCAGTCTCGCCATATTTTTCGGCTAAGTAGCGGCCAACAGTCCGCAGTCCGTTGCCACACATTGCAGCGAAAGTGCCATCACTGTTAATTACTTGCATGCGGCCACGAACCTGAGGATGCTGCGAAGCACTGACCACTAGTAAGCCATCCGCGCCACCTAAAAGACCATTCTGGGGATTGGTTAATTGTTGGGCCAGGCTGACCAACTCATTTGTAGAAAGAGCTTTCTGCAGACTGGTCTGGTCAAGCAGGAAAAATTGATTTTGTGAACCATGCACTTTTTGTAATTGGACCATCATCTTGTCTCCTTAATGATTAATTGAAAAATTGTTGGTAAATTTGGGTAACAGCAGCAGCGGCATCGGCTCTTTTGGTACCCAACATGATTGAAATACGTGACGCGCCCTGATTGATCATGTGAATTGCCACGTGTTTTTGCGCAAGGGGAGCCGTGATGTTTTTCATTACGCCAATTTTATTGCGCATGCCTTCGCCAACAACCATGATAATAGCGTAATCATCGATCCACTCTAGGTAATCTGGTGCAAGCATTGCTCGAATATCGTTACACATCTGATCCCGAACTTGAGCGGTAAACTGGCGCTTATCAAAAATAACGGTTAAGTCATCAATGCCGGAAGGCATATGTTCATAAGAAATATTATATTTATAAAAAATCTGCAATAATTTAAGTGTAAATCCAACTTCTTTATTAAGCAGGTATCGATGTAAGTATAATGCGGAAAAGTGATTAGAACTAGCAACGCCGGTAATCACATGTTGCGGTTTAAATTCTTTTTCTGTAACAATCATTGTCCCCGGTAGCTCGGGATGATTGGTGCTTTTAACGTTAATCGGGATTTGGACCTCAATGGCGGGGATAATTGCCTCATCGTGAAAAACAGAAAAGCCAGCGTAAGAAAGTTCGCGCATTTCTCGGTAGGTCATGACTTTGATTGCTTGGGGATGCTTAATAATTTGCGGATTGGCAGCATAAATTGCGTTTACATCAGTGAAGTTTTCGTATAAGTCAGCCTGCAGTCCACGTGCCCAAATGGCACCGGTGATATCTGATCCTCCCCGTGAAAAAGTGGCAATTTCACCGTTTTCGTTGATACCGTAAAAGCCAGGGACAACTAGCAAAGTGGCTGGCTCTTGCCATCTTTGCAGGTTCTGGTAGGTTTGCGGCAAGATGTGGGCATCATTAGCGGGACCACCAACTTCAAATCCCGCCGGTTGGGGATCGAGGTAACGGGCAGCAATCTGCTTTTTTTGTAAAATCAAAGTCAAAAGCTGGGCGTTAAGTTTTTCGCCATGGGCCTTAAAGGTAGCCAGTAAGACAGCTTGACTGCGGTACTTGTTGGCGGGCAAAGTGGCTAGTTCCTGCCGTAAAGGCGCTAGCTGCTCTGCCGCAATGTGAAAATAATCAGCAATTTCTTGGTATCTAGCCCAAATTTGTTTGAAAATAAGTGCCGTCTCCTGTTTTTTGCAGGTGTACTGGGCATAATCGATTAACAGGTCAGTTACCTTGGTGTCCCGGTCGAACCTTTTGCCCGGCGCTGAGGTGACAATGACTTTGCGTTCGGCATCGGCATTAATAATATTGACTACTTTTTGGAATTGCTCGCCGTTAGCCAGAGAACTACCACCAAATTTTACAACTTTCATTTTGCATCCCCATCGATTAAAAAAAACTTAGTTTATTTTAGTAAAGCATTTTATCATCAAAATTTTTAACTGCAACAATAAAGTGAAAAAGGGCTGGTCAAAAAAGCTGAAATTTTGATATTTTTACCTTAATAGCAATGATTTTTGCGGGAAAAAAATAAATTTAGCTAGCAGAAAAACGGCCCGTGCATAACGGAAAAAGATTAATAGTCAAAATATTTATTAAAATTAGCCGAAATAAAAGCTTGACATTATGAATAAATGATAATAATATTTTTAGTAAATCGAAGAGGTTGCAACTAACAAGATTAGCTGGCGGAGTTCCTGCAAGAATGAAGAAACCAGTGAAAGGGGCGGTTGCCGAAGCATTAATTATTGCGGTAATTAATTAGCTGGGACGTAATTTAAGAAGTTACGGACTGTCGCAAAACAGAGTTTGCGGAGCGCTATCGACAAAACTGATACCAGAAAATAATTTTAAATTCGAAGGACTCTTTTGTTTAAGCACACAAAAGGGTCCTTTTATTTGTACAGCGGAGGTTGCCATGTCTACAGAAAAATATTATCACACTAATAATCAAGGACACCTGACGATCGGCGGCGTTGATGCCCTAGAACTAACCAAAAAGTTTGGTAGTCCGCTAGTGGCTTATGACGTGGGACAGATTCGGCGACAGTATCAGGCATTTGCAACGGGCTTTGAGCAAGCCCAAAGCCCTTATGTAATCAGTTATGCGAGCAAGGCCTTTGCCACCGTTGCAATGTATCAAGTAATCAAGCAGTTGGGTGGCCATATCGATGTTGTTTCGGGAGGCGAGCTCTATACCGCACTTAGGGCCGGATTTCCAACCGCAAAAATCAGTTTTCACGGTAATAATAAGACTAGGGAAGAACTGATCATGGCGGTCAAAAACCATGTTGGCGTGATTATTTTGGATAACTTCTACGAAATCGAGCTGTTAGAGGAAATCTTAACTGAAACCCAAAGTCATATGCAGGTAATGTTGCGGGTCACCCCCGGTGTGACTGCACATACCCATGAATATGATCAAACCGGCCAAGAGGACAGCAAATTTGGTTTCGATGTGCAATCGGGGCAGGCCGAGCAAGCTTTTATTCGAGTACAGGCCAGCACGTGGATGACTTTAATTGGCCTGCATGCCCACATTGGTTCACAGATTCTTGAGGTTGATGGTTACCAGTTAGAAGTGCAAAAACTACTGGCCTTGGTCCATGAGTGGTCTCAGAAGTTTGGCTACCAGCCACAGGTTTTAAACTTGGGCGGCGGTTTTGGTATCCACTACACTGCAGCCGACAAAGAACTTCCTGCTCAAACCTTTATTACGCAGATTGTGCAAACAATGCGCGCAAGCGCGCAAGAATATCACTTGGACCAGCCAGCTATTTGGATTGAGCCGGGCCGGGCACTGGTGGGCGGTGCAGGTTATTCATTGTACACAGTTGGCTCGCGCAAGGATGTGCCAGGCCTAACGTCATGTGTGGCGGTTGACGGCGGCATGGGTGACAATATCCGTCCCGCACTCTACCAGGCTGACTATGAGGCGGTTTTGGCCAGCGCACCAGCCGCCCAACCACGTGAAACAGTACGTCTGGTTGGCCGCTATTGTGAATCTGGCGATGTTCTGATTAAGCAGGTATCGTTGCCAGCTACTAAGCCTGGTGATGTCATTGCCGTTTTGGCTACAGGGGCATACGGCTATAGTATGGCTTCCAATTACAACCGCGTACCGCGGCCAGCAGTGGTCTTTGCGGAGAATGGCCGGGCACAGGAGGTAGTTACACGTGAAACATACGAAGATCTTATCAGCCATGATCAATCATATCAACTAAAGTGAGGTTACCAAATGAAAAACAGATCAGCACAAGAAATTATTGATTTTATTGCTAATGCACCTAAAAAAACACCAGTAAAGGTCTACGTCAAGGGTGATCTGAACAGCTTAACCTGGCCGGCCGGCGTTAAGTCCTTTGTTGAAAAACAAACCGGCGTCGTTTTTGGTGATTGGCAGGAGCTAGCCCCTTTTTTAAAAGCTAATGCTGGCAAGATAACCGAATATCAGGTTGAAAATATTAGCCGCAACTCAGCAGTTCCCCTATTGGATTTAAAGAATATCGCTGCCAGAATTGAGCCCGGTGCCATGATCCGCGACCAGGTTAAAATCGGTGATAGTGCGGTAGTCATGATGGGGGCAGTGGTTAATATCGGAGCTGAAATTGGTCCTGGTGCCATGATTGATATGAATGCCGTGTTAGGTGGCCGGGCCGTTATCGGCGCTAACACACACGTGGGCGCAGGTGCCGTCATTGCCGGAGTGGTGGAGCCGGCGTCAGCTCAACCAGTGCGAATTGGCAAAAATGTGCTGATTGGTGCCAATGCCGTGGTCTTGGAAGGCGTGCAAATTGGTGATGAAGCGGTGGTCGCGGCTGGCGCGGTAGTCACCGAAAATGTACCCGCCCTTACTGTGGTTGCAGGTGTCCCTGCCAAAATTATCAAGCAGCGTGATCAGAAAACGGCCGCTAAAACCAAGATTGAGAAAGATTTAAGAAAGTTGTGATCTTATGTTAACAACTCAGCAACTAAGCAAGATCCGCCGCGACTTGCACCAGATGCCTGAATTAGCTCTGCAGGAACAAGAAACCCAAAAGCACCTGCTACAGGTAATCGGGCAGTTTAACCAGCAGAATTTACAGGTTATGACCTTTAGCCAATTGCCGACAGCTATTATAGTCAGAATTCAAGGCAGTCATCCGGTTAAAACAATCGGTTACCGGGCCGATATGGATGGCCTGCCCGTCCAGGAAAAAACAAACTTGCCGTTTTCTTCGCAAAACGAGGGACGAATGCACGCATGTGGCCATGACCTGCACATGACAGTTGCACTAGGAATCCTTAGTTATTTTAGTGACCACCAACCGCAGGACAACCTGCTCTTCTTTTTTCAACCAGCTGAAGAGAGTGAAAGTGGTGGGAAGTTGGCTTATGAGCAGGAGCTTTTGGCCGGTCAATTACGACCCGATGAATTTTTTGCACTGCACGTCACGCCGGACCTGCCGGTAGGAACAATTGGCTGCCGCCTGGGGACGCTTTTTGCCGGTACGACTGAGGTAAACATTGACCTGTATGGTCAAGACGGTCACGCCGCATATCCGCAACGAGCCAACGACATGATTGTGGCTGCCGCCCAGTTAGTTGATCAAATTCAGACCATTGTGTCCCGCAGTATTGATCCGGTTGCCGGTGGGGTAATCACTATCGGTAAGCTGGAGGCTGGCGTGGTCCGCAACGTAATTGCTGGTCATGCCCACCTTGAGGGGACAATTCGCGGCCTGACCCAGACCATGATTGAGCGCATTGATGAACGCTTGCGCGCAGTAGCAGCTGGTATTGCCAAAAGCTACGATGCGAAAGTGGATATTCAGCTTAACCAGGGCGGTTACTGGCCGGTTGAAAACAATCCAGAATTGACTGCGGAATTCATTGATTATCTGCAGCAAACGCCGCAGATCACTTACCAGGAGACCCAGCCGGCGATGACGGGCGAAGACTTTGGCTATTTGTTGGCACAGTTTCCTGGGACGATGTTTTGGCTAGGGGTAGAAGATCGTGCGCAACTTCATGCGGCTACCTTTAATCCACGTGAAGAAGCTATCACGGTGGGAGTTGAAACGATGATTGGCTTTTTAACAGCACACATGCACCGCGATGAAGGAGAACAATGATGACGAATTTTACTAATGCTGACCTACTAACAGCGATAATTACTCCTTTTAATGAAAAGGGGGAGATTGATTATCCGGGACTCAAGCAGCTAGTTGAACACTTGCTGGCAACCGGAAGTCGGGGATTTGTCATTGGCGGCACAACCGGTGAGACTGCCACGATGACACATGATGAAAAAATCGCCCTGTACACGAAGTTTGTCCAGCTGGTCGGCGGCCGTGTGCCCGTGATTGCGGGCACAGGGAGCAATGACACCGCCCAGACGGTCGCGTTTACCCGTGAAGTGAGTGCCATTCCTGGGATTGACCTCGCGCTGGTAGTTGCACCGTACTACAACAAGCCTAACCAAAGGGGACTCAAGGCGCACTTTGAAGCGGTGGCCAGCCAGTCTAAGGTACCACTGATGATTTATAACATTCCAGGCCGGACGGGAGTAAAAATCGCTAAAGAGACTTTAGTTGCTCTTGCTGATAATCCCCAGATTGCTGGCGTTAAGCAGTGCGGTGAACTTGAAGACTTGGAATACATTGTAGAACATGTCGCCAGTGATTTTCTGGTTTATACCGGCGAAGACCAGCAGTCTTTGGCGGCCAGAGTCTTAGGGGCGCGGGGCGTAATCTCGGTCGCAAGTCACGTTTATGGCCGGGCAATGCGAGCAATGTACGATGACTTGTACCGGGGTGACTTTCAGGCAGCTGGTACGTTGCAGCGGCGGCTGGTGCCCAAGATGGCGGCATTGTTCATGTACCCGTCACCGTCACCGGTCAAGGCCGTTTTAAATGCGCAGGGTCTAGCAGCGGGTGGGTGCCGGTTGCCGATTACTGCTTTGAATGAAGCAGAAAAAAAGCAGCTAGCCGTTCATCTCGGGTTGAACGAGTCGGCACTGCTGTATGAATTACCATTGGAACTAGGAGTAGATTAATGAAAAAAGTTCTCATTGCCGGAGCTACCGGCTCTATGGGCAAGCAAGCCATACGTTTAGTAGAAAAGCGAGCAGATTGCCAATTAGTTGCTGTTTTGGCGCCTACAGCCACAGCCAATACCGAACTGGAAAAGACGGTTCAGCGCTTTGATCACTTATCCGCTGTGGAAACTGATGCCGACATTTGGATTGACTTCACCACGCCGCAGGCCGTTTTTGCTAATACCAAGTTTGCCCTGGAGCATCACATGCGGCCAATTGTTGGTACTAGTGGCTTAACAGCTGACCAAATAAAAAACCTGCAAAGATTGGCTAGTGAAAAGAATTTAGGCGGAATTATTGCCCCCAACTTTGGCCTTTCAGCGGTTTTATTAATGAAATTTGCCCAGGCGGCCGCCCGTTACTTTCCTGAGGCGGAGATAGTTGAGCTGCACCATGCTGACAAGGTGGATGCGCCGTCCGCAACCGCCATTGCCACGGCTAAAATGATAGCTGCCGGCCGTCATAAAGCGGAACAAAAAAGTGCGCGGGATGCTCCTCGTGCGCGCGGTGCTAACTACGATGGAATCGCGGTTCACGCGGTTCGTTTGCCCGGCTATGTTGCTCATGAACAGGTGCTTTTTGGCGGACCCGGCGAGGCGTTGACCATCAGGCAGGACTCCTTTGAACGTTCATCATTTATGCAGGGCGTCAAAGTTGCGCTAGACCAGGTGATGAACCTGACCGAATTAGTTGTCGGGTTAGAAAATATATTAACAATCTAAGGAGTGAAAAATGCCACAACTAGCTTCCGATTTAACTCAAATTATTCATTCACCACTGGAAAAAATCCCACCGTCCGGTATCAGGGCGTTCGCCCAGAAGATTGATAACATTCCTGGACTGATCAAATTAACCCTGGGAGAACCCGATCTGAACACGCCTGAACACGTCAAGCAAGCGGCGGTGGAGAGTATTTTAAATGATGATTCACACTATTCGGCCCAGCGGGGTACACTTAGATTACGCCAGGCTATCAGTCATTTTTTGCAGCGCGAGCAAGCCTTGGCCTATGATCCCGATACTGAAATCATTGCGACCGTGGGTGCGACTGAAGCATTGGCGGCCACCATGCTGACCTTATTTCAACCGGGGGATGAGGTAATCGTGCCGACCCCATCTTATGCCCTATATTTTCCTTTATTGCAGTATACCAAGGCTAAGGCGGTGACAATTAATACGGCAAAGTCAGATTTTGTGTTGACGCCGCAGGCTCTTGCCCAAACACTGGCAGAACATCCTGCTGCTAAGGCAATTTTGCTTAACTACCCGACAAACCCAACTGGTCGAGAGTGCTCGCCTGAAGTCTTAGTCCAACTGGCGCCGCTAATTGCCAAGCACCACTTGTATGTTATTTCTGATGAAATATATAGTGAATTGACCTATGACTTTAAACATGTCTCGGTTGCCCATTATTTGCCGGAGCGGACATTGTTAATCAATGGACTCTCAAAATCCCACGCGATGACGGGCTACCGGATTGGGTACGTTGCCGGGCCGGCGCAATTGCTTAGTTTGATTGCTAAAATGCATGCTTTTATGGTAACTGCGCCATCCAATCCCGCCCAGGCCGCTGCAGCTGAGGCCTTGGAGAATGGGGCTGGGGATCCGGCAGCGGCCCGGGTAATTTATCAAAGGCGCCGCGACTATATTGTTAAAGCCCTCAATGATGTGGGTCTAAAAACGCAGACCAGTGAAGGTGCATTTTACGTTTTTAGTCAGATTCCGGCAGAGTATGGCACTGATGATAAAGCCTTTGCGCTAGACCTGGCACACCAGGCCAAGGTTGGCGGCACCCCTGGTAGTTCGTTTGGCGAGGGCGGTGAAGGTTATATTCGCTTTTCATATGCTGCTAGCGATCAAGAATTGCAAGTGGCCATGAAGCGCATTAAAAAGTTTTTGAAGGAAAGAGGCAGTAAGTAATGAGAGAATATGTTGTGGCGATTCTTGGCGCTACGGGTGCCGTGGGGCACCGCTTACTTAATGAATTGGAACATTCACAAATTCCGGTAAAAAAGATTAAACTGCTAGCTTCTCAGCGTTCGGCTGGTCAAAAATTAAAATTTCACCAGCAGGAAATAACAGTGGAAGAAGCCCAACCGGATTCCTTTACAGGTGTTGATTTGGTTCTGTCTTCTGCAGGCGGTACAGTGTCACAGCAGCTGTTACCTGAGGCGGTCAAGCGTGGTGCAGTCTGCGTGGATAATACCAGTGCCTTCCGCATGCAGGAGGGAGTTCCGCTCGTTATCCCGGGCGTCAATGACCAAGAGTTGAGCCAGCATCGCGGTATTATTGCCAATCCCAATTGTTCAACTATTCAAATGGTGGCAGCTCTGTATCCCATCTACCAACGTTGGGGGATCGACCAGATTATTGTTTCGACCTATCAGGCGGTGTCGGGAGCGGGTCAGGCAGCGTGGGATGAACTCCTTAGCGAGACGCAGGCCCGTTTGAATGAGCAACCAGCCAAGGCCCAAATCCTGCCAACCGCATCTGACTCAAAGCATTATCCGCTGGCGTTTAACCTGCTGCCCCAGATTGATGTGTTTGAGGATGACGGTTATACCCACGAAGAGTGGAAAATGATCCATGAAACGAAGAAGATTTTGTTTAATGACCAAAATTCCGACCGTATCAAGGTGACGGCAACTTGTGTGCGTGTCCCGGTTGAAGTTGGTCACGGCGAGACCGTCTACTTTGTGCTCAAGGATAAAAGTGCAACTGCGAGCGCGATCCAAGGCGAAGTAGCCAAAACTCCGGGCTTGGTTTTGCAGGATGACCCACAAAAGCAGCTTTACCCTCAACCCTTGTTAGCAGCCGGCAAGAAGGCGACTTTTGTCGGTCGTGTTCGTGCAGATCAGGAAAATCCCGGTGCTTTCCACATGTGGGTTGTTGCCGATAACCTCTTGCGCGGCGCCGCCAGTAACACGGTGGAAATTGCGGAATGCCTGGTGCGTGATGATTTAGTGCGTGTGATTAAGTAAAAGATAAGCAAAAAGGTCGACCCACTAATGTGGATCGACCTTTTTGTATGACTAATTTGTATACTATTGAGTTGACATGTTAAAGTTGTTGTTATAATCATCAATTGCCGCAATTGTTTTTGAAATTGTTACCGTTCCTAATGATTCATAGAGTTTTTTGTCGCCGATAATGAAAAACCATTTTTGGGCTCTAGTCGCTGCAACGTTAATGATATTTGGCTCACTAACTGCCCAAGCTGCAGCCCCTTTTTCTTGTTCCGATGCACCTAGAACTAAGAAGACAATCTTATTTTCTTTACCCTGAAAAGTATGGACCGTTCCAACTTTTAGCGGGAATCCTATTAACGCTTCACGTAGTTTGGTTGCTACATTTTTAAAAGGTGTAATTACAAAAATATCTTTTGCGGAAAAAGGATTGGTATCTTCTTCAGTTAATTTTTTGATGTATTGCTTTAAAAGGTCAGCTTGTTCCTGTACGAACTTGTCTCTTGATTGACCACTAATATCGATCCAGTAGCCGGCGCCAGCGATTCCGGCTTTTTGCTCTTTTTTACTTGCAGTTAATTCGGCTTTTTTGACCGAATGCGGTAATACCATGTTGTCGTTGTAAGAAATCGCATTGGAAATACTAAACATAGGGTTTAGGCATCGTCTATGAACCCAAAGCGGGATTCCGATCCACTGTTCTTGTTCTTTATCGGTATAATAACCATATTGGCTGGCTTGGTCCATAATGGTTTGAACCGAAGCGTTAGTCGAAACAAATTTTTCACTAACATTAAAAAGACGGCTACCAATAAGTGAAAGAATTTTGGAATCAAGTGTGTTGACGGGTTTTATTTGGGCAGGATCACCGACGGCCATAACTCTTTTGCTTTTAAGCAAAGGACCGATAACTGCTTGTGGTACAGCCTGCCCGGCCTCGTCAATAAATAAGTTGGCAATAGAATTTGCTGGTAAGTTTTTGAACATACGATGGAAACTGGCAAAAGTGGTACTAATAACCGGAATTGCAAAATTAATCCACTGCCAAGCGCGTAGAGTTAACAGCTGTTGATTTTCCTTGATTTGCTTGTCCTGCTCATTCCAGTTATAAAGAGCAGCTTTTAATGATTTAATGTTTTCATAGAGGAATTGCTTTCTAACCCTTAGCGCAAGGACAAATAATAATGATTCTTCTTTTATATCGTCAGCTGTATACCAATATGTTTCTTCCTCGAAATGGTCATAATTTCTCCGGTTAGTAAAATCACGATCGTAGTTAGGCACATTAGTGTGAATATCTGTAAACGCCTTAGCCTCTTGGGCAATTTTTTGGGCTTTTTGCTGCAACTGCGCTAATTTATTTTCTAATGCTCGTTTTTCTTTAATTTTATGTTTTAAATCATCATTAAGTGCCTGTAGACTGTGATGATTTTTTTTGCTATTTTCGGCGTTGTTTCCGTTAAAAAAGCAATCGAGAATCCAATCAGCTAGGCCCCAAAACTTACGATCTCTAATTGTAGATTTTAATTGATCGTAATTGCGTTCTAATATCCCAATATCTTCTTGCGCTTGAGTAATTTGCAGTGTCAAGTTGGATGAAGTGATAGTCCCATATTCATCAACTTGCAAGTGGTTTTTACGAGCTTCTTTATCCCATTCCTGTTTCTTAAAGACAAATTTGGCGTATTTTTGTAAGTGTTCTCGTTTGGCGGTAATTTTCTGGTACTGCTTACTAAAATCAGCGTATGCTCCAGGATCGGGTTGGAAGTTCAGGTCTTGTAGTTCAGAGATGATATTACTAAATTGCTGAGCTAGTTTTTTTAAGTTACTTTGGCTACCGCCTTCTGCAGAGAATAGACCCCACGTCTTTGCTGTTTTTAGGGTTTTCCCAGCAATCTTGTCAAAGTAATGTACTTGTTGCAGTTGGTTAAGTACTTCGGTAAAGGAGTCTTGTTTATCTGGGAACAAGGGTAGGTCATTAACGATATTTTGGACAGCACTGTTATTTGAAGAAGCAACAACGATATTTTGTTCAACCAGTTCTTGTGGTAAGGGGGTTTGTCCAACTTTACTGTCTATGGGAGAGTAGACGTTTTTATTATCTAAACTGCAAATTGTTTTAGCTTGTCGTACTATTGCTTCTGCAAAAAGATCTTTTAGTAATGTTGTTTTTCCAGTGCCTGGCGGACCATTAACCGTGCGCAGCTCGTTTTTATCATTAATTGTCAAATTAATTGCTACTTGCTGCATCACTGAAGCAGGAAACTTGGACAAGAAATGACCGACAGAATAATTTTGTGGTTGTAAAATTTCTTTAAACACATCAATATTCTGTGTAGGGTCTAAGTTAATCCGCCAGCTTTTGTCGATACCGTTCAAATAGCGCTTGAGAAGCTTGGATTGAGACTTTTGTGCTAATTTTAAATCGTCAATGAAAAAAGAATGTAAGTTAACAGCATCTGTTTCAATATTGTTAATGACCGACGAATAGATTGGCCTTTGATCATCATTAAAATGGGTGCACAATTTTGCAAAGGCCTGATTAAACTTAATTATATATTCAGCTGCATTTAAATTGTCGTTTTTAAAACAGAACAAGTTATTAATATATTCTTTTAAGCTTCTTTCATAATCTTTAAATACTGCCGGATCACTAATTAACTCATGCTTTTCTAAAATATATTGACTAATTGTGATAAAGGTTTGATCTTCGAGCAGCTTCATATCTTGGTCAAAAACCAGTGCAAAGCTAAATTTACTTTGCCGATTATTGATTTCATCTTGCAAGTTAGTTAAATGGTATTTTTCTACAATAATATCAATTACAGACTGAAATTTAAAAACATTAAAGTAGAAGATAATGCCATGAGTGACCTGACTTTTTCCTGTCTTTTCCTTTTTCGCGAATTTCTGTTTAATTATTTGCTGAAAATAATCATAAAAATCATTTGCGATGACTGTAGCGGGATTAAATTTTATAGCAGCATTCGCACTTTTGAGATTGGTATTAACTTCGCCTTCTGATAACTGTTCAATAATTGTCCAAGCTTTTAGAATGTTATTTAGATTGTCCATATTTCCTCAATTTGATAGGTTGCTATTTAAATATTTGTTGCATATTTATAATTATACAATTGATAGGATAAAGTTTGTACGACTTATAAAGTAAAATACGCCATTGTTGATAGTGAACTGGAGCTAAGTAAATATATTTAGTCCTACCTATGAATTTTAATATTGCTATTTTGCATAGAATTACTAGGCGTCAAACCATTTTTCCTAATATCTTTTTGCAAACTAAAGTTCAAAAGTGTACATGGAAGTTGTGAAAGCGCTATTTTATACTAAGTTCATAGGATTAGAATAACTGATAGTAAAAGGTTTCAGTTATCTTTAAATGGAAGGAGTATAGACAATGAGTTTTTTAAAAGCATTGTTGATTGCAATCTGGGCGGGCTACTGTTCATTCGATGATCAGGGGCCGCAAATGTTCCGTCGACCTCTACTAGTGGGGCCAGTCGTTGGACTTATTTTGGGGGATTTACCCACGGCGTTAGTAATTTCTGCGACATTAGAATTAATGTGGATGGGCTTGGGCAATATGGCAGGTTATCAGACACCAGACATGATTGTAGGAACAATCATCGGTGTCACGGTTTCGATTACGTCCGGCACTGGTGCAACACCGAAAGGGATAGCAGCTGTAGCTATCTTGATTCAAAAAAAGCATAATTTGTTTGTGATAAAGTATCGCTTACAAAAGCTACTAAGGGAAAGTAAATTTCTCTAAAGCGTAAAATTGTCTCAATTGCTAATTATATAAAAAGTCAGTAACAGTAAATATAACTACTTCAAAAAGTACAATTAAGCAAGTAATAATTGCTGATTTGATAAATTTACTTGATGTACCGAGAAAATATCAGCTTGGTTTTGCTAAAAAAATAAAGCAATTAACCGGAGTTATAAGTTTTAGAGAATTTATAGGTTAGCTAAAAGGGTAATGGATTTCGGTAAAACGGATGTGGTTACCAAGATTAGCACAGTTTAATAATCTTTAGTTGAGGACTAGCTCTGGATATTTTGAAAGAGTTAGTCCTTTCAGTTTGCATAGGATTTCTTTGACTAAAGGAAAATAAAAAGTGGTTTAGCAAACAGCACTTTTAATTAAAATAGCAAAAAAAATCCCAGCACTGACTACCTAACAGTGCTGAGATAAATATTATTTTAACGGAAAGACTAATTCATTGCCATACTAATTTTGAAATTTACGCAAAAAAGAGCAGGTTTTACTAATACTCATAATAGTTTAGGTCAATGTCATAAAATTATTGCCCAGCTTAGATGGGGTTATAGCTACTGGCTATTGACATGCGTAAAATATATTACTAAAGTATAAAAATTGCATAATTTCTAAAAATGTAAGCGGTTATGTGATAAAGTGAACTTGTGAGGAAATTTAAAATAATTTTATCAAGGTGAGTTGCATAAAGATGCAAGTTAAAGCAGCTGTGTTAAATAAAATAGTGATTTTGATTTAGAAACTGTTGTTTTGGATGATCCTAACAGTAATGAGGTATTAATCAAAACCGTTGCCTTGGGGATTTGTCATAGTGATATTGAATTTAAGGACGGTCGAGCACCGATTCAATTACCAGTGATTTTGGGCCATGAAGGGGCAGGAATCGTTGAAAAGGTTGGTCCTAATGTGACTGATTTTAAGCAAGATTGTCAAAATATTGGCATCTTTTTTTGACAATCATCATTTGGTGATCGCATTATTGCAAATGTCAATAATGTAGTTAAAGTGCCACATGATTTGGACTTGCGACTAGCTAGTACCCCCTAGGCTGTAGGTACATGACAGCTGCAGGTACAGTTTTGAATGCATTGAAGCCAGAGGTCAATTCTAATTTAGTTGTGCTGGGAACAGGTTCGGTCGGTCTGGCTGCGATTATGGGTGCTGCGGTTTCTAACTGTAATCACGTGATTGCGGTTGATAAGAATGATATGAGCTTAAATGTAGCTAAAGAATTTGGTGCAACTGATGTGATTAACAACACTAAGGTAGATTTGATCGAAGCAATTAATAAAATTGTTGGCCCAGCGGGATTGAATTACGTCGTTGATACGACAGGTGAACCTGAAGTGATGAAACAAGGCTTAACGGGGCAAATATTTGTCCATACTTACCCATCTACCGGGACCATGCTCACTACTTGTACGGTGTTTGGCCAAATTGCAGGTAAGCAGGTAGCAGATTATGTTAGGAAAACAGATTAAGCGATAAACTGGAGAATAGAGATAATGATTGTCAATCAAAAGACAAGCTATGATGCAAGTTATGATGTTATTGTTTTGGGATTTGGGGGTGCCGGAGCAACCGCAGCCCGTTTTGCCGCTGACAGCGGAGCCAAGGTATTGCTGGTTGATTCAGCCCCAGAAGGTCATGAAGGTGGCAATACGAGATACGCCGGAGAATTGGTCGGCTATAGCAGCAGTGAAGAAGATTATCGGAAATATTATAAGCACTTAGCGCAGCATTTTAAGATCGATCCCGAAATCGAAAATACGGTGGTTCACGGCATAGCACATATGAAAGAATATTTTCAAAAATATTTGGATGTGGCTGAACCGGTAAGTTATAAAAAAGTTCTTGGATTACCCGATGATGCCATACTTGCGTACCATCCGAACCTTCCTGGTGCCAAGACCTACGACATGATTGCAGTGAAGCCTAGTATTTTTGATGCTGCACTGTGGAATGTTTTACGGCAAAAGGTGCTTGACCGCAGCGATAAGATAGATGTCTGGTATTCTGCACCGGTAGTTCACCTTTTACAAAAAACTAACCGGAAAGTTGTTGGGGCCCAGATTGAGCGTGATCATGTCTTACTCAACGTTCATGCCAAAAATGGGGTAGTTCTGGCAACCGGGGGAATTGAAAATAACCCCGAAATGATTCAAGACTATATCGGATCATACAAGTTGGTACCTCTAGGTTCACTTTACAACACGGGTAAAGGGATTAATCTAGCTCAGGAAGCCGGAGCTGATATGTGGCACATGTCAATGTATGCCTCCGGCGGTATGCAGCAAAGTTTTGCTTTCTATGAACCAGGAATGAAACGGGCGCCATTCTACATGAATAATCCAATCTTCTTTACAGGTAGCATCTTCACGGTTGGGGATGACGGTACGCGTTACTTTAGAGAAGACCAACCAGCACGTGAGGGTTATATTGAAAACCATGGTTCGTGGTACAAGCCCCTCAATCCAATTCAGCCATACTTTGTGCTAGATCAAAAGCAGTATGACAAGATTAGTAAGGTTGATACTTTCCCTGATAATAAGGCACTCAATTCGGTCATTAAAGCCAAAACGGTTAGTGATTTAGCTGAAAAAATGGGCGTAGAAACTGAAAAACTGCAGGGCACAATTGATGAGTTTAATTTCTTTGCTGAAAAGAAACATGACTATGCTTACCACCGTGCTCCTGAAACCATGAGCTCATTCTCTGAGCAAGGCCCATACTACGCAATTCCGCTCGTCCAAACGATTGGTTGGACAGAAGCTGGTCCAAGAAGAAATGCGCGGGCAGAAATTTTGGATCCAGAGCGTAAACCAATCCCGCACTTTTATGGTGCTGGTGAACTTGGTAGTAACATGGCTAACCTGTACCAGGGTGGTTCTGACCTAGCTGATTGTCTGATTTTTGGCAAGATTGCGGGCCAGAATGCGGCTCATCCTAAAGATGATGTTGATGAAGTAGACACACCTTTAGTTAAGTCCGATCGGCCAGAAAAGATGCCACATTTGACTTCTGACCTCAAAAAGGTAGATTACCCGACTGCACCTGACCAGTATATTGGTAAGTCTGACCAGGGAATTGGTGATGAAATCGTTGTGAGGGTAACGGCAGATAAACAAAAGAACATCAAAAATGTTGAAGTTTTGAAGCAAGCCGAATCAGATGATTATGGACAAAAAGCGATTGCTGAAATACCAAGAAGAATGGTTAAAGAGAATACCGTTGATGTTGATGCTGTTTCTGGAGCTTCCAACACCAGCCGTGGCCTAAAAGACGCGGTTAGAGATGCTCTAAATAAAATCAAATAAAGGATAAGACAAAAGATAATTTTTAAACTTTAACAAAGAGCTAGCTTCCAAGATATAGACGAAGTTAGCTCTTTTGTTTTTGCTTTAAATATCTGTTTTGCGGTATGCAATTTGTATGCTACTTATAATCAACTGATAAAAGTATGGTTTAAGCTGTAATCTTTCTGGTTATGGATTTATTTTATGGTCTATCTATTTTCATAAATATTATGAAAATGGGTAAACTATGTGTTTAATTTTTCAAAATAAAGTGGAAGCAATAAACTCTTTTTTAAATGAAAGCGTTAACGTAATATGTGAATTGGGGTGAGGAATATGAAAGACCGGCAATTATTGATAATAAAAAAATTGCTTGGTAAAGAAAGATTATCAATCGATGAATTAAGTCGTGCCTTGAAGGTTTCTTCCCGAACAATTAGAAATGACGTGATTGATATCAATGAAGCGTTAAATAATTGGTCAATTACTAAAATTTCCAATAAACGTGGTCAGCTTGACTTTAGTCTTAACTCTAAAGAAAAGCATTCCTTATCTCACTATTTGGAAATTAGAGTTGACCCGTTTCCTGATCCGAAAAAAAGGCAACTTGACATTATTGTTAGCTTTCTCAAAGCACCACACCAGGTGAAAATTTATGAAGTGCAAGAAAGATTACATATCAGTAAAAGCACAATGGATAAAGATATGCGCCAGGTTAGAAGATTTCTTGCAAAGTATTCGTTAACTTTGAATACGCAGCAGGGAGCAAAAATTGTCGGTGCGGAGAGAAACATTAGAACGATGATTCAACAGTTAATTGTTGAGAATGTCGATATTTCGAGATTAAGAGAAAAAAGTTTTGAAGGAAGTGACAGCAACAAAATAGTAATTGATTATTTAAACCCTAAAGTACTTAACCAAACGGATCAAGTTTCTAAGCAACTAATACTTGGCAGTCGGTATGAGGGTGTGTCTGCAAGAGAAGCGCAAGTCTCGGTATTAATGGCGATATGGATTAGAAGGGTGCAGGAACAGCAATATCTTGATGAAAGTCCCGCGACTAATTTAGAAGTAGCTGATACGAGGATTCAAAAATCGCTCAATGAGTTACTAAAAAAGCTCAAACTCGAAGTGCCAGAAAATGAAAAAAGTTATATGACTTTCATTCTTAAGAACTTTTTAGGTGAAAAAGAGGTGAGGCTAGATAAGTGGAATAAGTCGGAATTGCTTACTTTACAGTTGATAGACTACATGAGTGAAGTGGAAAACATCGATTATCGTGACTCTGAGCCGTTATATGAGCAACTTAATTTTCATATTTCAGCTTTTTTGCAAAGACAAGAAAATCATATTGAAATATATAATCCCTTAACTGATGTGCTGAAAACAAGTTATACAACAATTTATCAAGATGTTTCGGCTTTTTTCCAACGTAAGTACGATAAAAGTGTCTCAGAAGGAGAAAAAGCTTATATAACAGTTTATTTTAGTACGTATTACGAGGAAATCATCAAAGAAAATGATTTTTATCGGATTGCTGTACTCTGCAATTATGGTGAAGCTACTGGCCAGCTGCTGGCGGCTAATATCTCAAGGAATATGAATGTCGAAGTTGTTGCTGTTTTGGGTTTGCAGGATATTAGATCACTCAAAAAGTTAAATATTGACTTTGTGGTTAAGACAATTGATGAGCCTACGGACGCTGTTCCAAGTTTCAAAATGCCGCTAGTTCCTAAACAAAGTGATTATCAGGCATTAAAAAATTTTATCACGAGAGCCGATATCAAAAAACATATTCTTGCAGTTAAGCAGCATACGGTAACTAGGGCAAATTTGCTCAAAGATGTGATTGCTTTGATTGAAGCACAGACTGACCAAGCTGTTTCATCACAGACAGTGGATAAATTAATCAATATTTTTTCGGAATATCGTATTGACATCAAAGAAAGAGAGGTGAGGCCAATGCTCCAAGATTTATTAACTGATGACAAGATTCAAATACATCTAAAAGCTAATAACTGGTGTGAAGCTATTGAAAAAGCTAGTCAACCATTGCTAGAAAACAAAGCAATTAATGCGAAATATATCGCTGCAATGGAAGATTCAGTCAAAAAATTTGGCCCCTATATTGTAATTGGGCCCGGGATAGCTTTGGCCCATGCACGACCAGAAGATGGTGCTGCGAAATTAGATGTTAGTGTTGCGTCTTTAGCTGAACCAATTGAATTTGGCAATAAAGCGAATGATCCAGTAAAGATTATTTTTGTTTTATCGGCGATTGATAGTTACTCTCATCTAAATGTTTTGAAGACAGTAGTTAATTTAATAAATAAACCAAATAAGATTGATGAACTATGCCAGAAAAGTAATAAAGCAAGTTTTAAAGCAACCTTATTTGGCGATGACAGAACTGAAAGATCGGAGGACCAAGATAATGGCTAAAATTCCAAAAGTGTTTTTTATTTGTGGAAACGGGTTAGGTTCGAGTTTGGCTTGTCAAATGGAGGCAGATGATGTTTTTCAAGCAGCGGGAATTGAAGTCAATTCCGGCCACGATTCAATCTCTGCGGCACCTTCATTAGATGCCGATGTGATTGTTTCGGCGAGCAACTTTGAATCACAGTTTGCAAATACGCAAATTGATCCTAAGACTAAGATTGTCTATCTGGATAATATTGTGGATAAAAACGAAATAAAAGAAAAAGTCGTACCAATTATAAAAGAAATCGCGGAAAGCTAAAGGGATAAGGGAGTGAGAGAAAATGGCCGTTGTTCAATGGATAATTAATAATGTACTTACGCAAGCTGCAATTTTGATTTCATTAATTGCAATGTTGGGTTTGATGTTACAGGGTAAAAAACCCGGAGCAGTTATTGGTGGTACACTTAAAACTTTACTTGGGTTTGAAGTTTTGTCTGCCGGTTCTAGCATTATTCAACAGAGTTTAGCCTATTTTGCTGTAATTTTTCAGCATGGTTTCAATACGAAAGGGATTGTTCCAAGTATTGAAGCAATTAATGGCCAAGCGATGAATAAACTGGGTCTAGGTAATGACATTGCGTTGACCCTGTTAGGTATTTTTATTGTAAATATTATTATTGCTAGATTTACTAAATGGAAATACGTATTTTTAACCGGACAAGCCTTATTGTGGATGGCAACCATGACCGTTATTGGGGGACACTTTGCTGGTTTAAAGGGTTTTCCGTTGATTTTAATGGGTAGTATTGTTGGTGGTATCTTTGCCATTGCTATGCCGGCCCTAGCACAGCCAATTGTGCGAAAAATAACTGGGAATGACGCTATTGCACTAGGCCACTTCTGTACAATTGGTTACTTAGTTGAAGCTGGGGTTGCCTGGCTCGTTAGAGATCGTAAAGTCGACCAACATGTTGCCAATATTAAAGAAAGGAAAGATTCCTGGGAACATGTCAATCTGCCTAAGAGTATGTCATTTTTGCAGGACAATTCACTTTCTATCATGGTAGTCATGATACCCCTGTATATAATTACGGCAGCTTTTGCCGGCCCTTACTGGTCAATTAAGGCTGCAGGTGGAGCAGCTGGAAGTGTAAATTATATTATTTATGCATTCTTGCAAGCAATTGAGTTTACCGTTGGTGTATACGTAATGCTTTCGGGTGTTCGTCTAATGTTAGGAGAAATTGTACCTGCCTTCCGTGGTATTGCGATGAAGATAGTTCCAAATTCGATACCTGCTTTAGACTGTCCAGTATTGTTTCCTTATTCGCCTAATGCTGTAATTATTGGCTTCATTACCACGACCATCGGTACAGTAATTGGGATGTTCTTATCACCGTTAGCAGGCCTTGCAGTTATCCTGCCGGGGATGACGACTAACTTTTTTGCCGGTGGTACGGCCGGTATTTTTGGCAATGCAGTGGGTGGTAAACGAGGTGCCATTATTGGTGGTATTGCCCATGGCCTGTTTATTACGCTACTGCCAGCACTACTAGTAGGTGCGTTATCATCAGTAGGATTTGTAAACGCGACCGCTACTGATGTGGATACTATTGTTGCTGCGTTACTTTATCTTTGGGTGCTGGCTCCAGCTTTTCATGCGGTTGGCTAGTACATAGGAGGTAATAAAAATGTCTTTTTGGTCAAAATTTTTAAAATCCACTGCGGAACCAAAAGAACCTGAAGTGGAAAAAATATCAGCGGCAGAAACAAAGAAAATAACAGATAAAATCACTAAATTGACCGAGCAGCTAAATGATGAAACAACTGCTGGTACAGCAGTTGTAAAGAAGCAAAAGGCTGTCATGCTAACCGAACTAGGCCAATGTTACCAAGAATTAAGCCAAGTAGATAAAGCGATTGCTGCTTATGAAAAAAGTTTAAAGTGCAGTGAGGACTTCGGTCCTGCTTTTGATGGTTTGCTTAAACTATATGATGTCAAAAGGCAAGCGGCGGCTTATGCAAAAGATAACAGTGAGATTCAAAAGTGGCTCAATAAGAGTGACGAATTGACGGCATTATCAAAGAAAATAATGAGATCAAAGTAACTGATCTAGTTGGATCTTTGAATTAAAACACAAGAGGGAAAAAATGGCTTACAAGACTTTAAAAGAAGTACTAAAAGAAGCAGAAGAATTAGATTTTACGGTTGGTGCATTTAATGCACATAATCTTGAAATGGTACCAACGATGATTGAGGCTGCCCATGATGAGGGTGCACCAATTATTATTCAAACATCTGTTAGCACCGCCAATACAGAAGGAATGAGAAACTTTGTTGCGGTATGTAAAAGTATGGCAGAACATGAAGCTGTGGATGTGGTCCTTCATTTAGATCATGCCCGTGAGCTAAATGATATTGAAGCTGCAATTGAGGCGGGTTATAGTTCGGTGATGTTTGATGGATCGTTACTTCCATTTAAAGAAAACATTGAAAAAACCATGCGAGTTGTTGAATATGCACATAAAAGAGGCGTTTCAGTCGAGGGTGAAATTGGCACGATTGGTGGTACAGAAGAAGGTTTTACGGTTAAAGAAGGGAGCTATACTCGTCCAGAAGATGCGGTTGCTTTTTTACGGGAATGTGATGTTGATGCTCTAGCTGTTGGGGTAGGCACACATCATGGCCAATTCCAATCAAAAACTGAGTTAAACTTCGCACTTATTGAAGAGTTGAACCAAAAGCTTAATAAACCAATGGTGATTCATGGGGGTACAGGTGTTAAGGAGGAAGACTATCATCGATTAACCGTAAATGGCATTCGGAAATTTAATGTTGGCACGGAATTATTAGTAGCCTGGACTGAGGAAGCTAAAGAAATGTTTGGTAAAACTGAAGTTAACAGCTCACTTAGAAACAATATTATTCCATGTAATGATCAGGTTCATAAGATTATCAAACATAAACTTGCCTTATTTATGAACAAGTAATACGGGGGATTTCATTGAAAAAAACGCTGTTACTTTTAGCTGGTTGTCCAGGTACAGGTAAGTCTTACCTAGGAAAGCTGATTTGTAAAGCTATTCCAGATTTCTTTAATGAGACATCGATAGATTTTTTCAAAGAAAAACTCTATGATGAACAGGGCTTTAATAATATCGAAGAGAAAAAGCAGCTAGATGATCAGGCGTACAGCCTGTTTTACCAAAGTATTGAAACGTTAATGGAAAAAGGTAAATCAATCATTTCAGATTATCCCTTTTCTTATCGGCAACATGATAGCTTACAACGGTTGGCTAACCAGTATGCCTTCCAGGTAATTACAATTACTCTTACTTGTGATCCCGATGTTTTGTATCAACGGCAAAGACAAAGAGATCTTGATCCTGATCGCCACCTAGGCTTTATCATGAATCATTTTCATCAAGGCGACACTTTACCAGACCGAACCAAAATGGATATCCAAAAAACAAAAGCGGAATTTGAAAAATTCAATAAAATACGGGACTATGAAAATTTCAGTTTAGGGAAAACAATTTTTTTAAATGTATCAGATTTTCGTAAGGTTGAATATGACGAAGTGATTGTTAAAGTGAAAACTTGGCTTGAATAAATGGCTATTCGAGCTGCAGAAAACTAGAGGATATGGCAAGACGATAATTAGCTAAAACAAGTAAAAGCAGTTTACGCTTCATCAGTAAACTGCTTTTTTGATGGCTAAAAGTCTAACCGTTTAAACAGCAAAACTAACCGCTTGCGCAAATGGTCTAGCTTTTATGAAAAAATTAGCGTTTAATAAAAATATCAAATGAAAGGTAGGTGAGAATCTTGAAAGTAAAAATTGACCTTGATCCAGACCAAGGTGAACCAGTCGTAACTATTCATGCCAAGGAATTATCGCCGGAAGTTGAGCGTATATACCGGCAGTTGCAGGAAGTAAGTAAGCGGCCAGACCAGCTTGAATGTTATCAAGAGGATATGACGTATTATGTGAATTTAGCTGATATTTTATTTTTTGAAACGGAAGGACGACAGGTAATCACCCACACCCAGCGGGAGTCATTCGTAGTCAATTACAAGCTCTATGAGTTGGAAGATCTTTTGAGCAGTCAGTTCATGCGGGTGTCTAAGTCGACCATTTTGAATTTGCAGCAGATTTATGCTTTAACCAGGTCGATTTCAAATTGCCAGGTGCATTTTCGAGATTCTTATAAAACAGTTTATGTTTCACGTCGCTATTACCACAATTTGAACGATCGATTAAACGAGAGAAGGTCATCATCATGAAAAAACAAAAAATCAAAGAATTATTATGGGGTATGGGATTAGTTGCAGCTGCAGCCTTTCTGGTGCTCAATCAGTTGCATGTTTTGTCGTTTAGCTTGAGTTTGGGGACAATTTTTTGGACCATCATTTTTGGGCTAGTCTTGGTTAACAGTATTGTCGGAAGAAGTACTTTTGGCATCGTCTTTTCAATTGCCTTCCTGCTAATTATCTATGCTGGGCCACTACATATTACTAAGATTGTGCCGTGGACTCTGCTTTTAGCTGCTGGTCTTATCTATGCTGGCTTGTCACTGATTCTACCCCATGGCTGGCGTCATCCTAAGTCTTACTTTGTTAGCCACGATTGGAGCAAGATAAATGAAAGTTCGCAGCACTATAATGCTGGCAGAGCCGAAGAAAACGACCGCAACATTGTAATTAGTCAAAAGATTGGCGATACTTCGCGCTATGTACATTCGCAAAATTTGGAAAGCGTAACAATCAATTCAACTATTGGTCAAGTTTCTGTTTACCTTGATGCGGCTAAACCAGCTGGTGATACTGTAACTGTTAATGTGAGTGCGGCAATGGGCGAAGTTGAAATCTACCTGCCGTTGTCTTGGCAGATTGAGGATCACTTGTCAGCTGCTTTTGGTGAAGTGAATATTAGTGGCACGTCCCAGGGTGGAGGGCCAACCGTCATCTTACAAGGCACGATTAAATTTGGTGAAATCTCCATTAAGTACGTTTAGTAATAAAAAACGTCACCAACCGATAGTCCTTAAAACACACAAACAATTATTTGTGGCTAAATTGAGCCTTGTGGCTCTGGGTATTAAACCTACTTCGCTTTAAACTACATCATATAAAGTTAGCGGTGGGATAGGTTGAAGTGGATAGAAAATAAATTGTGTTATCTTTTATATTTGTCATATCTAGTTTATTTATGTCAAATATGACAGTTTTATTAATAAAAATAAAAAAGCAATATACTATTTGTATAATGAAGTTACCCCCTAGAATTGGACATTAACATTATTTCATATTTGCTAAGGCCGTGTTCCGATATTCAATCGGGGTGCGGCCTTTTAGCGTGTGCCTTATTCTAGTTTGATTGTAGTATTTGATCCACTTTTCCATGGCCTCCTGCAGCACCTTCTTAGTAGGATAGGTATTAGGTGTAGTAGTCTAACTCAACCTTCATGATGTGAAAGAGACTCTCGCAGGCCGCATTGTCGTGGCAGGTGGCTCGCCGCGACATGCTTTGAAAAACGTGATGCTGCTTTAGGGTCTGGCAATATGCTTTGGACTGGTATTGAATGCCTTGGTCGCTGTGAATCGTCATGCGGTAAGGCAGTTTAGGCCGGCTGACCAATGGTGTAGCTGATGATTTCACCACTGTAAAGGTCTTTAAAAGGTGAGAAATATATCCGTTCACTCATGCTCTTATTGCCATAGCGAAACTCGCTAATATCGGTGACTATCTTTTGATAGGGCCGATTCGTCTTAAACTTTTGGTGGAAGCGATTCTTGGCCTTCTTGCCTTGAGGACCCTTGGATGAATCATACTTGCCTGCACGCAGGTTGTATTTGCACGCCAGCAGACCTTGTTCTTTCATCAACCGGTAAACCCGTTGATGGTTTACCTTGAGACCATACTTGATTTTTAGCTTATCAGTCATGGGCAGGTAGCCAAAGCTGGGATTATGCCTTTTAACCACTTTAATTAGCGACAGTAAAGCCAGATCGTTGTAACTTTTCCGCCTGCTGCGCGGGTGATACTCATAGGTGCTCTTGGCTAAAAAGCTATAGTGCAATAGTTCTTCTTGCGTTGAGCGTCTTTGCGCCGAGCTAAGGCCTCGACTTTTTTTAAGTAGTCGTTCTCAATGTGGAGCTGGCGATTTTCTAAGCGCAGCCGCTCTAATTCAGATAACTCGCTGCTGGTATACTTACCTGGTTTTTTAGGTGATTTATTCATCGGTGGTCGGCCTCGTTTGGTAAAGAGTGCATCAAGTCCGCCCTCGTCAAAACGTTTTTCCCAAGTATAAATTAAGCTAGGGGAGGAAATCTTGAAGTGAATGGCGGTATTTTGATAGGTCTCGTCATGTTCTTTTCTCCAGTTTAAGACTTGGAGCTTGAATTGACCACGATAATTTTGCCAAGTGCGCTGAATTTCTAAACCCTGCACGCCAAAGTGCTGGTATTGCCCTGCCCAAGTATCAATTGTTTGATGTGAGCCAGCACCAATTATTTGGGCCACAGAGCAGCTGCTATAGCCTTCTTTGAGCAAGTTAAGTGCTTGTAATTTTTGTTCAACGGTAAATTTAACCATAGTAAAACCCTCCAGATGGATTTTGGTCCAATCTAGAGGGTTAACTTCATAAACAACTAAACATCCAGCTTTTCCATTATATGAAAAGTGAGATTAAAGCAAATTCGGGAGAAAATTATGGTTTATAAATACTATTCGCACATTAAGTTTTTTTGCTTAAATATTTTTGGATTAATTTCTAGTATGCAGAATATTGTTATGGCATACATTATTGGTTCGTTAATTAACATGGCAACGGTTAAAAATTTTGCAGGTATTCCAGTCTTTTTTGGTAAAACAGTGTTGGTATTGGTTTTAATTTTAGTCGCTACTTTAATTTTTGATTATCTTAAAGCAGATGCTGTTAAGCAGGTCAATACTGAGCTAAGGCTTAAAGTGATGAGGGGTATGCTTTCCGATGAGCAAGAAAATGCTGCTAATCTAGGTTTTTTAACTAATGATTTTAAACTTTTGGAAACAAATCGATATGATGCTGAAATAGGAATCTTGATTTATTCATACACGGTCGTACTTGCTATGACGTATGCTTTGTATTTAAATTGGCAGCTGACAATAATATTTTTTATTGGCTCGGTTATACCAACAATTGTTGGTAGCTTTTTTCAAAAACCGATTCAAAATGCGGCACAGGCTTGGACAAATGCTAATGATCAGTATGTTAACCAAACTAAAAATTTGTTATCTGGTACTGCTACCTTTAACTTATATGATAAGCAGGATAATGCGGTTAAACAAAACCAGCATAAAGTTAACAAATTAGAAGAAAAATTAGCCAAGATGAATTTGCTTAATACTAATACCAGTGCTTATCTTAATGCAATTGCAATTATTGGTACTTATTTACTGCCATTTGCAATTGGAGTTATGTTGGTAATTAAAGGTCAAACTACTTTAGGCGCACTTTTTGCAATAACTCAGTTATCTAATTCATTTGTAAATCCAATTTTACAAATTTTGCAAGAACGAAATAATTTGTCTACTACAAAGCCAATTGTTCAAAAGGTAAGGCAGTATGTACAAAAAGCGGATGAGGTGAAGCGTGAGCAAACCGATATTCCTACATTTAATGAACTGCAAGTACAAGATCTAGATTTAATGCGCCAGGATAAGGTATTGGCACAACATATTAATTTTAATATTAAGTCTGGTCAAAAAATTGCAGTCATCGGACCTTCAGGATCAGGGAAATCTACGATGTTACAGTTTCTAATGTATGGTAAGTACGGTAAGTCGAAGAAAATTATCCTTGATCAGAAAGAAGTAGCAGCAGGATCATTCACTAAGTTGTTTGCTTATTCTAGCCAGAGTGCGGTTATTTTTTCTGATACACTTTGGTTTAATCTAACTCTAGGTGCCAATATAGCTAAAGAAAAAGTTCTTGAAGTGTGTCAAGGACTACAATTAGGTCAATTAATTAAAGAAAAAGGATTTGATTATCAATTAGGTGATAATGCGGATCAATTATCTGGTGGCCAATTGTCCAGAATTGAGGTGGCACGGGCTATTTTGGCTAATCGACCAATTTTATTACTGGATGAAATTAATGCTTCACTTGATAAAACTTCGTCAAAGGCAATTCACCAATATATTTTTGATTCAAATTTTACTTTTGTTGAAGTTATTCATCATTACGATCCAGAAGAACTGCAAAACTATGATGTAGTTGTTGACTTTAATCAATACCAATTTAACGATAATAAATAAGTTGCAAAAACGTTCTAAAAATACTTACGTGGTTTCAGTATTGACAGAATGTAATAACCAATTTTCTACTGCAGTACTATATCATCTTTATTTTTAAATTTTATGATACTTTTTATGATATTTTGATTATAATAAAATTCAAAAGTGTCATTTTTGATAGTTAATCAAAAAGTAGAGGAAATATAGATGACAATTGGTGAATTACTAAAAGACTATCGCATTCAGCAAAGGAAAACACAGAAGCAGTGGGTTGGTGATGTGATAAGCGCCTCTTTTTATACCAAGGTGGAGAGAAACCTAAGCCGAATTTCTGCAGAAAACTTAATAGACTTATTGCATTCTAACCAAATTTCAGTAATTGATTTTTTTGGTAAATTGAATCAAAAAGATAAATCGATTCATCAACAAAAGTTGGAAATACGTAGAATGGCAAATGAAGCATATTATCGAAATTCTAAGAAAGAATTGCAGCAAATACGAGATATACTAGTAAAAAGTGATTTACCTAATAAAAATGATGAACTACTTATTATTGATGCTTATGTTGCAGTAATTGATAAAGATATTACACATTTAGATAGAAATGTTATAAATAAAATGAAGGAAAAAGTTTTTAACATTTCTAATTTCGATGAAGATAGTTTAATTGTATATTGTAACTTTATGAGCTTTTATGATTTGAATAGCAATTTGTTACTGTCTAAAAAAGCAGTAAAGCAGTTTATTGGATCAAGCAGTGTAAAAACACAAAAAGTAGTTTTAGGTATCATTATCAATATGTTGGTTTTTTGTATTCAAAACAAAAAATTTGAAGAAACAGGAACGTTTATTGATTATGCAGATCAAATAAAAGCACAGCCAGATATATTTTTTTATAAAGACATAATACCTATATTTTTGATAATGTAATTAAATATCATTATGAGTATAAAAAGAAATATATAGATACGGCGATGAAAATAATTGAAAGCATTAAATTAGCGGGTATGTCTGAGTATGGTAAAGATTTAGAAAATCTTTTAATTACGAATGAATAAATAAAAATATCATATTTGATTAATAAAAATCAAATATGATATTTTTATGATTTCGGTTGATACTTAGGTATACTAAAAATATAAATAAACAGGAGGAAACGAAAATGTTTGATTTACTACGAGGGGTAATTATCTTTTTCCCATTTTAATAAAAGATAATATCAAATGGATCTAAAACAGAATAAACAAATTAAAGATCAAAAGGAAAGGAGGTGAGATTCATACTAAGAATGGGAGTTGCAATAGATGGTCAATTGGCCGACAAAAATAAATATAAGATAAAAAATGAATATGAAGGGGGATAAAAATAGCAGGATTTATTGGGTCGATTACCAATTCTTATCGTTAATTCTATAGGTGTAGATTATGAAAATAAAACTTAGTAAAATTTTTCCTATTTCAATAGGTATTATATTATTAACAATTGCGATAAAAGATTTTTCTCCTTGGCGTAGTCCAGGGGAAATAATAATAGGACTATTAACATTAGCAGCGGCATTATGTCCCACAAGTAAAAACCAAAAATCAACTTCTTCTGAAACAGATTACTTAGTTGATCACAAAGTTGTAATTTATTCGGAACGTATTTATTTAACGATGTTTTTCGTCTTTATAGTTTTATATTACTTAGATGGGAAAAATATTTTACTGGGTGTTATATCTATTTATTCGTTATTACTTTGGATCATTCAACAAGTAATAATTGTTTTAGAGTTATTAAAAAGTAAAAGAAAATAATTAATTTTAGAGACATACATTATGAAGAAAAATAAATTTTTAAAATATACAACATTAGGTGGAAGTCTATTAATTCTCGGTCAAATTTTAGCTATTCCTGCTAATTCAGTGTTTGCCGCAACTAATGATAGTGGTGACATTGAACAAGTTTCTCAGCAAGATACCGAATATGATCCATCAGAAAATGTAGTGTTTACACCACAAGATCTAGCAAATGCAAAAGTGGTTTTAAAGCAAGTACATCAGTTTACTGATGAAGATTTAAAAGAGATTTCGGATAAGGATATTGTATATCTTGCTGAACAAGCTCCTAAATTAGATACCCGAATTGGTGTCACTAAAGTAGCAAAAGCTGTAGCAAAAATATGGCATAAAATACCAAAACCTATTAAAAATAAGATTAAAAAATATTTTGGTGGAGGTCTTGCTGGTTTTCTGGAAGTAATTGATCATTATACAGGAACTACACATGATATTATTTATTCAGCATGTCGTAGTGTTGGTATGTCCCCAACTTGGGCTAACTTAGTAACAAATACGATTACTTTGTTTATCTAATATAATACATAAGTTTTATTACTATGTAGCATTTGAAAGTTGAAATAATCGAGTAATCAAAACAGTTTTGACCACCATGACTTTTGGTGGTCTTTTTATGCTAATTGAAATCTTTATGCTTTTTTATTCCAGCATAGCAGTTAAATAAAACGATTAGACATTGATAGAAACAACTATTAGAATTGACCTAGAGAGGTGACGACAATGAAGAAGACCAAAAAATTATTTATTAGTTTAGCAGCTGCATTAATGGCAACAACTTTAGCAGCTCCTGCAGTAGCCAAGACAAATCAAGTTCATGCAGAAGAAGTAACTAGTCCAAGCCCAAATACTGACCAGGGTAAATTAACCCTGAATCATAAGACCCGGATTTATAACAAGAAGGGGCAAAAAAGATACTCTTATCGCGGAGGCAATGGCTTACTTAAAAAAGACGCTACCGTAAAGTATGTTGGTAAGGTTGAAGCAATAACTGACCCAGATGCCAAGCGTTATTCTTTCCGTGATGATGACTGGAATTGGTTCTATTTACCATATAAGACGATAAAGGGAAAGGAATATTATAACATTGGTCATGGCGGCTACATTAAGGCCATAAATGTTGATAGCATTGATGGTCAAAGACTATATACTAATTATGCGACGGTCACGATTTCTGCGGAAACTTTGCCTTCAGAAAAAGGTAATGGTTATTCTCAAATGGTTGATAACCAAGGCAAATTTACTGGTAAATATCTCAAAGCAGGTACTAAAGTGGTGGTAGACCGTAGATCTGATAGAGCGCTGTTATCTGGCTCACGAGAAATTGAAGGTTTGGCAAATAATATCTTAGAAGTATATCGAATCAAGAATAATAAACAACAATTTATTCTAATGGATGATGTGAAAACAAAGGTTCGACAAATACTGCGACCATATACTAATTTTATGGCTGTGAAATTTGTGAATGATGCTAGACTTTATGATACTGATGGGAATGCTGACAAAGTCATTACTTTTAAGCAAGGACGTGGTACTGATGTAGTAGATTTACGCTATATTTGGATCCCAAGTGAAAATAAAGCTGAACTTTTTTATCGAACTTTACTTACCTGGTCAAATGATACTAGCTACGTGTATGTAAAGGCTTCTGATGTTAAATACAATTATGGCCGACATTTAGAACCATCCAATACAGCAGATGACGTAAAAAAATAAATTATACTTGGATAAAGGCAATGATAGGAATTCATTACAATTATGGGTAGCTGAAAATATTGATTTAGCGCCTTTCTTCCATGACTATGGTTGTGAAATAACTAAAACTACTCATAAATGTGTAGATTAAGAACATTGATATAGCAACATTCTATAACTGTACGAAATTCCTTAGTAATTACTTTGGGGGTAATTGAACTATAAAAGTTAATATGATTTAATTTGGATTAAAGTAACAATTTTATGTTACCGTTTAAAATTGAGAGTTAAAAAAATTGTTGACAATATATTTATATAATTTAATAAATTTATAAGATTTGGAGAAATTATATGAAAGCTAGGAAAATTTTTTAAAACGCATTTATTGCAGTCTTTTTTTCAATTCTTTTAGCTACTCTTAGTACACAATCAATGGTTAAAGCCGATAGTCAGGAAACTGGTGATCTAAGTCAAGTTCAACTATTGCAACTAAATACTATGTGGGGCGATTTAGGTGTTTCTAAAGTATGGGTTTCAGGGGGACGCATATGGTTTTCTTTAAAAGTAACTAATATAATAGTTTCTGTATATGTTTGGAATGGTACTTTAAAATTTCATTATTATGCTACAGGAAGTAAAAAAACCGGACACAAAAAAATCAGTTGGTGGAACAGGGTATATTGGACAGATTCTAGATCTTACGTAAGAAATCGACACGGTTATGCTGTTTTATTTGGTAAAATTAATGGAAATATGGGTAAAATTAAGTTTCCACGTACGGGTTTTTAATTCAAATGGAGGATTCAAATGGATGATGAAAAACTATCTGAGTTGAAAGCAATGCTTGCGGTAGTAAAGCAAGCTGCACCAACAGTTTCTTTTAAAGAAGTCGAAATTCCTAAATCTTTTGAAATAACTTTGAGTACACAGAAAGATTTTATAACTCTAATGAATTTTCTGGGCGCAATAAGAGGCAATTTTAATATTTCAGGGACTACTTTTAAAAACCACCTTATAAAAGTTGTTAATTTTGATGAAGATTGGAAAAATCATCCGCAATTTTATTAATATTAGAGTGATATTTATTTATAATTTTGAAGAAAGTTGAGGCATTAGCCCCAACTTTCTTTGCTTTAAGTGTTTTGGGGTATTTAAATTTATGCTTAGAGATTTTCTAACCCATAACAAAAAATCAACATTTTGAGGTTGATAAATGTTAATAATGGCAATGACCAAAAAACGACCCACGAGGGGTCGCATTTGCTATCTTGCAGGTGACTGAACTTACATGCACGTCAGTTATACGTGTCAGATTTAATTATTCTAATTCTATTGTATCTCGAAATTTCTGAAATTCGGGACGCGCTGAATATTGTCAAAGATATTCTAAACGGGCTACGAAAGTAGTGCAAAAGTGCAACCTAAGATTTATCTTAGGTTGTTTTTTGTAAATTTAAGTTTTGTTACAAGGATAGAATTAAGCAGCCAAGCTATAATAATGGCAATAAAGCTTAAAACCGCAGGTAGAGTAGCCACATTATTTATTTTTACAAACTTTTAGTAATGAGCATAAGGTAGAACAGTCCAACATCAGTTGGAATCGCCAGTGGCGATATTCTAAGAATACCTGTGCGGCAAGGAGAATGTTGGTTAAATATATTGTCCAAAAATCAAATAAAAATTAGTCGTTAATACCACCAAAAATGGTAGAAAAATCTACCATAGGCTACCGAAAAGGGGTAAAAATTCTACCGATTTGCAAAAGTTGTTGCACCAGAAAAAAGCGATACAAAAGGATCGCTCAATTGGCTTGCGACTGATTAGATCGCTTGCACGCTTACATGGATGATTAGCCATGTACTACTATTCTTAATGTACGCTATAGTGTCTAAGATTGAGCAAGTCTTAAATGACATAATTGCTATTCTTGATAGATTACTTAAATAGTACAGAGAAAGGACGGGAAAGGTTTCTCGTTTTTTTTGCTAGAAATCTAGTGAGTTGGTTTTCACTGATATTATAGCAGCAATATAGCTTAAACTGTTGGTGGAGCGGTCGATTAATGATAAAAGATACTTAAGCCCCTAAAAATCGCTTGTAGGGGCTTATATGGCCATATAAGCGCTACTGATTTTGCTTTAAGCTAAAGTTAGAAGTTACATATTCTGAGTGAAATCGGCGACGAAAAAAGCTAAATAAGTCAAGATATACCAATTGGTCTAATTGTGAAATTGGCTAGTAAGCAAAAAAAGGAAGACTATTAATTCAGTCTTCCCTTTTGCTATACGGGTTAAAATTCACAAACAATTATTTATTGCCAAATTGAGCCTTGTGGCTCTAAGTATTAAACCTACTTCGCTTAAACTACATTATGTTAAGTTCGATTGGTCTATTCGTTTTTCCACGTGACTTCAAAGATTCGATTTCGTGTTGTTTTATTATCTGTGTTTCTATGATATGCAACAGTTAAGTAGAGATCGTTTTCACTGATTACTTGAACGCTTTCCAGTTCAGTGGAATAACCAGGAAGATTTAGTGCTGTTTCACTAGTCAATGGTATTTGCTCCCATTGCCCTGGTGTAGAAGCTCCCCATGGAATTTTATAAATGTTTCTATCTTTTTCGCCAGAGTACTGACTAGAGATATAAATATTATTGTTGTCATCTAAGTCATAGCCCTGAATTGAGCCAATATTACTTGTGATTTTAGGAATCGCAAAGTAACTCAGACAAGGGATATTACCAATATTGACATCAGAGGTTCCCGCACGGTTTAGTGCGCTGTTAATGTCTGACAAGTTGTATAAGAAGAAATAACCATTACCTCTGGTATCAATAGTTGCTAGTAAAAACTTACTGTAATTAGGACCTGGTGATATAGCAGCTTCTGAACGATATAAGTCATTACCTGTAAATGTTTCTTCAAATTTATTTGCACTATTTAATTTTCGACCACTACCAGCGCGATTTAAATATGAAAGACGTGCAAGTTTAGTGTTATCACTGCAAGAAGTTGCTGGAATTTGAACACGGGCTACTTGTGAAGCCCAAGCATATTTTCCTTTATCTACAGCTCAATAAACCACGCACCTTTTTGGCCTGCATATTCAAAGGTTTGAGTATGACCACAAGCAGTACCGGATAGAACAAGAACACTGTTTTTATTAAAATTCATATTGCCTTTCAATGGGGTGCGAAAAACATAATTTATGCCTTTGTGCAGTTGTAAAGCGTAACAGTTATTTGTTGTGACGTTACCTTTTTGAACAACATTTTGAAATAGACCATTGTTATCATCGTCTAATGTGTATCTTAAGCTAACTAAAGTATTTGATTTTGTATTCATTTAGATTTCCTTTCAAAATAAAAATAATTTTTAAAACAAGTTAATTTGATCTCGAGATCATAAATATTTCACCCCATAAGTTCTATAAAGTCAAACAAATGTTCGGAAAAATATAAAAGAGTCTGGGAAAACTCTAACCCAAACCCAAACAAAAAGATTGACAAATCACGTTAACAAACGTTAATTTGTCAATCTTTTTAAATTGTGAAATTTTTTAGATGAAGTTAAAGATCACCTTTTTCCCGGGCTCTAATTTTACTAATTCATAGATCTATTTTCTATTTTTAAGATAATAGCTATTTTTTTCGTTGATGTAAGGAGAAGTATTGCTTAGAATCATATCGATATCTTCTTGCTCTATAGTTGTATTAATGGCAGCATTTTGCGCGTTAGTTAATAAGGTAGTGGCTTTTTTAACTTCAGTAATGGTTGCTAAGGCTGATTCATTAATATTTTTAGCAAATTGCAAAGCATAGCTATAATATAAATGATTATCAGTATTAACTGTTTTTTCCTGATTAATTAAATTTTGTAGCTCATGTTTATCAGCAACTGTAGCGATTTTAGAGTTAGCCTGAGCTTGATCAGGAGTATTATCAGGCTTTAGATATGGGCCTGAGCAATATTTAACGTCTGAAGCCTTGATATATATAAGTCCGGCAAAATCGTCACCAACATAATTAGCCAATGAATGTACTCGAGGTTTTCCCCATGAATCTTTAAGCAAATAGAAAAGCTCAGCTTTGTTTTCATTAGGAATCCATAAATAAGTCAATTCTTCAACGGGATACATATCACCTTTTAAAAAAGTAGAATATGTATGAGTAATAGGTCTTAATGTGCCGTGTACGTTGTATGTACCAGTTTCTTTGGAAAAGACAACATAGGTTGATCGAGTGTATATTTGTAAATTTTGTCGTGGTTTTATCTTTACACTGTCTGCAAATAGAAAAGCGTCTGTTGTTCCACTAATTCGATATTTTGTAAATCTGTCAGGATCACCTTGCACCGATGTAATACGATCGATTTTAAAGGTTTTACCATTCTTAATTGTAGTTTTGTCTTTTCCAGTTCCCACTGTATAGGGCTTGGTCCATCTGGAATCTTTGATTTTAACAGTTGCTTCAGAGGTATATAACGGCTTGTCAGCAATTTGACTGACGTTACTGGCTTTAATGTAGCCACCAGCACCGATGCCATAGTAATATTGCCCCTTTATTTGTTTATAAGGAAGCCAAGACTGGTTGTAGTTGTCGTCGTCGAGTAAGAAGAAGCGTTTGCTGTCGCGCTCGGTGGGTTCGATTGCACCAGTAAATTTAAGGGGGGCGCCTTTTTTAAGGTGGGTCTTCCACGTGCTGCCGCGATAAGTGCGCAGGCGTTTACCAGCTTTGTTATAAACATAGGCACCATGGGCTAACTTCAAGTTATTAGTTGAAGTAGCAGTAACTGTCTTACTAGTGGTGGTTGCTAATGGAATCGCAGCACCGAGAGCCAGGGTGCCAGCAACTGCTCCTAGGATAAGTTTTTTGCTAATTTTCATACTAATACCTCGAACATAAAATTAATCTTTTTCTCTAATTATAATACATTGAAATAATTAAGATATAAAAAGCAACAGCGATATTATTTCTAGCTGAGCCTTTAATTGCTACTGCATTTCTGTTTGTTGGTATTTATCCATACATTCAAAAGCATGATAAGCCGCTGGCAGACAAACTAGATGTTTGGTACAAGCTAGCGCAGGTCTTGGTCAATAATGAAGCTACTAAGACAGATAAAGCTGGCAGCGACAAGAAGCAGGCAGCAACGGAAACATTAGTAAATCAGACGCAGACGACTACAGATGCTACTTTACCTGATACACTGGGCTTTGTTTCTGACACTGACTATCAATCTAAGGCTGCACTGGAGCGTGATTAAATGTTAAATGGAGTCGATCTCGCTAGTCCATATCAAACCGGATTCCCTAATTTGGGACAAGATTTTGTAATTATTAAGTTTACTGAGGGACATATTACTCTAATCCCGATCGAGAAGCGCAAAAATAAAAACTAATTATATACGATTTATAAGCAAACAAATTATTTAATAAGCCAAAACTCTATTATTCGAAATTAGTAATATCATTTCCATTACTATCAATTACTTTTGCGTTTTTGAGATCCAGTAGCATGTGCGTAATTGAATACATTTGAAAATCAAGTGCGCGAATGAAAACTCTTTTTTCTGAATACGACAAAAATTCCGAATATTGATGGTGAAGATTTAACACTATTGTTCATCTTCAGTTAAAATTTACCAGAGTCACTGTAATTTAATTGAATTAAGTCTTCAACAGGAATTAAAGAAAGCTGCTACAACGCTTATGCACGAAATAGGCCACGCACAGTTGCACGTTAATCCGACCAAAGAGAGCATTGCAAAGCCAATTAACTTCTTAGTTTAGTAGCTAAAAATCTAGGTATTGATAACCACGATTATACAATTGATTACATTGCACATTGGAGAGAAAACGGAAAAAACTGGATAAAGTCGAACCTAAAATGCAAGCAGTCATTTTAAATAATGCCATCTCGGTAGCAGACAAAATGGTTGATTTTAAAATATAAAAAAAGCCAATTTAATGGCTGCTTCATACTCTTACATTGATTTTACTGACTAATTTGAGTTATTTTGCTTGGCTTGATTTAGTGCGTCTTGAACGGTATTGCTTGGTTTTAATTTTATCCCGAGGAAAAATTCTACTTCATTTTGCTTAACATAGGCATCGCCAACTTCAATTTTTTCGCTTACTTCAGGATGAGTAGAGTAAAATTCATCGCCTACAAGATGATAGAACAGCTCAACCTTATTTTCAGTTGGTACCCAAATATATAGCAATTTGTTTACTTTGAATGATCCGCCTTGTTTTCTGATTTTTTGTCCATGATGGTCTTGCATGGTGCCATCGGCATTATATACGTTAACGTCTTGATTAAATCTGATATAGGTAAAGTTCTCAGCATTGTAATCATGTACTGGCAGTTTTTTGTTGGCTTTGACATCTAAGCCCCAGAGCCAATGAGTTGTTCCTTTTATACGATAAATTACCGCATTGGGTACAAATTGGCCAATAATATTTTCGATATATTCAGCGCGACTACCTTCTTCGCAACGATCAACTCTGAACTTGGTGCCTTTTTTAACCCTCTTGTTAATCGTATCAATGTTATCTTCATCCTTATAGATTGCGGTACCTCTACTATTGATAACTGTTACTGTAGTTTCCTCGGTTGATGAACCAGTAACCGGACCTAAGTTTTTGGCTTTAATATATTGCCTTTGTGGTCCGCTCACGCGGTAATACAGTTGACCGTTTTTAAATCTGTAGGCGCTACCGTATGTAGTAATGGTGCTGCCTTTTTTAATTACCTTGGTGCCAGCTTTTTGCCTACTTGAGACATAAACATAGGAGTTTTGGGTTAATTTGCGTTTAACGCCATCAATATTGCTAGCTTTAATGTACCGCTTCTTATTTGCGATTTTATAATAAGGTGCATGTGGCTGCGTACCAATTATTACCAGCTGGTCATCAACGATGATGGTTGAAAAAGCGGGGTAGCTGCCCTTAACCTTTTTACCTAACCTGGAATAAGCTTGTGCATTATGCATTACCGTCTTAGTAAGTGTGTGTGTTGCAGCTTGAACGGTAGTGGTTTGCCTGTCGCCAATAGCCCAAAATGAAGCGGCACATAATAGCATGGCGGTTAAATATGTAACAACTTTTTTATTCATAACGTAAGTTACCCCTTTTTTAACTGTTTTCTCTAGTATAACCCCTTTAGACAGATATTGTAGCTAAAGCTTTCAGAATAAATATCTAATTAGAAAGGTATTGATGATTCTAGAGTGACCTGTTCCAATATTTCACAAAAGTGATATTTTACTAATAGCTTCGAAAAAAGGCTTGGGAGAAACTATTCTGCCAAGCTCTTCTTATGAAATTTAATTTTTAACTATTTCTCATAGTAAATGCTTTTACTATGAATGACTAATTATATATTTGTGTTGTCTTGTCTGTAAAACAAGTTTTATTTGTACTACATAAGCCATAATACCGACTATTAACCAAATTATGGTAATCAGAATGCTGTTAGCTAAATTAGCATAATAGTGACAAAACTATGATTACACGCCAAACAACTATAACAGAAGCTCCAAATACCATGACAAGGAAAAGGTTTGTTGCTATTGCTTTGATAGCTCAAATCTTTCAAAACAGTTTTATTTGATCCATGTTTGAAGGTAACTTCTGCAAGCTATTATAGCTGGTTGCGATAATGATAGTAGGGGATAGACCATCTTTTCGGGCTAGCCTGAACCAGTTGGTCATTAATCAAATGACATGGCAACAAGGCAATTGCCCGTTGTTGCTTGACCAGTTGCAAAATCATTTCTAAAGAATCAATTTCAATCAGATCATTCTGGTTGGGAAACAATTTACAGGTTAATTGGCGAAAAGGACAGGAATAGTCAGAATTAATTGCAATTGGTAGCTTGCTATTAGTTGACGGCTTTCCTTGTAAAAAAGTTGCTGTAAGCTGGTCTTCCTTGACTAAAGAATAGTTTGGCAGTGTAGTCGGTGTAAAGGATAAAACCACATCGAATTCTTTACGAGCTAGAATGTCTTGAAATTGATCAGTCTTTTTAATGGTTACATCATAATGTTCAAGTAGAAAGATATCTTTCTGATTGAGTAGGTAGTCAAAGAGGAGTTCTGAAGAAAGCATTTGAGGCTGGCGGTCAGCTAGTTTGTCCTTGAGTGCGTCGAGATTGTGCAGGGCAGATACAGTAAATTTATAAACTTGCTCCCCATTTGTAGTTGGACGAATACCCGAATTGGATCTAATAAAGAGTGGAGCATTTAATTCCTTTTCCAAAGCCTGCAAACGTGCAGTAAGGTTGGATTGGGAGTAACCTAGTTCTTTTGCAGCCTTGTTTAGCGACTGTGTTTCATAAATGGTTTGATAAATACTAAGGTCGTTAAAATTCATTTTTTCTCCTATCTTTAAAGATGATAACACAATCATGATTTTGAATTATGCACAACAGCTTGGAGGTCATATACTTGGCCTATCAATAAATATTAAAGGAGAAAAATAATGATGACAAAGAAAATAGGAATTAATGGTTTTGGTCGGATTGGTCGTTTAGCTTTACGGCGCATGTATGAAGTGGGTAATGATGATCTTGAACTTGTTGCCATCAATGATTTAACTTCACCAGCAATGCTTGCGCATTTGTTAAAATATGATACCGCACATGGCAAGTTTGATCACGATGTTGAAGCGACTAAAGATGGTATTGTAATTGATGGCAAAAAAATTCCCGTTTATGCGGAGGCAGATGCACAGAATATTCCCTGGGTTCAAAATGATGGAGTAGAAGTAGTGTTAGAATGTACTGGTTTCTATACCTCTAAGGAACGGGCGCAAGCGCATTTGAAAGCTGGTGTAAAAAAAGTCCTCATTTCTGCTCCAGCCGGAAATATTAAGACGATTGTCTATAATGTCAATGATGACATCCTGGCTGCCGATGACCAGATTGTTTCAGCAGGATCATGTACGACCAATTGTCTGGCTCCTCTTGCTAAGGCAATGAACGATGAGTTTGGTATCCATACGGGAACAATGACGACTTTCCATGCTTATACGACATCGCAAATGTTACAAGATAGTCCAGATCGTAATGACAACATGCGTAATGCCCGCGCTGCTGCACAGAATATTATTCCGCATTCAACTGGTGCAGCTAAGGCTATTGGATTAGTAATTCCTGAATTGCAAGGTAAGCTGACGGGAATTGCTCAGCGGCTCCCAGTAATTACTGGTTCATTAACAGAATTAGTAGTCGTTTTGCAGCAGCCTGTGACGGTAAATAGCTTTAATGACAGCATAAAAAAACACACCATTGATAACGTATCCTTTGGTTATAATGATGATGAAATTGTTTCGTCGGATATTATTGGTACAGAATTTGGCTCAATTTTTGACCCCACAATTACCCAGATTGCCAATGGTCCTGCGGGCAGTCAGGTTGTTAAGGCTTATGCCTGGTATGATAATGAATCAGGCTTTGTGGCACAAATGATTCGAACTTTAACCAAATTGGCTTGTTTATAAAAAGACTAAGCAAACGAGTCCAAAAGAACCCAGCTTTCAACTTGAAGCTGGGTTTTTGGTGTAAGTGTATTTAAGGACTTAAACGGAATTAGTTATTCCACGGAGCAGCGAGCATGGCCTGCACTGTCTGCTTGATGTTGGTGCTACTGGCAATCATCGAAATGACTGAGGCACCGGCTGCGCCGGTTTGCGCAATGGCTGGCAGGCTCTCTACGGTGATACCGCCAATGGCAACAATCGGCCGGTTCGTTTGTTCCACTAACTGGGTCAGGCCACTAAGGCCGATTTCGGGATCGGCGTCGTCTTTAGATTGGGTGGCGAAAATCGGCCCACTACCGTAATAATCGATGCCACCTATGTGGTCGCCTTGAATGATTTCAGCCAGGGTTGAACAAGAATAACCGACCATCATTTGCTCGTGAACTGCTGCGACAACCTGCTTGATGGCCTCATCGCTTTGTCCCACGTGGATACCTTCGGCACCAATTGCTTGGGCCAAGTCTACGTCATCATCAACAAAGAAAGGCACGTGATATTGCTGGCAGAGCCCATGTAATTGGCGAGCTAGCGGTAGACGTGCTGCGGCCGCCAAGGTTGATCTCGGCCCCTTGTCACGAAATTGGTAGGCGGTAATACCAGCTTTTAAGGCTTCTTCAACTAGTCCTGGTAGTGTTTTGCCGGCAGGGACATCTTGAGATCCACAAATAAAGTAAGCGCGTAACAACTGGGAATTGAATTTTTGCATAGTTTCCCCTTTTACTTGGCCCAGTGGTTGAGTGGTCCATGCCCGTGTCCAACCTGGATAGTTTGCTCAATTGTCCGGCTGACGTATTTCTTGGCGCTTTCGATTGCATCTTGTAGATTGTGACCCAGAGCTAGCTGAGCAGTAATTGCCGCTGCTAGGGTATCACCGGTCCCATGTGTGCGTTCTGTTTGCTTGCGCGGACTGCTGACCCAAAAGCTTGAGCCATTGCTAAGCAGGGCATAATCCCGAACAGTGTTATGACTAGCGTGACCACCTTTAATTAAGACGTTTTGGGCGCCCAGTTCTTGCAGGCTGTGGGCTAGATCAGGATACTGGGCCTCACTTTCGGCTCTAAGTCCCGTTAGAACCTCTGCTTCGGGTAGATTAGGTGTCACTAGGTTGGCCAGCGGTAGCAGTTCTTCCTTGACCGTGGCTACTGCAGCTGGTTCCAATAATGGCGCGCCGCCCTTGGCTACCATCACTGGGTCAACGGTCACGGGTCCAAAATTATATTTTTGCAGGTTGAGGGCAACTTGGTGGACATGATTAGCATCGCCCAGCATGCCGGTCTTGCACGCGCGAATCTTAAAGTCAGCGGCTAAAGCAGCAAACTGTTCATCCACCATGTCGAGTGGCATTAAGTAAGAGTCCTGCACGCCTAGTGTATTCTGAGCGGTCACAGCGACGACCACTGCGGTGCCAAAGACCCGCTGCATCTGAAAGGTTTTAAGATCTGCCATGATGCCGGCACCGCCACCGGAATCAGTGCCAGCAATAGTAAGCACTTGGGGAAACGAATTGACTTGGTCATTCATGATAATTCTCCTTAATCAAAACGTGCGATTTGGTCAAAGTCAGTGGTTTGAAGCTTATTTAGGTAGTCCATCAAATGACTTCCAAAAGTTCCAGGACCCAGAGCTGGTTGATCTAGGGCCAATTTTTCGCCGGTAGCGGCAAAAATTAATGTGGCCGCTTGTGCTGCTGCATAGGGGTCGTCACAGACGGCCGCAAAGGCTGCGACAATACTGGACAGCATATCCCCGGAACCAACATGAGCTTGAAAGAGCGAAGTGCCATTATAGATGTGTGCAACTGTTTTACCGTCACTGATTGTATCAGTGGCCCCACTGGCAATGACCACACAGTGGAACTTAGTCGCCGTTTGCTTAGTAATTTGGTCCAGGTTGCCAGAACCGGTTCCTGCATCGATTCCGTGGGCCCTCCAGTCAAAGCCCCCAAGAGCAGCGATTTCGCCTGCATTGCCGCGAATAATGCTGACGGGAAATGATGCTAGTAGGTCCAGGGCAGTTTCTAAACGGTAGTGAACAGCACCAACAGCAACGGGATCAAGCACCACGGGCTTGTGGAACTGGTTGGCCAAGGTCCCAATAGTGCGCATTTGGATAACCTGTTCTTTAGTTAGTGTACCCAAGTTGATGGTCACACTACCGGCCATCTTGACCATTTCCTCGGCTTCAGCGACTTCTTTACTCATGATGGGGGATGCCCCAATTGCATTTAGGGCGTTGGCGACGTCTTGAACGGTAACGAAATTGGCCACGTTTAAAACTACGGGATTTTGTCCGCGTACCTTATTAAGCATATCTATCTGCATATTTTTTCTCCTTGAAAAAGCAGAGAAGTACCCAAACCTAGCTTCAAGCAAATAAAAAGCTTTGACACATTGGTGTCAAAGCATAATCGTATTTGACACGTTCCTACGCAAGAATTAGCTTACAGGTTCAAAGGGTCTGAACTTAACTTTCATCTCAGCCTAAAAGGCACCCCTCGTGTTAACACTTTCATTATAACGACTTTGAAAGCGGTTGGCAACAACTAGGTTGGGTTACTGCTTTTCATAGGCTACCGCCAATCACAAAAGGACTAACTCCTGATGTGCAGCAGGAGTTAGTCCTCAGTTAAAACTTATTAAGTTGTTCTAATTTTGCAGTTCACATTTATCAAAATGTACTTTCTGGCTAAAACTTTATTCCAAATCTAACAATAGCTCGTTTTGCTTAACTTCATTTTTAGCCATTACGTTAACTTCATGATAATTTTTGCTATTAGTGACGACAATTGGAGTGGTTGTTTTTAAGCCAGCTGCTTTAATTTCTTTGATGTTAAATTTAACCAGTGGTTGGCCAGCCTTAACCTGGTCATCTTTCTTCACCAGCGTTTCGAAGCCTTTGCCATCCATTTGAACGGTATCCATGCCAATGTGAATTAAAAGTTCGGCACCATTATCGGTTAATAAGCCAATTGCATGGCCGGTTGGAAAGACCATTTGAACTGTGGCATCAGCTGGTGCCACAATTTCACCTACACTAGGTTCAATCGCAACACCCTTACCCATCGCACCAGAAGAAAAGACTTCATCTTTAATATCTGTTAACGGAATAACCTGGCCAGTTAAGGGACTTACTAAAGTTTCTGCTCTAGTTTGTAGCGTTGCTTTTGCTTGTCCACTAGTTTTTGTTTGTGGTGCTGCGGCAGCAACAGCTGCTGTTTGAGGCTGATCGTTAATGCCGCCCCATAGCAAAGTGAAAATGGTGGCCAAAACAAAGGCTACAACGTCACCGATTAAAGAGATACCAAAACCTTTACTAATAAAGGTTGGAATCGTTAAAATGCTGACCAAACTAACTGCATTAGCATGAACACCAGAAGCGGCTACAATCGCACCGCCAATCCCGCCCGCAATCGTTGCGCAGTAGAAAGGCTTTTTCATTTTTAAAGTGATGCCGTAAACAGTTGGTTCGGTAATTCCGAAAATTGAGGTAATGGTATTTGAACCTGCTAAACCCTTCATTTTTTCATCTTTAGTCTTTAAAAAGACGGCGAAGGCAGCACCAGCTTGGGCTAAAACAGCAGGTAACAGAATTGGTACTAACGGGTCATAACCCCATTTAGTCACATTGTTCATCATGACTGGTACAAACGCCCAGTGGACCCCAAAAATCACGAAGACTTCCCAGAAACCGCCTAAAACGAAACCGGAGATAATTCTGGTATTCTTGTATAAGAAGAGCACCAGGTTGGCTAGGGCATTACTAATGGTGGTACTAATCGGTCCTACCACGATAAAAGTCAAGGGCACTAAAATCATTAATACGCAGAGTGGGGTCAAAATATTGCGCACCGATTCATGCCAAAGCTTGTTAAATAGTGGTTCCAAATATTTTTGTAAGAAAACAACCAACAAGATGGGAATTACCGTACTGGTATAAGTGGTTGGAATAATTGGAATCCCAAAAAAGTTAATGGCGGTTTTGGCGGAAGTAAGTGCAACCATTGTTGGATATACTAGCGCCGCAGCGATTGAAACCGTAACAAACTGGTTGACCTTCAACTGCTTTGCGGCAGTAAATGCTAAAACAATTGGCAGGAAGTAGAAAATGCCGTCAGCGGCTGCGTACCAAACCTGGTAAGCACCAGTATTTGGCGTCATCCAATGTAGAACGACAAACAGTGAAAGTAAGCCCTTTAAGATACCGGCACCGGCCATTGCACCTAAAAATGGCGTAAATGATCCTGAAATAAAACTAACAAAAGCATCAAAGGCTCCTTTAGCAGTTAATTTCTTTTTATCTCCGGCAACAGTTTCTGCTTCATCACCGGAACCAAGCCGTGGCACCTGGGCGACCAGCGCATCGTAAACCTCGCCTACGTTGTTGCCAATTACAACTTGGTATTGTCCACCGGCCTGCACCACCGTAACGACACCATCCAAGGCCTCAATAGCTGCCTTATTAGCTTTACTTTCGTCTTTTAAAATAAATCTAAGTCTAGTTGCACAATGCCAGGCGGTCTTAATATTTTGTTCTCCCCCAACATTTTCCAAAATTTGCTTGCTTAATTCTTCGTAAGCCATTTTTTCCTCCTAAATAATAAAAACCCGTCAAAGCAAAAGACTAAAATTTGCAATAAATCCTAGCGATCACAATTAACGGGTTAATGCCTGATCGAATCAGTAACACACCAAATTAATGATTATTCACTTATGTGGCAAGGGGTCACATGCCATTTTGTAAAAATCTGCTCTCCGTTACCTGTAGTTCCTAATCACCACTCATTCTGATTAAGGCAAAGAAAAAACCTACCTTCTGGAAGTACACGTACAGCAAAAGATAGGTTAATGCCCAAATTTAATCGGTAACACACCTTTTATACTAGATATTATAGGTCTTGCTGTAAACGTTGTCAACAATGAATTTGGACGGTAAAATTTGGACTATTCCTTGTTATGTCGAATTAAATGCGCTAGCAGTCAAAGATTGCCCCAAAAGGCAGACTGGCGTAAACTGAAGCCATTAGGAGCAAGGAGAAAAGATGATGGCAGAATTTACGGACCAATTACAGGCGGCGACTAGTAGTTTATGGCAAAAAAGCCAGGATCACCCCTTTGTCAAAGAGTTAGCGAGTGGGGAACTGCCACTAAAGAAGTTTCGTTTTTATTTATTGCAGGATCGGTATTATTTAGACGAGTTCACCAAGTTCCACCAACTAATTGCGGCAACGGCTGAGGACCAGCAGATAGCTGACTTTGTGCGGGCACGAGCCCAGGACTTAAGGGATACGGAAATCAAGGTACGTGAACAATTTTTTCAAGAATTAGCAATCACGTCGGAAGAAGTCTTAAAGACGCCGATCGCGCCGACGGCCTATGCTTATGTTAATCACTTGTATCAGTCTCTGGCCAGGGACGGCCTCGGTGCCGGCGTAGCTGCTATCGTACCTTGTTATTGGCTCTATCAGGAGATTGGTAAATCGCTGGCTGACACTGATTCACCTGTTACTTATTATCAGGAATGGATTGATACCTATGAAGATGACTGGTATCAAGTTAACGTGGCCAAGGTGCTGGCCCTGACCAACCAGCTGGCCGACCAGGCAACAGAAGATGAGCGGCAAGGGATGCGGGACGCCTTCATTCGCAGCAGCTACTATGAATTGCAGTTTTGGCAAATGGCCTATGAAGAAGAGGGCTGGAACTAACACCTGAAAAGTAATGTGCTGATACAAATACAAGAGCCCCTCAGCCTGTTAGTAGCTGAAGTGACCAGATTAAGTCCCTTTGGTATAGTTGCTTAGAAGATGGCAAATTATTAAGTTAAAGCATAAAACACCAAAAGACCGCAACTCACTAATGTTGCGGTCTTTTGACTATATTTGCGCTAGCGCTTCATCAATCGGAATAGTTCCTTCATGCATGGGGATTACTTTGCCAATCAAGTTGTCGTGGTCTGGAATTGCAGCAAGGACACGGGCAACATCGCTAATTGAATTATTACCAGCTGCTTGAACATTTAGGGCAACTGTCCCAGTTGCCGGCGTTTCGGTAAGACTACCCGGCTGTAAGATGGTGTAATCCAAGTCGGTTTGATGGATTAGCCAGTTGTCGGCCAAGTACTTGCCTAAGTAGTATTCACGGATAGTAGTCTCCTCCCAAAAGCTTGGGTTTAAAGAACCATAACCACTAAGCATGATATAGCGGCTAATGTGGTTGAGTTGCGCCGCCTGCATCGTTTTAATGGCACCGTAGGTATCAATCTCTAAGACGTCGCTGCCGCGGGATCCGGCGACAAAGTAAAGGGCATCTTGCTGACCAATTTTGTCTGCGATTTCGGCAACTGGCGCGTGGAGGTCGAGTGGTACTTCCGTTAACTTCAGTCCCTTGAGGGAGTCAAAGTGACGGGCACCAGCAGTAACTTGATGGCCGCGTTTAATTAATGCTTGACATAATTCTTGGCCTACCCGGCCGCTGGCCCCAACTACAAAAACTTTCATAAGATCTCCTTTGACTATAGTCAAATCATGGAATATTTACTTTACTATAACAGCTTATCGTAATGGTTGCTTACTTAAGGATTCCCCCAAAACTGTCAAAAAAGCGGAAACAGTCGCCTCTAAAGTTGACTGTTTCCGCTTAGTTTCATGCTTACTTGGTGCTAATCCGTTCTTCATGCCAGGACAAGATCATCTTGCTGATAGCAGTAGCCATGTTGCGGTTTTTAAGGAGCGGCCCATGCGAATAAGTTCCGATGAAATTGCGGTAACGTAGTCCCTCAACTCCATCTTGCGGGTTATTGCCGTAGCCTGCAATCATCTTGCCTAGCGGTTCCAATAAGTCTTGGTCGTCGAAGTAGGTCTGGCCAGAGTGATTTTCAAAGGCCGTGACTTCGCCCCACTCACTCAGATAGCGAGTGTCTCCAATCATCCGCTTGTCGGCCTTGAAGACTGTATGGAAGGGCAGGATGTCTAGACCCTTAATGGTAACCTCGGAGTTGGTCTTGTAATATGTGCCTACCAGTTGGTAGCCGCCGCAAACACCAAGCATTGGTCGACCTGCCTTGATGTAGGCGCTCAAGGTTTCCTTGTGGCGCGGCAAGTCTTTTGCTACCACGGTTTGTTCAAAGTCCTGGCCGCCTCCGAAGAAGACAAAGTCATAATCAAAGGCGTTAAACGGGTCGCCCAAAGAAATATTGGCAACCTGACTTGAATAGCCCTGTTTTTTTAGCCAAAACTGAATAATCTTGACATCACCGGAATCGCCGTAAGTATTCATTAGATCTTCGTATAAGTAAGCAATTTTAATTGTCTTGTCTGCCATTATGCACCTGCCTCTAATATCTTGTTAAAGTATAGCTTAAAGGTTGGCCATGGGCAAAAGATAATCATTTTGTATCTTGCTGAGCGGCAAAATGGTTAATTGGGCCATACATGGACCCAACTTCAATCGGATGGGCAATGGCCTCATACGTGAACCTCTTGGCAATCTTGATACTATCGATAATTGTGTTCCCCTTGGCCAGCTCAGCTGCAATCACGGCTGATAAGGTATCACCGGTGCCGTTGATGCGGTCGGTGTTAATGAAAGGCTTAGTAAATTCATAAAATTGACCATCTGCTGCTAGCAGGATATCGGTCACCTGATTTTGGGTTTTGTCGTCATGGCGGCCCTTCATCAGCACGTTTTTAGCCCCCATGGCCTGCAACTTCTTAGCACCCTGGTGAATTTCGTCCTTGTCAATGAGTTCGAGGCCGGTTAACTTTTGTTGCTCATAGAAATTCGGCGTGATGATGTCGGCTAGGGGCAGTAAGTCATGCAAAAAGGCCTGGTAGGCATCGTCATCGAGCAACGTGTCGCCATGCTTGGTCATGATGACCGGATCAAGGACAATCTTGCCCATCTGGTACTTGTGTAGGTTGCTAGCAACACAGGCAATTACCTCTTGGTTGGCCAGCATTCCGGTCTTCAGTGCGTTGATTTTGAAGTCCTCGTTGAGCACGTCAAATTGTTTTTGAATAAAGGGGATCGGCATTACCTCTTGAGCAAAGATGCCGGTTGTATTGCCAGCAACAGCAGCGGTTAGCAGGCCCATTCCGTAAACTTGTCGGGCATAAAATGAATGTAGGTCAGCCGTCATGCCAGCGCTGCCGTCACTGTCATTGCCGGCAATTGTCAAGGCAATAATTTCTTTTTTCACTGATAGTCCTCCTTTTAAGGTATACATTATGCCTTAGTATAACGTAAATAAGTGCAATGAGATAATTATTTCTTGTAAAAGTAGGGCTAAATAGTAAAATTATTATGAATCGCTTTCTTAGAAGGGAAACATTATGGCGAAAAACTACATTATGGCAATTGACGAGGGGACTACCTCTACGCGGGCAATGATCATTGATCATCAAGGCCACAAGGTTGCCTCAGCCCAACGGGAATTTCCGCAGTATTTCCCTGAGCCGGGTTGGGTTGAACACAGGGCCGAAGAGATTTGGCATGCAGTTCAAACCACTATTGCTAATGCAATTATTAATTCAGGTATCCGTCCTGAGCAGATCCAAGGGATCGGCATTACCAACCAACGAGAAACAACCGTCATCTGGGATAAGAAAACGGGTAAACCGATTTATAATGCAATCGTTTGGCAGTCCCGGCAAACGACAGATCTGGCTGAGCAACTCAAGGCGGCCGGTCATAGCGACCTGATCCATAAAAAAACGGGCTTGATCATCGACCCGTATTTTAGTGCGACCAAGATTCGCTGGATTTTGGACCATGTTGAGGGCGCGCAAAAGCGAGCTGAGCAGGGTGAACTGCTCTTTGGGACAATTGACAGCTGGCTACTATGGAAGTTAACTGACGGTGAGGTCCACGTTACGGACTACACCAATGCTTCAAGAACAATGCTCTTTAATATTCATGATCTAAAGTGGGATGAAGATATCCTCAACTTGCTCAATATTCCGGCGCAAATGCTACCAGAGGTTAAGTCCAGTTCGGAAGTCTATGGTTATACCAGAGCCTATACCTTTTTTGGGGGAAAAGTACCTATTTGCGGTATTGCGGGCGATCAGCAAGCAGCCTTGGTTGGCCAGCTTGCGCTGAAGAAGGGCATGGTCAAAAACACTTATGGAACAGGTTCTTTCATCGTAATGAACACTGGCGAGGAGCCGACCGAATCGGACAACAACCTATTAACTACGATTGCTTACGGCATTAACGGTCATATTTCTTATGCGCTTGAGGGGTCAATCTTCGTCTCAGGTAGTGCTGTGCAGTGGTTGCGTGATTCGATGCAGATGATCAAAACAGCCGCAGAATCGGAAAGGGCTGCCGCCGCGTCCAAGTCTGCAGACGAGGTCTTTGTTGTTCCTGCTTTTACCGGACTGGGTGCACCGTATTGGGACTCAGAAGCGCGAGGGGCGGTTTTTGGGATTACCCGCGGCACAAGTAAGAATGACTTCATCAAGGCCACGTTGCAGTCTCTGGCCTATCAAACGCGGGATGTAGTTGACACGATGCAAGACGATTCAGGTATTAAAATTCCGACCTTGCGGGTTGATGGTGGTGCGTCCAACAATGATTATCTGTTGCAGTTTCAAGCCGATATTTTAGGAATTAAAATCGAGCGATCAAAAACACTCGAGACGACCTCAATGGGTGCAGCCTTTTTGGCCGGACTAGCGACCGGCTACTGGAAAAATGTTGACGAATTAAAAGATATTTTTGTAGTTGGTAAGACCTTTGAGAGCAAGATGGGGTCAGCCGAGCGTGACCACCTATACCAAGGTTGGAAAAGCGCAGTCAAGGCAACCCAATTATTTGCCCGCGACCAGACCGATAAGTGAGATAATAAAAGTATGAGAGGTGAGTAAGATGGCACATGATCGCATTGTTAAGATGGACGGTCCGCTAAACTTTAGGGATGTTGGCGGCTACCAGAATGAAGCTGGTCAGGCAGTTAAGTGGAATAAGATTTACCGGTCGGATTCACTCAGTAGACTAACGTCAACTGACCAGGATAAGCTAGTGGAGCTTCGGGTTACAGTTGATTGTGACTTGCGCTCGCAATATGAAAAACACTCTGCGCCTGATATGCTCTGGCCTGATGCTCGCCTCGTTGATGTGCCAGTCTACTCCGAAAAAGCGGATGATAGTCAAAACGACCACCGGATATACCGTTTGCTCCACCATATTCCAGACTTAAGCGGTAACTTTATTGGGCGCATCTACCAACAGACCCTGCTTAACTCCCATAGTCGAAAGATGTTCGCGGAGATTTTTACCGAATTGCTGAATTTGCCGCAAGATCAGGCCTTAGTCTATCACTGCAGCGCCGGTAAAGACCGGACGGGGATGGTTTCGGCCTTAATCTTGATGGCCCTGGGCGTGGATGATGATACGATTGCTAGGGACTATTTGCTAACTAATAAGCTCTATGACTTTGCAGCCTCCCGCCAGTTGCCGAGCAATGATGAAATTTCCCGAATGATTGCGCAGATGAACCTTACTAGAGGTGAGGGGGACGCTATTCTCGGTATTACGGAGACCATCCGTGGCGGTTGGGGCGACTTTGCCAGTTTCTTTACCAAGGCCCTGGGCTTTAGCACGGAAGATTTAGCTAAATTGCGCCAGCTGTATTTGGAATAATTAAAGCGTAATAATTAAAAAAGAAAGACTGCAGTTGCAGTCTTTCTTTCGCTATGCTGAAGTTAATCAGTTAGCAACTTCTGTTTGACATATTGTTGGTAAAGATAATTTTCCCGGTTGACAATATCTAACGTTTGAATGGTGTCAATTTCAAGTTGAGGCTCGGAGCTCTCCTCCGTCCATCGATGGTCTTTGCCATACTCTTTTTGGTCAATAGTTATTTGATCAGAATCAACAGCAATGATTTTGCCGTTTTCGATGTAGTCATCTTCTGAGGCTTCAATCGTAACATAAAAGTTGTGGTCACGGCAGTATTCTAGAATTGTATAAATGTTGTCCTTAGGCACAGTATCATACACCTTTTGTAAATTTAGCGGTTTAGTGTTTAAAGACCTAGCTGCTGGCGTAAAGTTAGGGCGTCAAAATCATTGCCCAGACTGCTTAAGGCCGCTGATAAACCTAAGATGGGCTTACCATCACGGTCTGGTGTGGTCTGACCGTGCGTCAAGGAACTCAAAATGGCTTCGTTGACAATATCGACGGTGATGCGGAAGTAACGGTCAATCTGGTCATCGGTAATAGCCTGAATTGTAGTTAGCTCGTGTTCAGGGAAGTGGCTGACCCGGTTGGCAGTTGAGAAGGCGAGGGTAATTTCACCACTACCATTTCCGCTAAAGGAGCCAGAGCGGGTAATACCGATGCTGGAGCGCTTGGCCAGCCGTTTTAACTGCCGTGAGTTAAAGGGAATATCGGTGGCAATGATGGTAATAATGCTACCTTTTTCCTTACTTGCTTGGATTTGCTGAAGCTTTTTGCCGATTGGCCGGCCGTAGATGTTCAAGTCTTGGCTCAAACCGAAATTGGACATGACCAAGGCGCCCATGGTGAAAGTCTGTCCATCGATTATGACTTGGCGTGAAGCTGAACCGATTCCGCCCTTAAGCTGGTAGCAGCGCATGCCGGTGCCACCGCCCACACCTCCTTCGGCAAATTTGGTGCTAGCATTAACAAAAGCCGCGTCGACGTCTGCTTCGGTTACACCTAGGTCACGGAGATGGTTGATACTACTGTCATTGCATTCCATGATCAGTGGATTAACACTACCCGTTGAAAGGCCAATTTCGGGGTTTTCAGCTAGCATTCTTTTGACTAAAGCCATTGAAGCGGTGCCGACACTCAGAGTGTTGGTTAATACCAGCGGAGTTTCAATCGTCCCCAATTCCTCGACTTGGACCAGACCGGTGCTTTTGCCGAAGCCGTTGATGACGTGGGCTGCAGCCGGCATTTTTTCACGAAAGATGTTGTCCTGACAGGGCTTAATCACGGTTACACCGGTTCTCAGGCGGTCGGTAACGATGGTTTTGTGGCCGACCGTGATACCAGCAACGTCGGTGATTAGGTTGTTTGGTCCGGTTGGTGCATCGCTAAGTGCGAATAATAGTGGTTTGTGCAGTCCCATTTTTCTACCTCTTTTTTAAAAATTAAGCTTAATGTGATGATGATTTGCCTCGCGGTCGCCAAATGCGCACGATCCGCCAGCAAAGCAGTAGCAGGAAAATAACGGTGAAGCCCATAATTAACTTGCTAATCAGGTTCGTATTTTGGAAAAACTGGGGTCGGGCGGCAGACCGCACGCGGCCAGCTTTTTTTGTAGGCAAGGTGACTTGCGGCTGTTTGCTAGTTGTTTGGGGGTGGGCAGTTAACTCCAGAGCCTGCAGCTTTTTCTTTGTAGCTTTGAGCTGGCTAATCAGGTCGCCCTGAACGACCGTCCGGTGTTCGCCGTAGCCGTATTTAGAAGTATTAAAGTCAGAGCAGGTAATTAAGGTTATCATGCTCTTTTCTTTGACATTATTTTCAACCTCGACTTGATTAGGTTTGATGGCAAAAGAAATCCGGTTGATCTGGTAAGCATAGATGTGATGCAGATCAGTTACGTAGATTCGGTCGCCACGTTTAGCCAGGTGCAGATTATCTAAGACTGCAGGACCATAAGCGCCCATATAGTGGCCAGCCAAAACGTAGTTGTTGGCCCCGCCCATTACCCGGTCGGGCAGACAAGTAACAACGCCATAGGCCAAATTTTGGTTTTGGTCGCCATAACCAGCAAAAAGGGGGTTGTGAATGTTGACCGCAGGAATTGCCAGGCGGCCAATGGCATAGGCTTTTTGCCGTTTGGCTTGCAAAATTTTACTAGTACTGATGGAGGCCGTTTTACTGGTGTCATAGCTAGTTTTACGTCGTTTGTTGGCATCTACCTGGTTAACCGTTAAGCCGCTACTAGCCTGTTCGGTATTTTGCTGCAAGAGGTAAGATGTGCCAAAGCTCGATCCCAAAAAGATCAGGGTAACACCTAGGTAAAAGAGGGTAGCCCAAAGGAGCACGCGAGTAGTCGCGCGCAGTTTATTTTTAAGTGGATGTGGTGCTTTGACTGTGATCATTTATACTAGCGTCCTTATTAAAACACTGATTTCACATTAACCAGCTAGTAGTTAGCTGCTCTTCCAATAATTAAGCGAAGTAAAACACTGACTAAAAATCAATAATAAGTATTGAAATCGCTTAAATAATAATTTATAATTCTAGGTGTAAATGAGTGTGTTACTGATTCGATCAGGCATTAACCTATGGACAAGGCTTTTCTTGTAGTCCATAGGTTTTTTTATTGAAAGAGGGAGTATTGTGGATGAAATTTATTAAGAATTTTAACAATAATGCTGCTCTGGTGTCGGATGAATCTGGGATTGAATGGGTCGTGATTGGTAATGGGATTGGCTTTGGTAAGAAGCCGAATGATCCCATTGATGAAGCCAAAATCACCCGCCGCTTTGTTGCTGTTAAGAAGAATATCAAGATGATTGACAGCGTTAGTAACATTGACGAACGAACGTTATCGTTGGCAACTGACGTCATTGAACTAGCTTCAAATAAGTTGCAAGTTAAGTTTTCTGATTATCAATACCTGGTTCTTGCAGATCATATTGACTTCATGCTCAAAAGAGCGGATGAAGGTCTTGATTTAGGTCAAGCCACGGTCAGATGGGAAATGAATAAGTTATTTCCTAAAGAGTATTCTACCGCAAAAGCGGCGTTGAAGGTGATTGAAAAAAAGACAAGTTTAGCTTTTTCTAATTCTGAAGAAATTTATTTAACTTATCACTTCATTAATGCGGCTTCAAACCAGACTAAAATTCAAGACACGATCAAAATAACCAAGTTAATTCAAGGGGTTATCAACATTATTGAATATCAGTATGGTCTGCAACTTGATACTGAGTCCTTTAATTTCAACCGCTTCATGACTCACTTGAGGTCGTTCATGGTACGCCACCTCTACGATACTGGTGCAGATTCTGCTGGTAGTGAGCTTGATGAGTCCTTACTTGAATTAATGCGGGTGAAGTATCAGAAAGCATACAAGACGGCCTTAAAGATCGGCGCTTATTTATCTAAACAGGCTGGTTGGGACTTACAACCTGATGATGAGGTTTATCTAACGCTCCATATCTGGCGGGTAACGCACAGGCAGCGGGATGATAAAGTTCAAAAGAAATAGTCCCATTTAAGTAAACAATTGTTACAAATATTAAGGTAATGGTTGACGACAGGGGAACTGGCGGACGACTACTTAGCTTAGAATAAAGAGAGGAAGTCAATTGATGACTACGAACAATTTTCCTAAAGGTTTTTTATGGGGTGGCGCTACAGCGGCCAACCAACTTGAAGGTGCTTACCAAGCAGGCGGCAAGGGCTTATCCTTACCAGATGTATTACCTGGGGGCAAAGACCGGATGGCTATCATTAATGAACCGGATTTCGACTTTACCATCGATCCGCAGCGGGTTTACCCTAACCACGTTGGTATTGACCACTACCACCACTTTAAAGAAGACATCAAGCTATTTGGTGAGATGGGCTTTAAGTGTTATCGTTTCTCAATTGCTTGGTCACGGATCTTCCCGCAGGGTGATGAAGAAACACCTAACGAAGCGGGTCTTAAGTTCTACGATGCCGTAATTGATGAGTGCTTGAAGTATCAGATTGAACCGGTAATTACTATCTCGCACTACGAATTGCCAGTCCACTTGATTAAGGAGTATGGCGGCTGGAAGAACAAAAAATTAATTGCCTGCTATGAACGGTTTGCCAGAACTGTTTTGGACCAGTACCATGCCAAGGTTAAGTACTGGATGACCTTCAACGAAATTAATAGTGCAGCTCATTTTCCGATTATGAGTCAGGGCTTGACGGTAAGCAATGGAGCAAAGGACAAAAAGAATATTTATCAAGCTTGGCATAATCAATTTGTTGCCAGCTCGAAGGCAGTCAAAATTGGCCACGAGTTAGATCCTAAGTTGCAGATTGGCTGCATGATTCTGTATGCCACTACCTACAGTTTTGATGCTAATCCTAAGAATCAATTGGCCACGCTGCAGGATAACCAGGCTAACAACTTCTTCTGTGCTGACGTGCAGGTTCGCGGTCATTATCCAGCATATACTAAGAGCTTACTTGCGCGCAATGGGGTCAAGCTCAGCGATTTAGACTATACTGCTGACGAGCTGGACTTACTGGCCCAGTATCCGGTTGACTACATTGGCTTTAGTTACTACATGTCTTCTGTCGTTGATGTTACTAATGAAGACCAAGATCGCGTTGCTGGTAACTTGATGGGCGGAGTTAAGAACCCATTCTTAGAGTCGAGTGATTGGGGTTGGCAGATTGACCCTACTGGTCTGCGAATTGCTCTAAATGAGCTGTATGATCGTTATGAAAAGCCCCTGTTTATTGTTGAAAATGGCTTGGGCGCCCTCGATCAACCGGATGAGAACAACTTTGTGGCTGATGACTACCGGATTGACTACCTGCGCCAACACATTGAAGCAATTTCGGCTGCAATTGATGATGGTACTGAGGTCATGGGCTATACTCCATGGGGCTGTATTGACTTAGTCAGTGCCTCAACGGGAGAAATGTCTAAGCGCTACGGGTTCATTTATGTTGATGAAGACGATGCGGGGCACGGAACATTTAACCGGTATAAGAAAAAGTCATTTGCCTGGTATAAACAGGTTATCGCTTCTAATGGAGAGGAGATTGGATAAAATGAAACATAAATTAACGAAAGTATTGGTATTATTAGCGAGTATTTTAAACATCTTTTTTATTACTACTAGTACAGTCCAAGCTAAAAGTAAGAGCACTAAGCCCGTTACAATCTATCTAACCCGGCATGGGGAAACAACTGCTAATGTGATGCACTTGGCCCAAGGCTGGAGCGACTTTACGTTGACGGATAACGGGGTAAAGGGTGCAGAATACTTAGGTAAAGGTCTAAAAGGCGTAAAATTCAAGGCGGCCTATTCAGGTGACTTATCGAGACAAGAAAAAACCGCCCAAGGAGCATTAAAGGCCTCTGGCAACAAGAAAATCAAGGTTAAAATAGACCAGCGCTTGCGTGAATGTAACTACGGCAGCTATGAGGGCCGGTCAGATATTGGTAAGAATGTACCGGAAATTGCCGAATACTACGGTTATGAGAGTAGCGAAGACTTCCAAGCGAAGACGGGTAAACTCTTCCAAAATAAGATGCAGGATGGCTACTATGAGCTTGACCAACAAGACAAACTGAAGAGTGGCTTGCCAATCCAGTACCGGGCAGAAAGTTCACAGACCGTTCAGAAAAGAATGACCGATTGCCTAACCATGATCGCCAAAAAGCAACAACGCAAAGGCGGCAACGTCTTGGTAGTTAGTTCAGGAATGGCAATTAATATGTTTTTGTCAACGCAAAATTATCCTTCCTATCAGGGGACGGGCTTAGCTAATGATTCGGTAACTAAGTTAGTTTATCAGAATGGGAAGTTTAAGTTAGCCGGAAAAATTGGTGATTTAAAGTACTTTGATGCTGGCAAAAACGCAAGTAACTAAGTTGCTTTAACAGTGCAGTAGTTGCAATTTACTAAGGTCGAATGCCGATGTTCAGAACGTCGGGATGCGGCCTTTTAGTCTGTCTGCTACTAGTTCAACTCGCAAAATAGTGTTTATAAGGTAAAAAAAGTGATGTTGATTTTTGCTATATAGTATATAATGATGAAATAATATCATGATTGGATTAGAAAAATGCAAAAAGAATTGCTAGTTTATCAAGATAAAGCAAAACAGCTTAAGTCACTCTGGGCGGGGTTCTTAATGATTGTCGTCTCCCTGGCGATTTTGGGCTTAGGCCTTTGGTGTCCCAACCGTTGATTGTGGTTGGTGGAGTAATTTGGTTGATTATGTTCTGTTTTGGTGAAATTTTTGTCATTAGGCAAATGCTTAAGGGTAAAAAGACAGTAGTAAAACTTACCCAAGTTGGTTTTTATGATTATAGTAGTGCTATTGCAACTAAAAATCTGCTTATTCCGTGGAGTGCTGTTGCTAAAGTTGAAAACAAAAAGGGGATATTAGGTGACCGGTATGTTTCGGTTTATTTAAAGGAGCCTGAGGAATTTTTGCTGCAAATACCATTAATATCCCGCATAATAATAAAAATCAACGTCAAGTTGGGGCTGGGCCAATTTAATTTGGTTTTGCAAACGGCTCAAGATTACTCTAATGACCAATTAGTTGAACAAATGAATTCCTTGCTTGCTGCTGCTAACGGTTAAGTATAAACAGAATATTTCCATAATAAAAGCCCGATTCCAATGAAATGAGCCCAGAAAGTCATATAATTTTCTGGGTTATTCAGCTACTTATTTTAGCTAAGCCCCGCTTAACCAACTATTTCACTTGCGTGATTATCAAAAATTGAAATTTCTTCAGGAAGACTTACAGTTACTCTTACGTAAAAAATTCAAGCCGTGGCATAAGCCAACTATATACAAGTACTTATGCTAAATTATTAGTAAGACTGATTTTGAACAGAAATACCTGATTGTAATTAATCGTATAAAGCTATCTTTACCCAACATTAGGGAAATTAGGACTAGTTTTGGTCGACTTAAGAGCAATTCCTCTGCTACTAAATTGTTCCTAGCCATATTCGGTTTTACGCTACCCAGCAATATTCTGATATTGTTAATCTATATTGGATACAATGTTTAACTAATTCGTGCAGAAAAATTTTGTCAAGTAAAAGCACTCTTGTAATATAAATCGAATTAATGCTAGCTGGCAAGTAGCAGTTCTGCTTAGCTTAACTATAAATTAAAATAAATTTAAATAGAGTATTGACTTTAATTTTATTTTTAACTATAATAATAATTTAAGGAATATTTATTATTAAAGAACGGTAGATGTTTGATAAATGGGAACTGCAACAAAATGAAATTTTAAAGTTAAAAATTTGTCAGGTAGATATTCTGGTTTACTAACCAATAATATATATTATTCTCAGGGATCTAATATAGCTTCGAAATTAAATATTTGTAGCGCATTATTACCCAACTTTGAAAAATATGTTATTTCTCCTAATGCTGAAATAAATTATCATTTGGCAGGATATGGATATAGTTTTAGTGATGGGCTTACACGTTTAGGTGGAGAAAGCGTGGAACGTGCAGCTGGTGTTTTAGCCCAAAAGTATTTAGCAAATAGGATATTTGAAAGCAATTATATGAAAGTACGTGAAAATGCAGTAGACAAAAAGTATTTAATGCCATATACAGTAAATCAGTTGAAAGCAATAAATAAGCTAAGAAGTGATTTTAGATCTAGCGCTTTTGATGTAAATGAAAAGCTACTTTGGATTCGTACACAATCACTATATTCTACTCAAAAGGAAGTTGTGGTTCCAGCAAACGACTTTCTTTTCGGAATGCCTGGTGAAAATATGCATATGCTATCTGTTTCTACTGGTACCGCAGCTCATGTAACGTGGAGGGAAGCATTAACCAACAGTATTATTGAATACATACAGATTGATAGTTTTACTTCAACATGGTATTCAGTTAAAAAAGTAGATGGAATACATTTAAATGAACTATACAATAAAGAATTGAAAGATAAGATTGTTAATTTAATGGGAAACGTTTTTACGAAATATGACGTATTAATTTTGAATTACTCGAAATTTGCTGCGGTTCCCATATATGTCTTTGGAGTATTTATAATTTCTAAATCAGGTCACAACATTCCTGCAATTAGTTTTGGATTACAGGGTGGACTAGAAGTAAATGATACGATTTATAGAGCTTTTTGTGAAGCTTTTGCAAATAGGGAAATGAGTGAAAGTAACTATATTAGTTTCTCAAAATTTGAGGACGTGGATTTAAAAAAAATGGTTGATTTTGATAAAAATGTTGCCTTTTTTTAAATCCAAGTAATTACGAGGAAAATATGGAAGTTTTATTTTCTAAAATAGATTTTTGTGATCCTTTAAAATTTTTGGAAAGAAAAAAGTACATATCTTCATTTGTAGAATTATTAAGTTATCTGAAGCAAGTTGCACCCGAAGCCAGTTTTTTAGATATTACGCCTCCATTTGTAAATAATTATAGAGTGGCAAGAGTTTTTATTCCCGAGCTTCTTGCAATGACATTCCCTTCTTTTCCACAATTAAATCATCCAAGACTAAAAAATGAAAGTTTAGATTATGAATGCTATATTCATCCTATGCCTTGACCTGTTTCTTTTATCAATATCAAGTTTTATGTCAGGCTATATATCATATATTAAAAAAATGATTTTTATGTGATTTATAACTGCTATCTTTTATTTTGGCTAATAATTATTTTTATACAATTATTTTCGTGTAATTATATTAAACTTCATAATATAACAAGTGGTATTTATATGCGTGCCATCATAATTATAATGATGGTGGTCATAGCGATAGTTGTTACGAATGCGCATAATAGCTATGAAATAGGACTTTTAGTTGCTGCCGTTTTAGAAGAAATCATATATAGAGAAATTGGAATAAGTTACTTACCTATCATTTTAAATAATGTTCTTATGTCAATAATTATAATTACTATTATATTTTTGTTGAATCACAGCTTTATTATTTTAAGTTCCAAAAATAAACTCTTTAGTTTTTCTATACTTTTCATATTAAATATTATTTTGATTATCACAAGGTTTAATATAGGATTTATTCCGTGTGTATTTTTACATTTATTTTATGATGCTGTTGTCATTAAACAAAATAAGTTTTACTAGAAAGGATTCATAATGACGTTATCGGGATTAATTAAAGTCAATAATAAGCGTGCCTTCTGGGTGATTTTTCTTTATTTAATGTTTGCTATTACTGGAACGATTGATTTATATATTTATCAATATGCTATCAACAACTTAGGCAGTGGAAATTTGAGCGGCTTTATTTATTGGCAGATAATTGAGTTAATTCCAACTATTTGTGGTTTATTTATTCTACCAACAGCATCATATTTATTTAATAAACAAATTCAAGAATATGTGGACGAATTGAGAACAAGAATGGTTAAGTACTTATATGCAACTAACCATTTGACCACTTCTGAAATGCAAAACCACTTACAAAACAATCTCGATTTACTGACTAATGATTATGCGCTGCCTTGGATTAGTATATTAAGCAATCTTTTTATTATTTTGCTATCACTGGGAGCTCTTCTTAGTCTTAACTGGATTTTTGTCATACTAACGGCTTTCTTTATTGTACTTGATTTGTATTTACCCAAGGTTATGGCAGAAAAGACTGCAAAAGCAAGTATGCAAGTATCTAAACAAAATGGTATGTTTTTGACTGTAATTGGAGAGTGGATTGCTGGTTTAAATGAATTGCGACGATATAATTCTTGGACGGTACTTAATAAGGAATTGAGTAGATATGCTGATAAATTAGAGGAGTCGAAGGTTAACCAGACTAAAGTTAAGATGTATTCAAACACAGTAAACGGTTTTGGTAATACATTTGGACAGATGTCAATTGCATTTTTGGCCGGTATACTGTTTCTTACAGGGTATATAAAAATTGGTGCAGTACTTGCATCTACTTCTTTTGCTTTTAGTATTTTTTCTGCTGTTTCAACAATCACCTCTGCTAAGGTCAAAATCAATTCAACACAAAGTATTAATAGACAAACTAAACAATTGAGCAAGAAAGTGTATAGCAAGCATACTTCAAATATTCCAATTAGCCGAATTGAAATACATGATCTTGTATTAAAGTATAAACTAGGAAAGAAAATTGAATACCCAGATTTTGTAATTAATAAGGGTGAAAAAATTTTATTAACTGGTGATAGTGGAACAGGTAAGTCTACTTTGTTTAAAGCGATTTTGGGTGAAATTAAACCGTACCAAGGGGAAATAGTTTTTAAAACGGAGACAGGTGTCGTTTTTTTACCAAATTTAAGTGAAATTGGATATTTAGCACAAGATTCACAGTTGTTTCCAGGAACAATTGCTGAAAACATCACCATGTTTAAAGATCAACTTTTAGAGAAAGTGCCAGATGTCCTCAAAAAAATGCAATTAGAAGCAGATATAGCAGGGTTTCCGTTAGGAATTAATACCATAGTTGATTTGAATCAGGGTAATCTTTCCGGAGGACAACTGCAAAAAATAATTTTAGCCAGAGAAGAAATCTTTGCAAATGATATTGTCTTAATAGATGAAGCAACGAGTGCTATTGATAGTAATTCTACAGAGAAAATTATGTATGAGCTTACTACTTCCAGCAAAACGATTGTAGTTATTGCTCATAATTTAAACGCAAAAGTTTCTGCACTATTTGATAAAAGAATTAGTCTAGTAGACAACAAAGAGGAAAAAGATGAATTTTAAAACATTTTATCGGACGAGTCCTTTACGTATTTGGTTAATCGTCATTTCTAGTATATTACAACCTTTTATCCTAATCACTACCTCCTACCTCAATATGTTGCAAATTAGTGCTCTACGTAATCATAACCAAAAAGCCTGGTTGACAATTATAATAGTTTCACTACTAGCGTATTTATCCTCTTACTTTTGCGATATGTCAGCAAGCTACTTACTTGCTACACACATGCGAGAGTTTAACCAACAATTAAGAGAAAAAGTTCTTAGACATCTATATGATGAAAAAAGAAACTATCAGGTGACAGAGGTTGAGAATCAACTGACTAACGATTTGAATATGGTCAATGATCAGTACTTTAATTTACTACCAACTATATGTGTTTTTCTTGGATATATTATTTTTTCAGTAATTGCGTTATTAACTATTAATTGGACCCTACTACTGATCACTTTATTGACAGTCTTGATTTCAATGTTGTTACCCAAGTTAATTGATAAACCAATCCAAAGAGCAATGGAAAACGTATCAATAAAAAATAGACAATATTTGGATTTAGTTGAAAAATGGCTTGGTGGGATAGCTGAACTGCAGCGCTATGCTGCAGGTGATCATTTAATGAGTGTAATGCATCTAGGCGCAAAAAGATTGGAAGAAGCTAAACTAAGGCAAAACGCTAAACAGCAAATCTTATCAATTATTACTGGTAGCATTTCTCAAGTAATGATTTTTGCTTTGTTTGTGTGGACAGGAGTATTGATTAAAAAGGATATTGTACCTTTTGGTGCTATTGCTGTTATCGGTAATTTTAGTCATTATATGTCTACGGGCATTGAGTATCTACCCTATTATCTGGGCTTAATTAAAGGTACCAGTGTATTAAGAGAACAGATTACCAGGGCAACTTTACCTATGAAAAATCACAGTGAATCTGAATCTTCGGAAGTGCCTTTCTCTTTTAAAACAAAAAACTTAACAATAAAATTTCAAAATGGAGAAACTTTAAAATTTCCTGATATTGAGATCGATTATGGTGAAAAGATTTTGCTTACTGGTGATAGTGGGGCAGGTAAATCAACGTTATTCAAACTGATTTTAAACTTTCTTGAACCCAGTTCTGGACAAATTGAATTTAAGAATCAAAATGGCGAGATTATTAATCCTGATCTTACAAAGATTGGCTATATTGCGCAGAATTCCATCCTATTTCCAAGTACGGTCAAAAGAAATATTACAATGTTTAACGATAATCTTAATAATCTAGCCGAAATAGCGGGTAAAGAAATGGACCTCCAAGCTGATAATACGGCTTTTGTTCAAGGTCTTAATACTAAAATCAATTTGCAAAAACTGAATATTTCTGGTGGGCAAAGGCAAAAAATTATTTTGGCGCGTGCACAAGTTCATCACAGTAATATTTTGCTGATTGATGAGGGAACCAGTGCCATTGACCAGACAGCAACACTAAAAATTTTACATCAGTTACTACAAAGACCTAACACAATTATTTTTATTGCACACAACTTTAATCAGCGCATGAACAACTTGTTCGATCGAGAAATTCATCTGAATAAATAGTAATGTAATTCTAAAAATTAGGACATTTTAATAAATATCAGCCGAGGACCAACTCCCGATATTCATAAGGAGTTAGTCCTTTTATTTTGGTATTGTAGTTGATAATTGCTTTTTCTAGTGCGATTAAATTCTCGAAGGTCTTGTTCAAAATAGTAAAACATTTCCTGCTAAGATGCCAAAGAAATTCTCCATTAGTTCGTCATCCAGAGAATTGCCCTTGGAACTGATTAATGCGTGGTCTGAATCAGGTTCGCCCTTTCATTAGTGGTTCCGGGATGTGATAAATTTATAACTATAGATAGGTTAACTTTATTTACTTGCCGTTTTGCGCAAGCTGAATAGGATAATAAGCATAAAGTTAAGTAGTAGAGTTAAGCCGGTTGTCCAGAAGACGGTGGCGTAATTGAAGAGTCCTGAAATGGTTGATCCCATGAGGGAGCCAAAGACCGAACCGATGGCTTGGAAGGACTGGTTATAACTAAAGATCCGGCCAAAACTTTCAGGCGGCGTATTAAGAGTCAGCACAGTTTGTGCGGCTGGCAACATGCCAGCACTAGCAATTCCCAACAAAAAGCGTAAGGCAGCCAGTACCCAAGGGGAGCTGGTCAAGGCCATGGGGATAAAGAGAATAGCTCCGGCCACCAGGCCCACGCGCAAAATTTTTAGTGGACCAATTTCATCCATCTTGTGGCCGATTTTAGATGCGGCAAGCAGGGTCCCTAAGCCGGGAGTGGCAGCTACTACGCCAGCGACAAAGGCAATGTTGTTGCTATTAGGCATCATTGACTTGACATAGAGCGAGACGATGGGATCAATTGACATGTTGGCCGCTTGCACTAGCAGCGTGGTTACAAACATGGCGATAATCAGCTTGACGTTGGGCAAGGTGTGCATAATTTCCTTCATTGGTTTCATTTCCGCACGTGAAACGGGGGTGAATTCTTCTTTGACCAAGAAGGTACTACCGAGAAAGACCAGTAACATCAAAAAGCCCGTAATAAAGAACGGAATCCGGTAACCCCAGACTGCCCCCAACCAATTGCCAAAGAAACTCGATAGGAGGCCCCCCAATAGCGGCCCCACTAAGTTGCCGGCAGTTCCGGCCGTCATCATTTGACTCATGACCCAGCCACTCCTTTGGTGGGGAGTTTCACCGGCAATCAGGGCGGTGGCATTGTTGATATAGCCAGAAAAGGCACCCTGAATGAACCGCAGCACGATAATATAAATTGCGTTGGGGGCAAAACCGGTGGCTGTAATCGTTAGGGCCATTACGCCAGACGCGCGCATACACATCAGTTTACGTCCCTTACGGTCGGCGAGGTTGCCCCAGTAGGGTGAAACTATTGCCTGGGCAATAAAGGTCACGGCGAATGCCAGCCCGGAATACAGACTGATTTGCAATTTACTATAATGACCTAGGTCGGCAATGAATAAAGAAATAAATGGCATTGTCATCGAGTAGCCCATGCCGGTAATAAAGCAGCCTAGCCATAAAGTATAAAAAGCCTTGTGCCAACCTGCTGGTAGTTTAGCGGAACTTTTCAAAATATCTTCATCTTCCTTTGTGATTGTATTGAAAACATCATCCTTTCCATTTTAGCACAATAAAAAAGATAAGAATTTGCTAAAAGCAATAATTTTACTCAGGGAACGTGCTAGGATATTATTCCTGAAAGGAGGCGGTGGATATGGCTAAAAATTCACGCCTGACTAGGCGAGAATATCGCCGCCGGCAGATAGATAAGGGAGTAAATAGTGGTCCCAAAGTTACGCCCCAGCTGGCTGATCAGCCAACGCTCCCCCAAAGTCGGGCTAGCTACCGGCACTTGAAACTGAATTTTTGGGAAATCTTTTCGGATCGGCCTTACTTGGCGGTGGCCGTGATTGTCCTGGCGATTTTCTTCGTGATGGCGAAGTTTTGGTGGTTATTGCTGCTGCTTATTATTTTGGTAATTGCCGGGATTTGGGTGATTGGGCGCAGTCACCATCCCAGCCGTGTTCTTAGTCTTGAGTTCAGGCTGAAGGCCTCGCGTAAGTTGAGCATGCTCCGTGCCTTGCAGTTCGGTGGTGCCATTATTATGTTTTTGGCAACTTACATGAAAAAGGTGGTCACCGTTAACTTTTCAACGGCGGGTTTAACTGATGGCCTGCAAGTGGTTCAAGGTGTGCTATCCAACCGCGGCGGCGTTTATGGTCAACGGGGGTCGTACTTGCTGAGTTTACTCAACACGTTGACTAACGGCCAACTCTGGGGCAAGTATCGTTATGCGACTAACAGCGCTCAAATGATGAATAGCAGCGCCGGCCGCCTTATCATCATGTGGATTCTGCTCCTTATGATCGCGCCAGCCTGCTGTGTCTTAGCCCAATTCTTCCGTGAGCCCTATGCTCGAAATACAGCTCTAGTGGCTTCAATCGTGGCCACGGTCAGTTTTGTACTGACCCCCCAGTTCATGCGTAAGTGGATTGTGGAGTATGCCATGGAAAGCCGCATGGCTAGTAGTCAAGCCCGCGCCGCGGTAAGTGTGGGACCGATGGCCTATGTGGCCATGGCCTGTGCGGGCTTAGTGCTAGTGATTTCTATTTACCGAGTAATTAAGCAGGACCGGTTTAATTGATAAGAAAGTTTATCATTTAAACTTTTTTTATTATCATTTTAAGAAAACGCTTGCAAAAAATTTAAATAGCCTAATATGAAATTATTAAGTAAACGATTGCCTTAAGAAAGAGGTGTAAACTATGAACGTGCAAGAATTACTTTTAAATTTCCCCATTTTACTGATGACAAGTGGGAGGGAGCTATTACAGCAGAGTATGGGGATAATCGCACTTATTTTCCTAATCAGTGCAATTGTCTATGCGCTTTACTTTACCAAACACAAAAAAGCGATCTATCAACTGCCCTTATTATATTCGAAGTCTCTGACCATCTTGCTAGTGAGCTTGCCCGTCATTGTTCCATGGTGTGCCTTACTCTGGTATCTAGTGCTACCACTTAGTGGTGATGTAGCAACTTATGCTAAAAGACTAACAGATGTCTGGCCGCTAATGATAATTTGTGCCCTGTGGACGCTAGTTATGGTGCTGGCAATACGGCACGATTTCAAGATGAGAAAAAAGTACGGCGCAAACTAATAAGCTTGCCCGATTGAGTAGCCGTAAGCCTCGAGATCAAGTTGATTTTGAGGCTTTTTTGCATAGAAAAGAGTAGGAAGCTGGAAGCAAAAAATAAAAAAGGTCTGGAATTTCTTCGACAGACCTTTTTTATGTTGTAGTTTTATTTCTTTGCCCGGTAAAAGAAAATTTCGCGCGCCGCTACAATGGGACCTGAAGACTGGTAGACCGTTAAGCGAACTGCCTTGGCCTGAACGTCCCGCAAGCCAACTACCTTGTTCTTGCTGTCAGCTTTCCACTGTAGTTGGTCACTATATGCAGTGTAGTTTTCTTGGCTAGTTGAATCAGCATCTTCTTGTGCTTGTTTCTGAGCAAAGGCATAAGGTGTGTAATTGATGCCATCCTCTGAGATAGCGATGCTTACTTCAGTCGGATCACCGCTGTGGTCAAGGTTACGGGGAACAAAGACAATTCGACTCAGTTTTTCTACTTGTTCAAAAGTAAAGGTCAATTCCAGGGGATGATCAGGCGTAGCAGCTTCCTCCGTCTGCCATTCGCTGGCCAATTTGAGATCGGTTAGATAGGACAGCGGGTGCTGGGGATTGCTGGTAAAGTTGCTGGTTGCCGTAATCTGCTCAATGGCATAATCTGCGGCCGCCGGCTTGGTAATTACCCCAAAAAGCTCGGACCATTCTGAAACGCGGTTTCCGCTCACGTAACGGATGCGGATAATGTAGCGCGTGTTGGGGGTCAATTCGTGGCAGGTAAAGCTGGTTCCCGAAATACCTTCGTAGAGGAGGTGATTGATTTCAATCTGAACTCTACTGGGTCTAGTCCAAGCAAGCTCGAAGGAGTGGGCGGTAATTTTATTTGAATCAACAGCTGGTAACTTCGGCGTGGGCAAGAGTCCGCTCGTGACTTCATGGACTAGGACTTGTTGGCTGTAAGTGAAATTATGAATGGTGATTTCAATCTTATTGGTAGTGATATCATGACTGTCCAGCTTAATCTGGAGCGCCTTTTGATTTAACTCCTGGTATTGGCTGAATTCGGGCAGACCATAGCTGCTGTTGTAAAAGATTCCCTCGCGGGCATGTTCGAACGCATCAGCTGTTCCGCATGCCTGTAGCGGAATTTCGCGATCGTTGACTTTGACGGCTATCTGGTGCGGGTATGAATCACACAGAATGGACAGCTTGGTCTCTTGCATGGTTTCTGCGCCTGGCAAATCACCCTTAGCGGGATCAATGGTGATGGTTAGTTTGTTTTCATCGAGTTTACTGCTGATTTTGGTTTCGTAATGGATACTGTTATCGTCGCTCTCGTTGTCGCTATAAGTAACGGTTTCGCGTTCACCTTGGGGGTAGAAGACATAGTCCCGCTTACCGAAGTCAAAGATACTGCCACCGCGGACAAAAACAGGCAGATGCCACACTGGATAAGTTAAATTATTATAAACCCGGCCGCCAGCATACTTTTGCCCTGTAAACAGGTCAATCCACATGGTTGACTGATCCGGCAAGTATAGGTTGTCCTTGCGGGCGTTGCCATTTTCGTCTTCGCGACCGTTGGTAATTGGCGCAATTAGCAAGTTATCACCTAGCATAAATTCGCTACTGAACTGCTCACTGTAATTAGTCTGTTCATCTGGGAAAGCTAAAAAGAGTGGCCGGATGATTGGCTCACCTGCTTTTGCATGAGCATTGAGGGTGTACAAATAACTGGTAAGTCTAGTACGGAGCTGCAGGTATGCTTGGTTAATTTCGGTGATTCGGCGGTTATAGGCAAAAGGCGTCTTACTAAAGTTACCCTGATCGTCAAGGTTGAACAGCAGGGGGGTAAAGGACTTCCATTGAAAGTCGCGTACATAGATCTGAGCGTTGCCACCGCCTTCAGCGCCGTCAACGGCTGCTCCGGCTAACGGCTGCCCTGACAGGTTGGCTCCGATTAGGCCAGCTACCTGGGTTGCGATGTTTTCCCAGTTACCACCGACCCCGCCAAAAAGTAGTGCAGTGTGCTTTTGCTGGCCCATAAAGCCGCCGCTGCTACTGGTAAAGGGGTGCTTATTAGCTTGTCTTTGTAATTGCTCTAAGTCCGCAGCGGTGTCTGCGTCATTTGTAAAAGTGAAGGCAGTCTGTTCCGGTAAAGTCTTGCTTTGGTCATGCCAAAAGCCGGGCTGAACACCCTGGTTATGTGCATAATCATTGAAGAAGCTGGCAGCCTGAAGACTAACCTCATTCACACCGTAATTAGGAATAAACCAGCTTAGGGGCAGGTGTAGTTCACGATAGCGGTCAATCATCGCCCGCGCCGAGAATTGGTAGTTTTCTTCACCATTAAGCGAAGCACGGCCCGATACGACGCTAGTGTCACTGGTCCGCGTGTAAAAATTGCTGCCAAACTTGCTAGCATTGCGTTCTTTAGCCTGACTGGGTTGCCAGAGCGTAGTACAGAAGTTGCCGATATGGCCTAATCCTAGCATGTATTTAGGTAGTAGCATGGGTTGACCAGTTAAAGTATAGTACTTGGCAAGCATTTCTTGGGGGTTATTGCCAAGTAGGTAAAAGCTGTCGAAAACCCGGTCCAAGTGCTCAATTGTGGTCTCGCGCGGATTAAGCTTACCAAAGTCGTATGTGCCACTCTGCTTGGTATTACGAACCTCGCCATAGCCCGCACTTGACCAGAAGAACGGCACCTGTAAGATTACGCCGCCTTTGCCGGTAATCTGGTCGCGGGCCACTACAATTTTGTGGCCCTTGTGGCTGAAGTAACCGTTTTGTAGTCCGCCGCCAAAGTAGTACTCATTTTTATTTTGAACCAAGCTTTCACTGGTGCCATTCGCCGCCAGTTCCAGCGGTCTTGCTTGTGCCATCCGGGTCCTGTGCAGAGCTTCGTCAAAGATACTCATCACAAAGGGTTTTTGTTCAAAAATGATTTGGTAAGTACCCGCCTGAATAATCAGTGAATCACTAGTTGCCCGCACAGTTGATTGCTCGAAGGCATCAGCAGTGAATGCAGCTAACTGGATAAAGGGCGTGCGAATTTCAGTAAAGTTCTGGTCGGGATCGACCAAAAGCCGGAAAATCCCGTCGGCCAAAATATAAAAGTGGGCAGTTTCACCAGTGGCAAAGTGGAGCTCATAGTAATTTTGGCACTTGCTGGCGCCGGTTAAAGCGCCCAATTGATGTTTGTTTGTTTGCGTGTCGTTAATCATGATTTTTGCTTCCTGTATTATTCTACTTACTACATATTATAACTAAAAAATAAAAACTTTCTTTAGTATTTATGATTAAACTGGTAAAGACCAGTATATTAGTCTAGAATAATTTGAAAAGACTAGAAGAAACATTTTAAGAGAAAGGCAAAATAAATGACGTATTATATTCATGCAGCTAAATTCTTTCTTGAAAACGTGACCGAAGAGGGCGGTTATCTTGAAGTTCAAGATGATGGCAAGTTTGGTTTTTATTACCCAGAAGATGAAAAGCCGGCGGGCAAAATTGTTGACTATGCAGGCAAGTGGATTGCGCCGGGACTAGTTGATACCCATGTCCATGGTTCGCTCAAAGAAGACGTAACCAAAAGCGACTGGGCGGGTATTAATCGCCTAACTGAAGGCTTTTTGCGGTCAGGTGTGACCAGTTGGCTGCCGACCACTTATACTACTAGCGTAGACGAATTGACAAGGATTTGCCAGATGTTCGGCGACCACAAGGGTGAAGAGACTGGAGCGAAGATCCAGGGGATGCACTTTGAAGGACCATACTTTACGGCTGAACATGCTGGTGCGGAAAACCCGAAGTACTTGCTTGATCCTGACATTGACCAGTTCAATGCTTGGCGGGCAGCATCCCAGGGCCTGTTGAATAAGATTTCGCTTGCCCCAGAGCGTCGGGGAACCAAGGAATTTATTCGGGCAGCGGTCAAGGAAGGGGTGGTCGTTTCACTTGGTCACTCAAGTGCCACTTTTGCTGAAGCTAAGGCTGGTGTTGAGGCTGGTGCCACGATGTTCAACCATACCTTTAACGGGATGCCTGATCCAGGGCACCATGACTCTTCAATTTCTAATGCGGCGATGGCTTTGAATAATGTGACCGACGAATTAATTTGTGATGGCCACCACGTTAAGCCGGAAATGATCCGTACGCTAGTCAAAGTCAAGGGTCCAGAGCATATTTGCTTGATTACTGACTGTATGGAGGCCGGAATGATGCCGGATGGTGACTACATGTTAGGTGAATTGCCGGTATATGTTAAGGACGGCATGGCCCGCCTCAAGGATGGGAACAACCTGGCAGGCAGCATCTTGCAGCTGAAAACGGCCGTGAAGAATCTGGTCGACTGGAACATTGCAACTCCCGAAGAAGCGCTGATGATGGCTTCCTATGTACCAGCTAAGAGCGCTGCGGTTTTGGATAAGTGCGGGTCGATTGCTCCCGATAAGGATGCTGACTTCCTGGTGCTGAATCCAGATATGACGCTGGCAGAAACGTACTTGAACGGCGAGTCGCGTTACCAGGCCTAAAAATATTAGTAAACCCAATCTAAAATAAAGCGGCGTATATTAAAAGCTCCCAAAGGCAATTTGCATTTGGAAGCTTTTTAAGTTTATGCTAGCTAGGTTATTTAATATACCGCACCATCGTAGAAGTTGAACTTTGGCTTGTTGAAGTCAAAGCCCTGTAGTTCACTGATTTTGATAGCGTTGTCGCAAACGCCCCAGCTCATCAAGTTGATTGGCTTGCCGTAATCTTCATCGGGAACCACCAAAAGGATGTACTTGCCTTGAGCCATTGCATAGCCGAGCTCCATACCTAAGCCGACATCTTCTTCTTCTGGCAGATAGACGCCAATCATAATATCACTGGACTTGATGCCAGTAAGGTCGCCGCGGTAGGTAGCAGTTGCCCATTCACGGTCATGTAGGTATTCTGGATGCTCATCTACTTTAATGTCCTTATACTGGTTATCAAGCGGAACGTAGCTATTTTCCAAGTCGATGGTCGGATTCTCTTCGAGCGCCTTCATAGCAGCCTTGTAAGCCCGATTTTGTTTGTCATTAAACCAGCCCGCACCAAAATATACTGTCTTTGTCTTGCTCATTGCTTTCTCCTTTACTAATTAAGATAAATTTCACGCAAGTCACTGATTTCTTGATCAGTTAATTTCATAATATCACGTAAGTAGTCTTCAATGCTGCCATATTTTTCATTCATGGTGGTTACAACATGGTCAAAGTACTCGGGGTGGACGGTCTGCAGGTCTTTTAAAATATTTAGGGTGACGTCGTTTGCGCCTTCGGACTTTGCCTTGGCCAGAAACTGAGCCACAAAGTCAGCTGTAGCAACGTTAGTCAACAGGTAATCCTGCTTGATCGTATCAAGTGGGACACCGAGTGCAGTTAAGACTAAGAGGGCGGCAACGCCAGTCCGATCTTTACCGGCCGTGCAATGAAAAATTGCACTTTCTCCTGCAGCCGTGTTGGCCAGCAGCGTGTCAAAAAAGCGGCGATAAGCATTCTGAGCCGATGCGCTATTAATCATGTCGTCGTATGCGATGAACATGTGGTTAAAACCGGCTTTGGGATCTTTTTCTTCTTGGTTAATGATCTCATCGATGCCCTTAGAAGCGTCCGTCAGGTCTTCACTGAAGACAGGATCGAAGTTATAGAAGGCCCCTGCGGGAACCAAATCAGGTTCATGTTCGACTTCCGCTGTACTTCTAAAGTCAACAATATATTTGACACCATAATCGTGTAAAAACTTGAGGTCAGCCTGATCAAGAGTCGCTAAATTGGCTGTTCGGAGCAACTTATGCATCTTGATAGTTTTGCCATCTTTTGTTTGGTAGCCGCCTAATTCACGAAAATTGCGGCCGCTTTTTACACCGATTAATTGATTGGTTAGTTTTTTGGTCATTAATTCTCCCACCTTTTTACCATTTGACTTTGTTTGTAAGAAACATTTTAGCAATAAATTAAAGTGTAAACAATTATTTAAAAAGTAACTGCTTCCATTAATATGGTAAAATTAACAGTAAAAGGTCGGTATTATCTAGTTGAGTGAGGACAAAAGTTATGAAAAAAGATAAAATTTTAGTTCCCGTTGATGGCTCTGAATCAGCGGAAAGATCTTTTGACAAAGCAGTCAAAATTGCAATGGGGGAAAATGCTCATATTGATATTTTGAATGTGATTGATACTAGACATTTTTTGGGAAAAATGCAAGATACGCTGATTACGAGTGACACGGTTTATCAAATGACGGAAGATGCTAGCAAATACTTGAAGAGTCTGAAAGACTGGGCCTATAACAACTTTAACTTTGATGACATTGACTACCATGTCCGTTATGGTAGTCCCAAGGCGGTTATTTCCCGTGACTTCATCAAGGATCATCACAACAACCTGATTATTATGGGCGCAACTGGCCTAAATGTAGTTGAAAGAATGTTGATGGGTTCGGTAACAGCGTATGTCAACCAACACGCTCTAGCCGATGTTTTGATTGTAAGAACTGATATGGACAATAAACTAGTCAAGTAAGCTTGACTTTACTTAAAGAGCACCCAGAGCTAGTCGGGGTGCTCTTTTCTTTTGATAATGTTCGTTATTTATTCGTTTTCGTCTTTTTTAAATAATATTTTTAGGCATATCTGTGTAATAATCCGAATAATCGTGCTAATATAATCGTGTAATGAACGTTTTATTTGCGGATGATAAAGGAAGCGGGTGCTTTCTTTAATGTGCGAATTTTGAAATTTTTATAGAAGGAGTAGAAGAGAAAATGTCTAAGATCAAAAAAGTTTGGTTAACGTTGATGGTATTGCTAGTAGCAGTGGGGACTGTGGCCTGCTCAACCAAAAAGCCGTCATCAACTGCCGATAATGCCACACCTAAAGAGCTCAAGGTGCAATTTGTCCCTAGCGTTGGTGCCAATAAACTTGAAGACCGGGCTAAGCCTCTAGAGAAATTGCTCTCTAAACGGCTAGGAATTCCGGTCCACATTTCTATGTCAACTGACTATAATGGCTTGGTTGAAGCGATGAAGTCCAAGCAAGTGGACGTGGGCTTTTTACCATCAGATGGTTACATCATGGCCCACCAGCAGGGTGCTGCAGACCTGCTGCTACAAGCTGTTCGTTACGGGATCAAGCAACCAGGTGGCCAGGCCACTAAAAAACTGGTTAATTCTTATCGCGGTGAGATCTTGGTAAAACGGGGCTCGGCCATCAAGCGCTGGCAGGATCTGAAAGGGAAGTCGATTTCGGTGGCTGATGTTACTTCAGATTCCGGCTACGTCTTCCCGGTTGCTGAACTAAAGCAACGCGGTCTGGATATTCCTAAGAGTTGTAAGGTGGTTACAGTTAAGGGAGCTGATCAAGCCGTCATCAATGTTCTCAATGGGGACACAGATGCCGCCTTTACCTTTGAAGACGCACGTAACAACGTGAAGGAAGATATTCCTGGAATAATGAATAAAGTGGTGCCAATCTACTTTACTAAGCAGATTCCCAATGACACTATTTCAGTTGTGCCGAGCATGTCAAAGGCCTTTCGGCAAAAGTTGGCTAAGGCCTTTATTGCGATTGGTAAGTCCAAAGAGGGCAAGGCAATTATTGAAAAAGTCTACACCCATGAGGGCTATGTTAGAGCCAAAGACAGTGACTATGACATTATCCGCAAATACAATAAGATCGTATCAGCAATTAGAAAATAATATTGTAATTAGTTGATTTTCTAAAAAAATAATTTTTCTACCTGATTCCCTTTTCTAAACAAAACATTTCTGCTATTATTTTGATAGAATAAGTACAGATATTGAAGGGAAGTGAAGGCTATGCAGAAGTACGAGCGATTTGAAGCGTTCATTGTGCTTTTTATCAAGCAGGCTTTTCGCTTCCTCGAAAATATTGGTATTGTTCGTTTTTTAAATAAAAATGTTGTTGAAAGACTTGGGATAATTCACGTTTGTGTTTCTATCTAAAGTCTTTTTTTATGTCTGGAGGGCATGATGAAAAAATTCAGAAAAGTATTAGCTGGTCTGGCTGTCTTCTTGGTAGCAATGATGGCAACCGCGTGTTCGAGCAAGAACAAGAGTGCCGATAATGGCACACCAAAATCGCTCAATGTTCAATTTGTACCTAGCCAGGCGGCAACTAAACTTGAGTCCCGGGCTAAGCCCCTTGAAAAAATGTTGTCGGATCGTTTAGGAATTCCGGTCCACGTTTCCATGTCAACCGACTATAATACGGTGGTTGAGGCCATGAAGTCTAAGAAGGTCGATGTTGGCTTCCTACCGCCAAGTGGTTATGTTTTGGCCCATCAGCAAGGGGCGGCTGATGTGCTGTTGCAGGCTCAGCGATATGGGGTTAAGCAACCGGGTGGTCGAGCTACCAGTGAACTGGTTAACAGCTACCGGGCAGAAATTCTGGTCAAAAAAGGCTCTAACATCAAGACTTGGAAGGACTTGAAGGGTAAGTCAATCTCAATCCAAAGTCCATCTTCTTCCGGTGGTTATGTATACCCAATTGCGGAGTTAAAGGAAAAAGGCCTCGATGTGCGCAAGAGCTGTAAACTGGTTACAGTGACTGGACAAGATCAGGCGGTTTTGAACGTGTTGAATGGTGATACTGATGCTGCTTTTGCTTTTGAAGATGCGCGCAACACGGTTAAGCAGGACAACCCGAAGATTATGAGTCAGGTCGTGCCAATCTACTTCACGGTACCAATTCCTAATGATACCATCTCGGTGGTGCCGAGCATGTCCAAGGCCTTCCGGCAAAAATTAGCCAAGGCATTTATTGACATTGGTAAGTCCAAGAAGGGTAAAAAGGTTATCGAAAGTATCTATACGCACGAAGGCTACGTTAAGTCTAAGGACAGTGACTTCGATAGTGTTCGTAAATATGAAAAGATTATCGAATCAACCAAAAAATAAGATATAGAGGAAGTATATAATGGCAGATTCTGCAGTTAAGCCAATCATTGAATTAAAGAAGGTCAAAAAGGTTTACGGTAAAGACGTTGTTGGGCTAAAAGACGTCGATTTAGCTATTAATAAAGGCGAATTTGTCGTGATTGTTGGGTTATCGGGTGCCGGTAAGTCCACTCTGCTGCGCTCGATCAACCGTCTCATCGATGTGAGTGCGGGTGATATCTTAATTAACGGTGAATCGATTACCAAGGCCAAGGGCAAGCAACTACGCCTGCTGCGCCGCAACATCGGGATGATCTTTCAGAGTTTTAACTTGGTTAAACGCTCTAGTGTCTTGCGCAATGTATTAACGGGTCGGGTAGCTTACTATCCCACCTGGAAGAGCAGTTTAAACTTGTTTACCAAGGAAGATAAGCAGCGTGCCTATGACGCCTTGCAGCAAGTTGACTTGGCCGATAAGGTCTATTCGCGGGCTGATGAGCTGTCGGGTGGTCAGCAACAACGGGTTGCGATTGCCCGGGTATTGACCCAAAATCCCGACATTATTTTGGCGGATGAACCGACTGCCTCACTCGACCCGCAGACTTCGCGCCGCGTCTTGAGCGATCTTAAGATGCTCAACGAAAAGCATGGCATGACTGTGGTCATCAACTTGCATAGTGTCCAATTGGCCCGTGAATTTGGCCAGCGGGTAATCGGGGTTCGCGCTGGTAAGATTATCTACGATGGCAAGATGAGTGACACGCCGGAGTCGACTTTTAAGCAAATATACAGTGGCGGTGATGAAGATGAGTAAGACTGAGCGTGACCAGCTGCTGACCCTGCCAAAAAAGAAGTTCAACTTTTTAAACCTCATTTGGTTAATCATCTTTATTGGCGGTATCTTCGTTTCAACTGATGTCACTAAGACAAGTTTGGGTGCGTTTTTTGCCAATTTTAGCCAGTTTACCGATATTTTTGTGCAGATGATGCATCCGGATTGGTCTTACCTGGGGACAGTGGTTCCGCTACTCCTTGAGACTATCAAAATGGCTATCTTGGGTACGGTGATTGGTTCAGTGGTGGCCTTTATCTACGCTTTGCTGATTGCCCGCAATATTGTCAAAAACCAGGCTGTAACTGGTGTTTTGCGGATAATGATGAATATCATCAGGACGGTCCCAGACCTCCTACTCGGGGCGATTTTTGTTGCTATTGTCGGCATTGGCCCAGTTGCCGGTGTGCTGGCGCTAGCAATTGCCACTTTTGGTATTGTCGTCAAGCTCTTTTATGAAGCAATCGAAACGATTGATCCAGGTCCCATAGAGGCTTTGACCGCGGTTGGGGCTAACAAGTTGCAAATCATTGTATTTGCGGTGTTACCGCAGGTGATGACCTACTTTATTTCATATTGCTTGTATGCTTTTGAGATTAATGTCCGGGCTTCAACCGTCCTCGGCTACATCGGTGCAGGCGGGATTGGCCTGTACTTGCAACAGACCCTGCAAGTCTTTGACTATGGGAAGACTGGCACCATCATTATTGTGATTATCGTGGTGGTGGTCTTGATTGATTATGTTTCGTCTAAATCACGGGAGGCGTTGATGGAATAATGGATACTACAATGAAAAAACTGCCTCCAAAACCGGTAGAGACGAAGAAGCGGCTGCTGCACTGGGCAGTGGCTGTAATCACGGCAGCTTTAATTGTTTGGTCATGTACTGGAATTGATTTTGGCGGCATTAAAGAAACTGCCGGCCAGATTGCGGGCGCAATCTTTGGGGGAATCTTTCATCCAGACTGGTCTTATGTATACAACGGAACCGGTGAGGACCTAGTTTCCCAATTATGGGAAACCGTCTGTATTGCCTTTTTAGGAACATTTATCTCAGCAATCATTTCACTACCGTTTGCCTTTTGGGCGGCCCATACCAAGCATAAGAAGTGGTATGTTTCGCGGACAGGAAAGATTGTGCTGGCAATTATCCGGTCGTTTCCCGAGATCGTGTTGGCTTTAATGTTTATCAAGGCGGTTGGGCCGGGTTCAGCTGCCGGTGTGTTAGCACTGGGCTTTCACTCAGTGGGGATGCTGGCTAAGCTCTTCTCCGAAGCGATCGAGAATCTAGAAGATGGTCCGAACGAGGCGGTAACAGCAGTTGGTGGTTCAAAGACTAACATTGTGATGTTTTCAACGCTGCCCAACCTCTTGCCAGCGCTGATTTCCAACACCTTGTACCGGTTCGACGTTTCGATTCGGTCGGCTTCCATTCTCGGCCTGGTTGGTGCCGGCGGAATCGGTTATCCGCTGATTATTGCCTTGCAATATCGGCAGTGGAACCGGGTGGGCATCATCCTGCTTGGTATTATTCTGATGGTCATTGTGATTGACGGGATTTCCGGTTGGATCCGCAAGAAGCTGGTTTAAAAAATTTGTTAACTTAAAAAGATGTCGTATCAACCCTGTGGGGTGGTGCGGCATCTTTTTATTATTCTTTATTCGTGTACTTGAAGCTGCAACTTTCTAAGTGGTCATTGATGAGGCCAATAGCTTCTAAAAAGGAATAGATGACCACGGGACCGACAAAGGTAAAGCCGTCTTGCTTCATTTGTTTGGCCAGCTTCTGGGCAATCGGACTTGTCGTCGCCACTTCGGTAGCTGTTTGCGGGTGGTTGATGATGGGTTTTTTAATAAAATCTTGCAGGTAACTGGCAAAGCTGCCATGTTTGGCCGCAATAGTTAATATTGCCCGTGCATTTTGGATGGCGGCCACAATTTTACGCCGGTTGCGAATGATGGACGCATCCTGCATCAGTCTGTTTACGTCAGGGTCGGCCATCTGGGCTACTCCGGCAGGCTTGAACTGCCTGAATGCCGTCCGCAAGTTCTCGCGCTTGTGTAAGATCGTAGTCCAGCTGAGGCCCGACTGAAATGATTCAAGCACGAGCATTTCATATAAGTACTGCTCGTTTAGGTTGAGCTTGCCCCATTCGTGGTCGTGATATGCTTCAACTAAGGGGTCGTTTGGCTTGCTCCATGAGCAACGGGTGCTGAGGGTCATTTACTTTCTCCTTTAGAAAATTTAAGCAGTTTGCTCAAGCTTTAATTTTAAAGCAATTATAAAAGAATAAAAAATTCTTCCGCAAAAAGTGCATTAGGGCTTTTTTTGGTATAATATGGAATGAACTTGAGGAGGATACCATGGAAAAGTTAGATATAATGACCTTGGCCGATGATTTGGCCACAAATCAAGAGAGTATTTTGAATAAAGAAAAAGACTTTGATGCAGAGGCCGTTTATCAGGCGATTGACCACTTGCACGTGTTGCAAAGGCCAATTAAAGAGTACTTTGAATTAACCGAAGAACAGTATTATGAGACCGAGAGTGACCATAAGCTGCCCCTGATTGACTTAGCTGATAAGCTGACTGACCTGCACGAGCGAGTCTTAACCAATCATGCGGATGGCTTTGTTGATCAGCACAAAATTAATCTGACTTATAATCATGAGAATCCTTATGAGGACGATTATTATAATGAGTTGATTGATTTACACGTTGTCACCTATAGTTTAAAGGTAATCGGTGCAGTTCAAGCGGTTGCGCCTAAAGTATTACAAGAAGTATTGTCCAAGGATGCGGTTTTGTCAATCGGTCTAGCAGCGCATGCTTTGGCAAGTAATGCATAATTGTTAAAGCTGCGGCAGGACCCCAGCTTTTTCTTTGTCTTGAGGCAGAATTATGAGTGTTTTTAAATATGCTAAAGGGTTAATCAAGCAGGCGCGAGAACTTCAAAAAAAGCCCTTGTTTAACAAGAAGGATGAGTTGCTCGATCCAATGCAGAGCTATGTCAAGGTAGGCGAGTATAACGTTGGTCAAGAGCAGCAGACACCTGGTGGGCAGCCCTATAATCTGACGGTCTACCAGGATGAGGATGGAATCTTGCACCAAGCCCTTAGTCCCCAAAAGACAGAAAATTTAGAACCGGAATACGTGCGCACGTATAGCCCTGAACTGGGGCGCTACCGGGCCTTTGTTAACCGCAAAACCGGACGCCGCTACGTGGTTGAGGAATACCTTGACCGCTTTGTTGAGCGGGTGCAGGGGCATGTGCGGCGCGGCAAGAATTCGGTCAATGTTAGTGTTATTACTGATACTCACTATAAGGACCGTAATAGTCTCGACTTTTACGGGTGGAATGGGCTAACTCACGTCAATGAGTTTTCTTATCTTGACCAGTCTGGACTAGTCGACTTAAAAGTTCATCTAGGTGATTGGATTGATGGGTCTGACACTGGCTTTATCGGTGAAAGTGAACTAATCAAACTGCGCGATGCCTTCAAGTCTAAGCAGGTGCCGAGCTTGCTGGTCAAGGGCAACCATGATGAAAACGACAAGTATGACGAACAGCATGATATGAAGGCCTCCTTTCCCGAAAATGAATTCGAAAACATTATGTGGCCGACTTTGTACAACCAAAGAGGGGTGCACTATATTTCCCGCCGGCATGGCGTCAGTTATTATGATGTGGATGATGTCCGCTTTATTACTGTCAACACGACGGACCTGCCTTATCTATTAAATGCTCAGGGTCAAAAGCACTATGATGCCAAAATCACGCTAGCGGTACGCGAAGACCAGGTTGAAGAAATTATCGAAATTCTGCAACAGTCTTCAAACAAGCAGATTGTGTTCATGAGTCATGCCAACCCAATCAATCGCAAGGGTTCAAATGCTTTGAAGTATAACGGCCGCTCTTTGCATGAATTGTTAGTTGCCTTCAACCAGGGCGAAAAGGGACAGATGCATTCTATCCGCGGGATTCCGCCTGAATTTCGCTTGGCTAATGCCTTTGACTTTACCAATGTTAAAAATGCGCGGATTATTGCCTACTTCTGTGGTCACCGTCACCGCGAAGACCAGTACCGCATTAACGGCATCCAGTACATCTTGTTCAACTGCTCGGCCCTCATGGGTGCTAATCATACGTTAACGACGAAGTATAACAAGAATTGGACTCGTCAGCTTGACCACCAGACCGAGTTTGCTGGCTACGTGGTCAATATAGACCTGCACCGGCACTTTATTCAGGTGTTCGGTTATGGTGCAGCAGGTAGGAGAAGATTCTTCTACGTCTGATCAGGCAAACCGGTGAGTTTGGTAAATGCCGGTTTTTAGCATATAATGGAACAGTTAAACTAGCACGAAGATAAATAAAGATTAATTAAAGGACGATCACTATGTGCGGAATTGTCGCATTTTATAATCCAGATATCAATGATAAGCAAGCGGCCATTGGCAAGATGATGGCTACTATTAAGCACCGCGGTCCTAACTCAGACGGCTACTACACGAATGATCAAGTTGCTCTGGGCTTTAGACGGCTGTCAATTATTGACTTGCGCGGTGGTAGTCAACCGATCTACAATGAAGATCAAACTCGGGCAATTATCTTTAATGGTGAAATCTATAACTTCAAGCCACTGCGAAAAGAGCTACTTGCTGCTGGCCATACTTTCTCAACTAAGACTGATACAGAAGTGCTTTTGCATGGTTTTGAGGAATGGGGGATGGACGGTCTCTTAAAGCGGGTGCGGGGCATGTTTGCCTTTGTTATTTGGGATGATAACACCCAAACCATGTACGGTGCCCGTGACTTTTTTGGGATTAAACCGTTATATTATAGTGACGAAAACGGCCACCTGATTATGGGTTCAGAGATCAAGAGTTTTTTGGCCTATCCCGGCTTTAAGCGCAGGTTGAATACTACTGCTGTTAAGCCTTACCTGATGAACCAGTATAACGACCTTAATGAGACCTTCTTCAAGGGCATCCACCGCTTCCCAGCCGGTCATTGGTTTGAGTACCAGGGCGGTGAGCTGAAGCTTCACCAGTATTGGGATGCTGAGTACAAGGCCAATAGTTTAAGTTTTGAGGAGACAGTTAATCGAATTAATGAAGACCTCCAAGAAACCGTCAAACTCTACCATAATGCTGATGTTCCGGTCGGAGCCTTCTTGTCAGAGGGGGTTGATTCCAGTTACATTACCAGTATTTTGAACCCTGATGATGTCTTTTCCATTTCCTTTGATGATGCAACTTATGATGAGGCGTCAAAGGCTAAGGCATTAGCGGACATTAAAGGCTGGAAGTTCTTTGCTGACAAGGTAAATGCCGATGAAGCCATGCATGACTTTGCCGAGATGCAGTATCACATGGATGAACCTGACGCTAACCCGTCAATTATTCCCTTGTGGTATCTGTGCAAGTTAGCACGTAAGCATGTGACGGTTGCCTTATCGGGTGAAGGTGCTGACGAATTGTTTGCCGGTTACGTCAACTATGGTATGCATACGCATAACAGCGTGATCAAGGCCTTCACCTCCCAGTTCAAGAAGTTGCCTCCAAAGAGTAGGCTCAAGTTGGCCCGCCGAATCAAGAAGCTGCCAAATTTTCCAGGCAAAGTACACTTATACACGAACCTGGCTGAACCCAGCGAATTTTATGTAGGACAATCAGTGATCTATGATATGGACTATCCTACGATCTTTACGTCTGACGATGCCAATGGGATTCTAAAGCCGTCATACCGCAACAAGTTGACGGTCAACAGTATCTACCAGAATGACTTCAAGAAGGTCAAGGACCTCGACAACGTTCGGCAGATGCAGTATATTGACTTACACCACTTTATGCTCAATGACATTGAGCAGAAGGCAGATAAGATTTCCATGGCGCATTCACTAGAATTGCGGGTACCATACTTAGACAAAAAGATTGCGGAACGGGCCAATTCCATTCCGACTGACTATCTGGTCAACAAGTATGATACCAAATATGCTCTGCGTAAGGCCGCGGAAAAAGTCTTACCAGATGAATGGGCCCAGCGACCAAAATTGGGTTTTCCTACCCCGATTAAGCAATGGCTGCAGGAACCGCGCTTTTACAAACAAGTCAGGGAACTCTTCAGCGAAGACTTTGTTGCCGATATTTTTGAGCAAGCGCAGATTTTGCGCTTGCTCGATGATAATTACCACGGCGATGGTTCACACCGTCGCCAGGTCTGGACCATCTACACCTTTCTTATTTGGTACAAGCTATTCTTCGTCGATTACGAGGGTACAGTAGCCAATTACCAGCACGTGCAACCAGAAGTAGCTAACTTGATTGAACAAGGAAAGCTAGTTTAATTTAGGAGCAAAATTTGATAATGAAGCAGGACTTTACACCGATCTTACTTGGCAGTGATATTAATGTTTACGGCATGGCTCGATCCTTTCATGAGGAATATGGTATTACTGTTAAAGCACTGGCTGATAGCCAATTAGCAGCTACGCGTTATTCCAAAATCGTGCGAGTTGAATTGCACCATGGCTTTAGTGAGGATCCCACCTTTATCGCGGTAATGCGCCAGCAAATGGCTCACTACCGCGACCATCAAGAGCCCGTTATGCTGATTGCCTGCGGTGATGGCTATGCTGAACTGCTGTCCAAGCATAAGGCTGAGTTAGAAGAGGTCTTCGTTGTTCCCTATATTGAACACGACTTGTTGGAAAAGTTGATTTCTAAGGAAGGCTTTTACCAGATTGCAGAAGAATATGGCTTGCCCTATCCGAAGACCAAGATTGTAACTAGGGCGGACTATCAGGCACAAGATTACTTGGCCCTACCGTTTGGCTACCCGCTGGAGCTCAAGCCAGAAGATCCGGTCTCTTGGCTTGATGTTCACTTTGAAGGTCGCAAAAAGGCGTTTACCATTCATAATGAGGCCGAATTGCAAGATATTGTGGGCAAGATCTATGATAATGGCTACCAGGCCGACTTGATTTTGCAAGACTTTATTCCCGGTGATGACTCCAATATGCGGGTGTTAAATGCCTACGTTGATAAGCATCACCACATTAAGATGATGTGCTTGGGTCACCCGCTGCTAGAGGACCCAACGCCGCAGGCGATTGGTAACTACATGGCGATTTTGCCTGAATATAACGAAAAATTATACGAGCAAGTTGAAGCGTTTTTAGAGAAGTTAAATTATGTTGGCATGGCTAACTTTGACATCAAGTATGATAGTCGTGATGGTAAGTACAAGTTCTTTGAAATTAATTTGCGTCAAGGGCGGTCCAGCTTTTATGTGACCTTGAACGGCTACAACCTGGCCAAGTGGTATGTTGACGACTATATTAACGATAGTCTGAAGGACAAGGAGACGGTTTACGGTAACAAGTTGCAAGCGCAGCAAGTTTTGTGGCTGGGTATCCCGGTGAAGGTCTTCAAGCGGTACGCTGTTAACAATGAGGCCAAGCGTGCGGCCGAGGAGTTAATCCATGAAGGACGCTACGGTACAACGGTCTTTTATGATCAAGAACATAGCTTCAAGCGCTGGCTACTCATGAAGTATATGTTTCATAACTACTATGCGCGTTACAAGAAGTACTTTCAGGTGAACAAAGGGCAATTTTTCGAATAACAGGATGAATCCAAACCACAGAAGATGACGGTGCAATTATTTGCCTGTTGTCTTTTTTGCTTTTTTACAGGTAGCTCGGGGTGTTCTTTTTGCGGGCAACTTGCTACACTAGTAGTTGGAGTTTATAGGAAGGACTGAATAAATGAAAGTTACACATGGTTTTCATAAGGAAAATGAACAGGAAGTTAAATTAAGTTGGCTTCTGCTAGGAGAACTAGCGACGTGGATTGGGGCCAGTTTTGTCTGGCCACTAACTTCGGTTTACCTTAACAAGCAGTTGCATATCAGTCTTTCGGTTATTGGGATTGTGCTATTTTGCAACTGTGCCAGCAATGTGTTGGGGTCCCTTGCGGCTGGGCGCTTCTATGACCGCTGCAACCCATATCCGCTAATAGTTGCGGGCCTTGGCCTTAATGCCCTGGTCTTATTTTTTATGGCCTTTTTCCATGGCTGGCCGCAATACTGGATTTGGTTAGTTATTACCGGCTTTCTTGATGGCTGGGATGCAACGATGATTAACTCAATTGCTACCAGTTTGCGTAAGCATCCCGGGCGCTATGTGTTCAACCTGATTTACTTTGCTCAAAACGTCGGCACTGTTACTGGGACACTCTTGGTGGGCTACTTGTATGACTTTTCCATTGAGTTTCTATTCTTGTTAGCCGCTAGTCTTTTTGCTATTGCCTGCATTAATGCGGCGATTCATTATCGGCCAATTAGTGGCTTTCACAAACGTCGGCAGGCTGCCAAGAAAATGGATACCGGCGAGAAACGAAAGGCTGAGCCGATGCCTAAGTACAATGCAATGCTAATGGTGGGCTTCTTAATCTCATTGGCAGTAACGTGGCTGATGTACATGAATTGGGAATCTAACCTCTCAGTCTATATGGTCTCGCTCGGCATTCCATTCCACATGTACAGCCTGCTATGGACCCTCAACGGGGCAATTATTGTAATTATTCAGGTATTACTGGCCCGCTTTCCGCATGTCTTTAAAAACTTGTTCCAGCAGATTATTTTTGGGACTTCAATGTTTGCTATCTCCTTTGCCACGCTGATTTTTGCGCGTGACTTTGGGCACTTTGCACTATCAATGGTGATCTTAACTTTGGGAGAAGCGACTGCCTTTCCGGCCGTGCCGGCCTACATTAATGATCTGTCACCGCTCAGCAGTAAGGGCAAGTACCAGGGCGAGATTAACGTGGCCCGAGGTATTGGTCAGGCCTTTGGTCCCTTGTTTGGCGGCTTGGTCATTGACCGGGCGGGCTACATTCCCTTCTTCATTATTGCCGCGGCCGGCATTTTCTTGATGGTTTTGCTGCTACTGCCGCTACATGCCAAGTTGCGGGGACGGATTAAGTTGTTTAAGTGATTCTGTAACGACTTTTTAATGTCCAAGCACTGATTAAAATGATAATATTAATTTAGCCTGATTTTAATTTATATTTAAAAGAGGAGGATACTCTTGATGAAAAATACTTTTGCAGTCCGCGGCGGAAGCGGAGATGTCATTGAACCTAAAGTGGGTACACGCCCGCAGGATAATATCTACCTGGCAGTTAATTCTGAGTGGTTGGAAAAAACTAAGATTCCGGCAGACCGCTCACGCATGGCTTCCTTTGACGGGATTGACTTGAATGTTGAACAACACTTGATGCAGGACTTTGCAGACTTTGCCGCTGGTAAAAAGGCGGTCCCGAATGTACCTAATTTGGCTAAGGCGGTGGAGCTTTACCGGTTAGCTAAGGACTTTGATAAACGTAATCGTGAAGGTGCAGAGCCTATTAAGTCCGACTTGGCAATCCTCACTGGGCTCAAGGATTTCGCTGACTTTAACCTGAAGGCGGCTGATTTAACCAGTTTTGCCTCAGTTCCGTTTAGTCTCAGTGTTGAACCAGACATGAAGAATACTAAGGTTAATGTCTTGAGTTTCACTGGTCCGGCTACTTACCTGCCAGATACGACTACCTACCAAACTGCCGATGCACCCGAGTTGCTAGAAGTTTTACAAAAGCAGTCAGTTAAGTTGTTGCAAATGGCCGGTGTCGACCAGAATGAAGCCAAGCAGTATGCCGGCGACGCGATCAAGTTTGACGCCAAACTAGCCAAGGTAGTTAAGTCAACTGAAGAATGGGCCGACTATCCAGCTTCATATAATCCAATGGTAATTGCTGACTTCGAAGCTAAATTCAGCGACTTCAAAATCCAGCACTACCTACAAGAAGTGATCGGGGAAGAACCTGACCGCATTATTGTGGGTGAGCCGCGCTACCTCGACCATATTAACGAACTGATCAATCAGGCTAACTTTGCTGAAATTAAGGGTTGGATAATCGTCAACTTTATCAACGATGTTGCCTCAGACCTGTCTCAAGCATTCCGTGAAGCAGCCTTTCCGTTCGGTCAGGCACTGTCTGGTCAGCCGCAGTTGGCAAGTGGAGAGAAGCAGGCTTACCGCATTGCTAATGGTAATTTTAGTGAAGTAGTCGGGGTCTATTATGGTCAGACATACTTTGGTGCAGATGCCAAGCGCGACGTTGAAGACATGATCCACCGGATGCTCGACGTGTACAAGGAACGCTTGCAGAGCAATAGCTGGCTGTCAGAGGCAACCAAGCAGCAGGCTGTTGGCAAGCTTGAGGCACTAGTCTTGAAGATTGGCTATCCAGATAAGATTGAAGAAATATACAACCGCTTGCAAGTAATTCCAGCAAATCGGGGTGGTAGCCTATATGCTAACGACCGTGCCTTTGGCATTGAAGAGCAAAAGTATAACATTGAGCAGTTGCACAAGCAGGTTGACCGGACGATTTGGGCAATGCCAGGCAATTTGGTTAATGCTTGTTATGATCCCCAAAGAAATGACCTAACTTTCCCAGCGGCTATTTTGCAGGCCCCGTTCTATGACTTGCAGCAGGATCGGGCCACGAACTTTGGTGGAATTGGAACAGTTATTGCTCACGAAATTTCTCATGCCTTTGATAACAATGGTGCACAATTCGATGAATTTGGAAACATGAAGAACTGGTGGAAAGACGAAGATTACGCTGAATTCAAGCAGCGTACCCAAGCTGAAATCGACCTCTTTGATGGAATTGAATATGGCCCCGTGAAGCTGAATGGTAAGCAGATTGTGTCAGAGAATATCGCTGACCAGGGTGGACTGACGGCCGCGGTGGAAGCAGCCAAGAATGAAAGCGATGACTTGCAGAAACTGTTTGAAAACTTTGCCCGGATTTGGGCTAATAAGCAGCTGACGGAGTCGATTAAGACGCAGACAGCAGTAGATGTTCACGCGCCGGGTCCCTTGCGTGCCAACGTCCAGACTCAGTGCCAGGATGACTTTTACAAAGTCTTTGACGTAAAGCCTGGTGATGGCATGTGGCTTGAGCCAGACCAGCGTGTTGACATCTGGTAAGTGAGTCCTAGTATAAGTATAAAAGTCCTATTCCTAAGCAGGAATAGGACTTTTTTAGGTGTAGCAAAAAATTAACTAAGTAGTGGTATTTTTGCAAAAAAGGACTATGATAATGAGGAAAGATTTTTGCTAGGCGGGGAGGTAGTTTCGATAATGCAAACAATAAATCGCTTTTATGCCAAGTATCAGTTAACAATTAGCTTCGTTATACCATTTATTTTTTTCTATTTTAACCGAGCAGTTAATGAAGCTCGTCACGGACACTTGATTGTTGGCTGCTGGAGCCTACTTGTCCTGCTGGTAACGTTAGCAGTGGAAACGCAAGCTAACCGTGCGGCAACAGCGCAGCAAACAAGACGGATTAAGGTGGTTGGGGCCAGCGTGATTGGCGCAGTCATCCTGTTGTCGATTATTCCGCTTTGCTGGTACTTGCTTACGGAATAAAGAAGCGGTAGCAAAAAGCAAAGCAAAAGACTAGCACGTGCTTGAACGGCAGGCTAGTCTTTTTTGATAATGTTGTTGCTGTGTTGTTTGTGCTATATTTTCTTTGTCTTATATAACTTTAAACGGGGTTATAGTAAGCTCATCAGCTTTCCAACGATATAAACAATGGCACAAAGCGCTACGGTGTACATTGCACAATATGGTAGGGCCTTTTTCAAAAGGACACCTTCCTTACCGTCCAAGCCGGTTGCACCCGTTGCAATGGCGATACTCTGCGGTGAGATCATCTTCCCTGCGGTAGCACCGGCCATGTTGGCAGCGGCCAACCAGTAAGGGCTAACACTTAGGGCGTGTGCAGCTTGGGCTTGTAGGCCACCAAATAGGACGTTGGCAGAGGTATCACTACCCGTAATGAAGATCCCTAGAACACCGATAATCGGTGAGATAACCGGGTAGAAGGGACCGGTGATAGCAACCAGGCTAACTGCAATCGTGGCAATCATGCCGCTGTATCCCATAACTTTTGATAAGCCAACAATGGCACAGACAGTTACAATGGTTTTACTCAACTGCTTGATTGTGCTACCTAAGACCGAGAGCATTTTGCCCAGTGACAGACCTTGCACGGCACCGCCAATGAGGCTTGATAGCAAGATCAGGGTACCAGGAGAGGTCAACCAGTCAATGTCTACCATTTTTGGATGTGCTCCAGTATAGAAGTGGAAGCTGGTCTTAACCCCAGCCAAGGCATTTTTAACGGCTGGGAACAGGGAAGAAGTGGCGATAATCAGGACAAACAACAGGATGAACGGGAACCAAGCCTTAACCTTATCACTAGTCGACTTGTCGGATGCATCGTTAGATCCATCGCTATCTTTTTTGTTGTACATCTTGGTAACTAGGACGAGCGCAGCCAGGCAAACGATTGAACCGACAATGGATGGTAGTTCTGGTCCCATGTACTTAGTAATGAAGATTTGGGGAACAGCAAAAGTCAGTCCCGCCAGCAGCGTTGCGGCTAATACTCCATTACCCTTGAACGACTTCATCCCTTTACCGCCGGTTAGATAAACCAGTACAAAAGGAATGATAATAATTAAAATAAATAATTGAATGGAAACGAAGAAGCCTAATTCGGTTGCACCCAAGCCGGTTACTTTGGCCAAGGTAGTAATTGGCAGACCAATTGCACCAAAGGCGGTCGGGGCAGTGTTGGCAATCAGACAAATAACGGCTGCCTTAATTGGTTCCATTCCCAGCATAATTAGAATACTTGCAGGAATCGCTACGGCAGTTCCAAAGCCGGCGACGGCTTCTAGGAAGCCACCAAGCGCCCAAGCAAGAATCAGGACAAGAATTCTCATATCCTTGGTAATCGAGGTTAACATGGACATGATAGTGTCCATGCCTCCAGACTTTCTGCTGATGTTATAGATAAAGACAGCAGAAATAATAACGTAAATAATTGGCCAAAATGCCATCATGATTCCGTCTAACCCGGCGGTCAGGCTGTCCGGAATGGAGAAGCCAAACCCGACAATACTCAACACAATCGCACCGACGAAGCCAATCACACAAGCGAGGTCGCCGCGGACGTGAAAGACGCCCAGGGATAAGATCAACCACACGATTGGGATAATGGCGATCACCGTTTTAAATAAATCCATTCTAATATCCTCCAAAAGACACATTCAACACAAGTAAAATATTCCTAGCATATCTTTGATTAAGAAATAAAAGATAGCTGAATATAACCGCTTACATTATAGCATGCTAAAAGAAAAAATAAATATAAAAAATAAAAATTTGTGAAATTAATCCAATAAAGTTATTGATTTCAAGCTATTTAGTTTGTGAAAAAATCAGCAAGACCTCAAAACAAGAGTTGAGCCACCTAAAAAGCAAGTACTGCTACCAGCAGTGAAAATAAGTCTATTAGTGCAAACAAAGCCTGTTTGGTTGATAACTAATTTGGTCTAAACCATCATGAAAAGTTGGCAACATAAAAAGGCATTGCCTGGTAAATTATACCGGACTAATGCCTTTTAAAGTAAAAAATTAACTCTCTTGATCTTTTGAGTGAGAATAGTCTTGCGCTGCCACCCGCCGGATATGCAGGTTGTGCTGCGGCTTACCCAAGATTAGCGGAACCCGTTCGACCACAGTATCTGTGTACTCAAGACCGAACCAGGAAGCCGGATTCGGGGACAGGTTTTGCAGCCAGACGCGGGCCTTTAGCATCCACTTCTCAAAGCCCTTTAGCCGTGTTAACGGACTGACAACATCGTTAACCAGGACAAAGGAGAAGTCCCCGACCATCCGGCCAGGTGTAGTAGTGTATTCTTGTGGTTGAGACTCGATTGTGCCGTCTTTAATTAAGTCGTGGACAATTTGTCTTAAATAGATGTTCACACTGGTCTGCTTCTTGAAACCCAGGAAGAGTTGGACGTTAATCACGTTCTTGGTTCCATAGGTATTGACTGCATACCTGGCGGTAAAGGGCTCGTTAGTAATGTTGACGGTAACGAACCAATAGGCCCGAGCCCGCTTTGGCCGTTTATCCAAAATCGAGTACAAAATTTCGCGCTTGATGAACTTGTTATACTTGACCGGGGCCATGTAAACGAGGTTGGTTGCGTAGATTGGATAGTCTTCATCGTGACTTAGGTCGGTGAGCATGTCAGTATACTCGTCTAAGCGGACGTAAGTACTTACTCCTTCGTGCTTGTCGCGTACCTTATTACCGAAGTACCAGATGAACATGATAATGCCAATGAAGCCTGCGATGAGCACCGTTACGTAACCACCATGCATGAACTTGGTCAAACTGGAGATGAGGAACATACCCTCAATGAAGCCGAAGACAACGAGAAAGAGCAGGCGGAGGACGAACGGTTGCTTTTTAGCACCCAAGTATTCAAACAAGAGCAGGGTCGTCATTAACATTGTTACGGTAATTGACAGACCGTAGGCGGCTTCCATGTGCTGGGAAGTGCGGAAGAAGAGCACAATCGCAATGGTAGCAAGACAAATCATCTTGTTAACCGCTGGAATATAGATCTGACCGTGAGTAGTAGTAGGATAATGGATATTCATCCGCGGCAGGAACTTTAACCCACTGGCTTCAGAAACCAGGGTAAAGGAACCGGTAATGAGCGCTTGAGAGGCGATGATGGCTGCTATTGTTGCCAAGATAATGCTGAACAGACGTAAGTTGGCCGGAACTGCTTCAAAGAAGGGGTTGAGCTCAGTCCCGCCACTGGTCTTGAAGTTGGGGTTTTGTAGAATCCAGACCCCTTGGCCTAGGTAGTTGAGGGCAAGACAGGCAAAAACATATGGCCAAGAACCATGAATATTACCACGGCCAACGTGACCGACATCAGAGTAGAGGGCCTCAGCCCCGGTTGTTGCTAGAAAGATTGAACCCAGGATGAAGATCCCGGCCTTGTTAGCCGGGCTGAACAGAATCTTAATTGCCCAGACCGGATTAAGGGCTTGGAGGATTGACCAGTCATGCGTCATGTTGTTGATGCCGACTAATCCTAAGAAGGTGAACCAGACCAGCATGATGGGACCAAAGGCCTTACCAATGCTACTCGTGCCAAGCATTTGAATTGAAAACAAAGCTAGCAGAATAATAATCGTGATTAAAACGACCGCATTCTGGCTGGGGACCGGGATGCTGGAACCAAAGCGCATGTTCTTAAGACCTTCAATTGAAGTGGTAACCGTTACGGCTGGAGTTAATGTACCATCAGCCAGGAGCGCGGCGCCTCCAATCAGTGCCGGCATTACCAGCCACTTGGCTCGTTTGCGTACCAGCGCATAGAGGGCGAAGATTCCGCCTTCGCCGCGGTTGGTTGCGCGCAGAGCAATCATGACGTACTTAACGGTTGTTAATAGGGTAACCGTCCAAAAAATTAACGAGATTGCCCCCAAAATTAATTCCCGGTTAACATTGGCAATGCCCCCGTTCCCGGTAACGATTGACTTCATTACGTAGAGCGGACTGGTTCCGATATCACCATAGACAATGCCAATTGTGATTAGCAGTCCTGCCGCTGAAATGCGCTTTTGTTTCTGATCCATAGACATTTTAATACTCCCATAGACTTAACCCAAAATAGTTTAAGTAAAAAAGAATGCCCAAGCGACATCCTCTTTTAAAACTCTATTTTGTTCTTTTTTTCTTTATAGTACAAGTAAATTATGATAAAGAAGTAGAAATGTTGTTGCGTCGGTCCTCATACCAGTCGTCCCAGTCTTGGTAGGAAGTCATATTTTCCGCGGTTACATCGTCTTTTTGGGCGATTTCAGCGACAATGTTGAGGAAATTTTGGGCGTGATCTTGCAGCGCATGGCTAACCAAATCCTTGTGGCCGAACTTAATGTTGTCGAGCAGATAGATGTTAATGTCAACCATGTTAGAGTCAACGTCGTAAGTGTTCATGATTTCTAAGTCGCGTTGGTTGAACTTCGCAATATAGAAGTCAGTGAAGACTTGCAAGTACTTGGGTTGCTCGGCAAACTCTGCTGCGGGCATCGTGGTCCAAGTAACTTCAGGAACGATGACCTTAAGTTCTTCGTTTTCTTGTTCTTCTTTTTCCTGATCTTGCTCTTTGATATTTTTTTCTTCTTTTTCGGTCAAAGCAGACACTCCTTTAATAAAAATAGGAACCGTGAAAGTCAATAGTCATTTTACAGAGTTTAAATGGTAAAAGCAACCATTGGGGCGATTTCTGCAACTGTCCCATTAGCAAAAATCGTCCTCACCGCATAGTGCAGCAAGGGCGATTAGTTAGCAGCATAGTTGTTACTTTACGGCTTTAAATAATTTTGCACATCTTGGCTGGTAATCTTGCTTGGCCTATTCTGGCCGGAATTGCGGTACAAGTCAATCAGATCTTGCGGACTCCAAGATGAAGCTTCATAACCTAGCTGACCAACGCGCTTGCGTAACTGGTCAATCTGCTTGTTCGTAACAGTCTTACCATGCACCTTGTGGTTGCCCATGGCGCCTTCACCGGTCTTGCCGGCATTACCCGTGTCATGCTTATTTGCGCGACTCGACTTTGAACCGTAAGGAACGGCTGCAGTGCCATTGTTATTCTTAGCTGCCTTTTTGTCACGTTTGATGCCTTTTTGGGCCCTCTCCTTATACTTGCTGTAGTATTGTCCGTTGATGTAGGGCAGGTCGAGTACCCGTTGATATTGTTCAACGGCCGTCACATATTGCTGGTTACTCTCTGCTTCCTCAGCTGCAGTGAAGATAGGCGTAATCTCGTGGTCGTAGTTGTCTTGAACGTCCTCGATGGTCTCCTTCAGCTGCTTGCCTTGCTTAACCAAGACGCCGTAACCAGCATTCTGCTTGATTACTCCGTCAACGCGGTTAAGGGCCCGGTCGTATTTGCCAGCCTTAGTAGCCGTAATTGCTACCAGCATGTTGTCAGACTGGTCTTTGTAAGCCTTGGCTTGGTCAGTCTGCTTGATGCCCAGCGCCTTCTCGAACGCGCTACTTGCCCGCTTGTAGTCCTTATCGGCAACGGCCTTCTTGCCGCTGGTCATTGCGTCATTATAGGAAGCATCGACCTGATTGTGGTTGGCTTTTTGGGTGGCGTAGAATACACCGCCGCCAATGGCGATAACCACCACCGCCACAATCGTCAAAATTGTAGATTTCTTCATTAGGAAATAATCCTCCTTATTAATACTAAGACTAATTATAGTTGCTTTGGGGCGATTTGACTACTTAATGATATTTTTAAGCTAGAAAAATAAGCTTTTCGCAAGAATAATGTTACACTCGCCCGACCTAATTCGTTATTAATAGTGTAAGGGAGCTGGCGCGCGGAGCACTTACAGCAGAATTAAGCAGATTATAATAAGGAAAGGTTTAGGAAACATGAATTTCGAGTTAATAGATCAGTCAATCCAATATACTTTCTTGAATGACCGGTATGGTGAGGTGGGGGCTAAGGCCCGGACCTTCAAGAACGTTAAGCAGGGAGTATCAGCCGCAGGCCTAGCCGAAGTAGGTGGCGTCTTGGCCGACCTGCAGGGTGATGACTTAGGTAGTGCCACCCTGATTCAGAAGCAAGCAGTCCCGTTAAATTAATAGGTAGAAAGAGGTAAACACAATGACGACAAGCAGAACTTTACAACTAGTATTCTTGACAGGTGCCGCTAAGAAGGCTAAGCTAGCGGTGCCAGAGGCCAGCGCCAATTTAAATAAGGCGACCGTGAAGACAGCAATGGAGACAATTGCGCAGGCTAATGCCTTCGCCAAAGATGGAGTTGATCTGTATAAGATTCCGCAATCTGCTGCCTATATTGAACGAACTGTTACTAGTGTGTTCGATGATACTGCAGCTTAATCAAGCTAGCGTGCACCTATTGCACGCAGTTGCTAGGGTAATTGCGTTAATTAAGCAGTATTTCAGGTCTAAGTAAGGACCTGGCAGGTGAAAGGCATGTCACATTGGCATGCCTTTTTACTTTATTTCGTTATTTGTTTGTAAAATTCGTGTATCAAAAAAAGCCTTTTACTACATCAATATATTGATACGGCCCAATAACTAGGGCTTTCCGACTGTTACAAAAAAGATCCCAAAATAAAGAAAGCATAAGACTTTATTACAAAAGTATGTTAAATAAACGCACGTCTTGCAATTTCCCAGAAAGGTAGGTACAATATGAAATGTGGTAAGTAATAGCTATGCTTCAGGTTGAATTGCCTGTACGCATGCGCGTTCTTCAGCTCGAAAGCTACCTCATAAGAGTTATAAACTTATGAATTCGGCTGGAAGGGTGTTGTAACAATGTAGGCTCAATACAACCGAACCTATAGCCTATTACTATTTTGTATATACACAAGGAGGAAAGACCACATGAAGAAAAATTTAAGAATTGCTAGCGCTGCTGCTGCTGCTTTAATGGCAGTTGCCCCAGTTGCTGCATCTACCGTATCAACTGTTTTTGCTGATACTACTGTTACTGTTGTAGGTGGTACTACTAATACTACTACAGCAACTATTGGACTTAGCCTGAACATTACTAATGTTGCTAGTTTGGTTAACAATGATCCTGCTTCTAAAGTAGCGGCTTCACTTGCAACCCCAACTTTGCCAACAGGTGCTGGTGTATCAGTTTCAACAGCTAAGATCTACCCAGTGGGTGGTGTTACTGTTAATGCTACTACTGGTGCAGCAACTATTACTGGTGCTCCTACTGAGCAACTTTCAACTACTGGTGAATACGTAGCCGTTGCTACTGCTTCGATTACTAACTTAACGCCTAACAAGGAATACACTATTGTTGTAGGTGGTAAGAACTATAAGGCAACTACTGATGCTACAGGTATTGCTAGGGTTGATGTTGTTAGTGACAGCTTCAAGCTTTTTGACACTACCAAGACTGGCGCCCCAGTTGTAACTACACCAATTAAGCAAGCTGACAACACTTTACTAACAACTGTTGTAAGTTCTGGTGATGTTACTGCTGCTGCTGATACTGTTAACGCTATTGCTACAGCAATTACTGACAAGTATACGCCAACAACTACTGACGCTGGTACTAATAGTCCTAATGCAGCAACTGCGAAGTTCACGAACCTTTACCAAGATATTCGTGACTCATTGAAGGCTGCTGGTGTTACTGTTAAGTCAGACGATACTTTTGTTAAACCAGCTACGCCATTCAAGGTTACTTTGAACTTGCAAGCATCTAATGGTAAGACCGGTACTTTCGTAGTTACAGTTGACCCTGGTGTTGCTCAAGTTTCTGACTCATACCCATTGATTACCTTTATTCCAGGTGGTACTCCAACAACGGTTGGTGGTGTTACTACTGTTCCTGGTTTGGGCTTCAAGGGTACTCAAACCATGAAGGATAATGACGCATTAGAAAATGCTGCTTGGAACTATGTACCAGTTAACAGTGCTATTAACAAGCCAGCGCTTGAAGCAGCTTTCTCTGCTAAGGTAAGTAACCGCTTAGGTGCTGCAGCAATGAAGCCAACTTTTGACTACAGCAAGGTTAACACTAAGGTTGCTGGTAAATACCCAGTAACTGTAACTGCTACTAACGCTGACAAGTTGACTTCTAAGTTAACTTTCATGTTGACTGTTGGTACTAAGGGTGCAACTTACAAGACAGTTCAATCAAACGGTGCCGTTCCAGTTTACCAAATTACTGGTAACACTGTAACTGACTCCAAGACCACTGTTCAAAACGGTGATCAGATTGCTACCTTTGGCGAACCAGTTATCATCAACGGTAAGTCATACACTCACATTAACAGTGCTGACTCAGACCTTTACATTGAAACTCAATACATCGATGGTACATTCAAGCCAGCTGACAAGGTTTCTAAGACTGTTATGCACAATGCTTTCATCTACGATGCTAAGAAGAAGCGTGTTGGTACTAAGATGTTAGCTGCTTTCACTAAGGTTGATGTATTAGGCCAACCTACTAAACTTGAAGACGGTAGTCTGGTTTACAAGCTTGCTGAAGGTGAAGATCAATACGTAATGGCTGACAACATTGATGGTACTTCACGTGTATTGAACCACAATGCATATGTTTACAGCACCAGCAAGAAGCGCGCTGACAAGCGTGTTCTGCGTAAGGGTAACACTGTAACTACTTACGGTTCACCTTACACATTCAAGAACGGCAAGGCTTACTACCGGATTGGTGGTCCTTCGAAGCAATACATCAAGGTTGCTAACGTTCGTTAATTAACTTTTGATAGTTAAGTTTTAATTGTTAATCTAGAAACCCGGAAACGAGCTAGTCGTTTCCGGGTTTTTTGAAAAAGGAGGAAAGACTTATGAAAAAGAATTCAAGAATTATTAGTGCTGCTGCTGCTGCCATACTGGCAGTTGCTCCAGTTGTTGCAACGTCAGTATCAACTGTATTAGCGGATAGCAACATTGATGTTAAAGGTGGTGGGAATAATGCTGTTCAGGTTGATGGTGCGGCCACAATTAGCCTGAGCCTTGACAATGTTACTAGTTTGGTTCCAAACGCTCCTGTTGGTAAGTTGAAGGCAACCCTTACTATGCCAACTAAGCCGACAGGTGCTACAGCAACGGTAACAGAAAAAAAGGTTTATAAGGCTGCTTCTGATACGCCCGAAATAATTACTGATGATAATGGAAATACAATTTCGGTTGTCGCTCCAGATGTAGAACCAGATCCGAATGGTAAGGGACTAGTAGTCTCTGGTAGTGAAGTTGCAAATTTTGCGCAAGATACTAATTATATTGTAGCTGAAAAAGTTGATATTACTGGTTTGACACCTGGTAAAACATATGCAATTTCTGCTAATGATGATACCTATTACCTTGAAGCTGATTCAACTGGTAAAATCACTGGAATCGGTGTAGTCAGTGACATGTTTAAGCTTTTTGATACTACTTTGACTGGCGAACCAGTTGTTAAAGAAAATAAGGCGGGTGGTGCAGTTGTCACTTCAGGCTCTGTTGACCTGACTGCCGCAGACACCAATATTGCTGATGTCGCAGCTAAGATTACTGCTAAATATGCAGTATCAACTAATGGCACTCCAACTGAGAAAGCTGATTTTAAGGATCTTCAAGCTGATATTCGTGCAGCTCTCAGTGGTGTAGATACTAACGGTAACTTTACCCAACCAGCAAGCCCATTTAAAATCACTTTGAACTTGCTTGCTGATAGCGGTGAGACTGGAACTTTTGAAGTTACGGTTAATCCAGCAGTTACTATTAACCCAAACCCAACTCCAGCACCTGTTAATGGAGGTGGTTCTACCACCACTACGCCAGCAGCTGGTGTTGATAAGATTGTTCAGTCAGATGGGGCCGTTCCAGTTTACCAAATTGATGGTAGCACTGTAACTGACACCAAGACGACTGTGCAAAACGGTGAAAAAGTTACTGCCTTTGGTGATCCAGTAATCATTAACGGTAAATCATACACGCGGATTAAGTCTGCTGATTCTAACCTTTATGTAGAAACTAAGTACGTTGATGGTTCATTCAAGCCAGCTGCTGACAAGGTATCTAAGACTGTTATGCATAACGCATACATCTATGATCTACAGCACAAGCGTGTGGGCACTGAAACTTTACGTGCCTTCACTAAGGTTGATGTATACAGTAAAACAGTTAAGCTTGCAGATGGTCGTCTGGCCTACAAGATTGCTGAAGGTCAATACGTAATGGCCGACAACATCGATGGTACTTCACGTGTCTTGAAGCACAACGCTTATGTCTACAAGACGGGTAAGAAGCGTGCTGATAAGCGTGTTCTGCGTAAGGGCAAGACTGTCATTACTTACGGTTCACCTTATAAATTCAAGAATGGTAAGCTCTACTACCGGATTGGTGGTCCTGCTAAGCAATACGTTAAGGTTGCCAACATTCGTTAATTAATCCTGACAGTTAAGTTTTAACTGCTGTATTAACAACTGAAACGGAAACAAGTAATTGTTTCCGTTTTTTGTTGCACTTTTTTAGCAGATTTATTATGCTCATTCGCTTCTTCTGTATAATTGGCTTAAACAGACATTTTAAGGGAGGAAGAAGCGATGAAAACTAATAGTAATAACTGGAACTTACCAGCCGGCGATAAATACCGTAATTGGTCTAAGCAACTGCTCCGCCAGCAGGTAGGGCATGACCAGGTATTAGACCAATACCTAACCGGTGGTCAGAACTACTGCATTAATGCAAAGACCCTTGCTGTCTATGAGTTTCAGCAGCAACCGCTTCTGGGCAAGTACAAGAGTGTGGCCTTTGACAGTCAGGAAGGTATTGTGTTGAGCCAGCGCAGTTCAAGTGCGCTCCTCACCGCTTACGGCAAGCAATGTCTCCTGGCTGGGATTGAGTTTCAGCGTGAATTTGCTCGTCAGATCAACATCAAGGGGCGCAATACCATAGCAACCGGTCGGCTGGCTTACTTCTCCATGCGCAGTTATAATGCCGGTAATGTAGACTGGGTTGCCCTGCACCAGATGGCCAGCTTCAAAGTCGTTAAACAGTACACAATTAACTTTGTATCAATCGGTCCAGGTGGGTGTGTTTTTACCTTTAACAACTGCACTAACCGCATCCATGACCGCTTGCGCACCGGGCTACTCTACAATCATTATCTGTGTAAGTTGGGTCTGGCTCACCTTGAAGAGCGCTTGGGCTGGAAGGTCAAGCCGCCCAGTGGACCATCTTTGCTTGACCAATCTGACTACTTCCATCCTCATCAGTCGAGCAGTGACTTATCCTTGAATGCAATCTTGCAGGACTTGCTCAATAAGAAGCATTCGCGCTATGCTCAGTATCTGGCCGATTATTATGAACAGGCCTACTTGACCGAATCTCATCGCGTCATCTACCACTTGAGCCAGCGCCCAGATACGCTCTACTGATTTCGGCCGCAAATCTACTTAGATTTGCGTTTTTTTGTTGTTTTTTAATACCCATAGATTAGGTCTTGCCAACACGGGCGTCCGCTTATCGGCTACTTTAAGTCCGCCTAGTTGATAATGATAAATATTAGTGTTAGCGCTTACAACGTTTGGCTTTGAACCAACCACCAAACTTGCTAATCTTAGGCTACACAAGCGCTTGTGACATTAACTTAAGGAGAGTCACAAAAAATGAAGATTAGCAAAAGAGCATTCCTAACGGCGTGGAACAACCAGAGATTGGTGCGAGGCGCCTTGCAGTCTGCTCACGTCAGATATAACCATCCCAACTATGAAGACTTTCTGCAGGAGGGTATATTGCTGTATGCCGAGCTGCTTAGTCAATCGCGGGGGCTGCCCCGGACAGAAGTCGACCGGCGGTCCTTTCGCAAGATTGTCTGGCGCACCATCGACCAGCTGCGCAAGAATCAGCGGCAAGAGACACAAGAACTCGGCCAAGATCTGGCCTCGGTCAGCCAATTGATGAGTTGGGATAATTACTTAACCCTAGAGCACGAGCTGGTAAGAATGGCCCCAATTGAGCGCATCATCTTCTTCAAGCACCTAGTATTGAAGCAGCCCGTTAATTCCTTAGTAGTTGAGACTGGTCTTAGCCGGGTACAATTGCAGCGCATCAAGCGTAGTTTGGTGATCCGCTTACGAAATGTTTTAGAAAACTAAATTACTATTTGTAATATAGAAAAGCCAATATTACTTTTTGACTACAAATAGGTAGAAAGTATTGTCTATCAGCAGATTGCTCGATACAATAAAAGTGTCGATTAGGGAGGAAACATAATTTATGAAAAGAAGACTTATCACTGGCTTTGCGGTGGCAGCACTTGCTGCTACTGCCGTTGCGCCAGTTACCAACAACTTAATTGCCAATTCTCCAGCAAAGACTGAGCAGGTATCAGCAGCTACGTCTAGTCAGACGACGTTTTTGAATACTGCTGCTAAGCAAGCTCAGAAGATGGCGAAGAAGTATGGTCTGTATCCATCGGTCATGATTGCCCAAGCAATTGTGGAATCTAATTGGGGTCAATCGGGCCTAGCGGTAAATGCCAATAACTTGTTCGGCATGAAGGCCGATGATAGCTGGCCTGGAGCAACTTATTCTGCCAAGACGCGCGAAGAGACCAAGGACGGCAAGAGCTACTACGTAGTTGCCAAGTTTAGGAAGTACCCAAGCTACCAACAATCTTTTAACGATAACGGTAAGAAGCTTCGTGAAGGTGTCTCTTGGCAGCCATTGCGTTACCAGGGTGCCTGGCTGGAGAATGCATCCAGCTATAAGGACGCCACCAAGGCGCTGACGGGGACCTATGCCACCGCCAATAACTACAACACAATCTTAAACAACCGCATTAGCACTTACAACTTAACGCAATATGATCCCCAGCTTTCGACTACCAGCAAGTCATATATCGTGAAGAAGGCGGGAGCGACTTATGCCTGGCCAACTGATCACGCGGTTTCAGCTAAGAGCGGTTCCGTTGCTAAGGGCGATGCCGTTACAGTTACTAAGACGATTACCTTTTATAATGGTAAGAAGCGGATGTACATTAATGGCAAGGGCTGGGTTAATGATACTCTATTGAACCAGGGCAGTGCCCTGCCCCCAGCTGCTAAAGCACCTAAGGGTGATCAGAAGGTTAACAAGACCCTGATGCACAATGCGCTTGTCTATAATGGTAAGGGCGAACGGATTAAGGGTATGAAGGCAATTCAGTCTGGTGTCAACGGCAAGATAGTTGCTACTTATGGTACCAAGACCATTAACGGTAAGAAGTATTACCGGATTGCTGATGACCAGTACATTGCAAGTGGCAACATTGATGGCACGATGAAAGTATTGAAGAGTAACGCCTATATCTTCAATGATTATGGTAATCGCGATAACCAGAAAGTGATGAAGAAGGGTGAGTCCGTTGCCACTTTTGGTGCGGCAGTTAAGATTTATGGCAACCAGTATTACCGGATTGGACTTCACCAATACATTAAGAAGGGGAATTTTTAGCTCCACGCAGGATGCATTAAGTAAGAAATAAGGAATGAATTTTTAAATGAAAATAAAGAAACTAATAACTACTATTGCTATCGGAGTAGGTTTAGTTACACCTGTTTTGCAGCTTGGTCAGAGTCAAGCGGTTCAAGCTGCTTCAATTAACGCGGTTGCTAAGCAGAATAGTTATGTCGGTGTTACCTACCTGCACAAGATGTTGCAGACGCAGAACATTCGGTATAATAAGTTCTACACCAAGAAGACCGCGATTAAGTACCGTAAGGGTCAACCCGAAGGGATTGTTATCCATGAAACGGCAACACCGGGGGCTTCAGCGTACAACGAAGCTATCTACTTCAACCGTGAGTGGAAGAACATGTACTCCTACGTTCATGCCTTCGTTGACCACAAGCAAGTCATTCAAATGATGACGCCTAATTACGGGGTCTGGGGCGCAGGTGCATTGGCCAACAATCGTTTCATTCAGATTGAACTTTGCCAGGAGAATACGCGGAATAAGTTTGCTAAGAGCGTAAACAATGATGCTATCTATGCAGCCAAGTTATTACACCGCTATGATATCGTGCCAACTAATGCTTCCAATACTGGTAAGGGGACAATCTGGTCCCACCATGCGGTTTCACAATTTCTTGGCGGTACCAATCATACCGATCCCGATGACTACTTTGCGAAGTGGGGCTACTCAATGGATGACTTCTTTGACCTGCTCAAGTATTACTATAACTTGCAAGGCGGCGAAACGGATAACGATGGTGCAGCAAGTAGCGCTAGCAGCGCAAATGATACTAGCAAGCCGGCAACCAGTGAAGTTGTAACTGGCGAGCAAACCCTGATGCATGATGCTTATATTTACGATGCGCAAGGCAAGCAAACCAGCTCCAAGCTACAGACTGCCGGTACAAAGGTAACGGTGCAGCAGACTGTTACCATTAACAACAAGCAGTTCCTGAAGATTGGTGATAACCAATATGTTGTGGCCAGCAACATTATTGGCAAGAACCGGGTCTTGAAGCATAATGCTTATGTTTACAACACTGTTGGCGCTCGTGCCAACAACTCGAAGTTACTGCGAGGCGATACCGTTCGCACATATGGGGGACGGATTACCATTGCAGGTCAGGTCTACTACCCAATTAGCGCTACCGAATTTGTCAAGGCAGCCAACTTTTAAAGTAACAAAGAAAGTTCACAGAATTTTTGTTCTGTGGACTTTTTTAGCTATCATATAAGTAAAAGGTCGTATCCCACTACTATGGGAATACGGCCTTTTATTGTGGTTTAATTTACTTTTTTATTTAAGTAATTTTTTTGCTGTAACCAAGTAAAGGCATACAAGACAGCATCCGTGACTAGCGCTGCTAATGGGAATAGTGCTGAAGCCGTCACAGCCCGGTGAAGATAAGTGGGTGGAACTGAAGTTAATGGGAACAGTATTGTAGCTAACGGAAAGATCCAGGGAATAAGCAATAAGGCAGTAAAGCAGAGCTTCATTGCCTTAGAAAGTTTGCTTTGTGCCAACGGATAGCGGTTATTGTTGTAATACTTCTTCACACTGTAAAGTAGCCCAATAATCCCGTAAGAGATTATTACCCTGTCTAAGATATAAAAAATATCCCTCATAATCATTGCTGCACCCACCTTTGCTGTAATTTTTATCAAGTATAATCCCTTAGGCTGAATTTAGCAATTACTTATTTGCTGCTGAGGCCTCGGCTTGCGCCAAGACGTCAATGACATTGACGCTGTGTTCATATAGGTCGTCTGCAGTCTTAGTATCGTGCTCGTCAATAATATTAACAAAGTCAATAAACTCGCTGGTCATGCGGTTTTGGTACTGGTTGAAGCGGAACTTGTCAATATCGCCATTTCGTGGTTCGACCGTGAAGTCCTTGATAACTCCGGTTGACCCGTCAAACGAGATTGAGCCTTGTTCGCCTTCAATAAAAGAACGGGGTGTAGTGTAGCAGTCCTTGGCAGCAATTAAGACCGCTTGCTTATCTGGATATGTCATAGTTAAGATACCGGAGGTGTCAATTCCCTGCTGCATCACTGGGTAATAGTGGACGGCTTCCGGCTTACCGAAGAGTCCAACCGTCAGGTGGATATTGTAGATATTCAGATCCTTTAGAGTGCCGCCGTCCTTTGCAGGGTCAAAGACGGGAGCGATCTTTCCGGCTAAGAAATCATCATAACGGCTAGAATACTGGGTGTAGTTGAGCGAGATGATGTGAATCGGAGCAATCTTGGCAAGCATGTGTTTGATTGCCCGATAATTTTCTAAGTGAATGTTGGTGATAGCCTCAACAATAATCACGCCGCGGTCGTCAGCCAGTTGTTTCAACTCTTGAGCTTCTGCTACAGATTCCACGTAAGGCTTCTCACAGATGACGTTCTTGCCGGCAGCAATTGCCTGCTTGACCACGTCATAGTGCAAGAAGTTGGGTACGGCAACGTAGACCGTATCGACCTCAGGATTGTGTAGTAGCTGCTCGTTGTCAGCATAAACTTCTTTGATGCCGTATTGCTGAGCCAGGTCGCGGGCAACCGGCTGACTGCGTTGCGTCGTTGAAATTGCGGTTAATTCTAAGTTCTTAACCTGGTCTGCGGTCGTCAAAAAGTCGTGGACAATCATGCCACTGCCGATAATTCCTAACTTCATCATTAAACCTCCATTTATAAATATCCTTGTCTACTCAATCATAAACGATTGGGAATATCTGGGCAATTAGGGTGCATAATTTAAGTTTTACTGCTGGGTCTGCGATAATTTCACTAATAAAAAAGCCCGTTACTGCACTGCGCTAGTAAGAGGCTTGGAATTTACTTTTTATCTTGCTTATCCTTTGGTAAAGGCTTGGCATTCAAGACATTGTCAGGGATTTTTAAGAAGTCACGACTCCGCATATTGCTGTAGACTTGTCCGGTTCTTAGCGTCATTAACTTGCCAATCCGCATGTTGACGAAGTACTTAAAGCTAAGCAGGTGACCGTTCTTGACTACCAACTTGACCTGCATGTTCTTGAACTTGCCTTCTTTACCCAGGCGTTGGTAAATCTTAGTTTGCTTCGGGCTCTGTGTATTAGTCAAAAAGATCGGCTTGACCGCTTCCTGCATAATCTTTTTGTCTTTGAGAGTTGCGGTTAAGGTGTAGGTGTTGCCCTTGCGTTTCATCTGATATGCCTTGACGAGGTCTTTCGGCGGAGCCATCAACATTTCATTATTAAAAATCGCGTCAAGCACATCAGCGTAGGAATGTCCGGTCATCTTGCCTAGGTCGGCCTTATACCAAGTACTCTGACCGTTAATATAAGTTGTACCGGTATTGCTAACCCATTCTTCAGCGCGTTGAGACTTGTTCTTGTTCTTAGTTTCATAGTTAAGGTGAACAATTGTCGGTTCGCCGCCAAAGGTGAAGATTGAGGCAACTGACTGGCTGGATGTGTCCGTGTTTAAGTCAACGACTTGCTTGACTTGACCACTCTTGAAGCTCTTTTGGGACCGCTTGATTACTGCTGTTTTGGTTAAGACCGGTTCAGTCTTTTTTTGCTGATTAGAACAGCCACTGACCAACAACGCAGTTACAAGTCCCAAGCCAAGTAATATTTTTTTCGGTTTCATGGTGGGTAAAATCTCTTTTCTACTAATTATATTATGTCTATTGTATCGTAAAACTTGAATTAAAAAAATGATTTTTAGTTCGAAACTCTGTGAAAACAAGGGCTAAATGTGTAAAATGGTAAGTGAAGTTTTTAATTTGCAAAGGAGATATTTCATGTCGAAATTAGTTTTGATCCGTCACGGACAAAGTGAATGGAACCTTGAAAACAAGTTTACGGGCTGGGTTGATGTTAACCTATCAGACCAGGGGGTTAAGGAAGCCAAGAACGCAGGTAAGCTGATTAAGGAGCATGGTTTGGAGTTTGACCAAGCTTATACCTCGGTGTTAACCCGGGCGATTAAGACCCTGCACTATGCTTTAGCAGAAAGTGACCAACTTTGGGTGCCAGAGACTAAGTCATGGCGGCTGAATGAACGTCACTATGGTGGGTTGCAAGGTTTGAACAAGCAGGACACAGCTGACAAGTACGGCGACGACCAGGTTCACATCTGGCGCCGGTCATATGATGTGCTGCCACCGAAGCTTGAGGATGATTCAGAATTTAGTCAAGTGCATGACCGCCGTTACGCTGACCTTGACCCGAACATCATTCCACGGACTGAAAACCTCAAAGTGTGTCTGGAACGGGTAATGCCATTCTGGGAAGATCACATTGCGCCTGACTTATTGGCTGGTAAGAACGTCATTATTGCCGCTCACGGTAACTCACTGCGTGCCCTGACCAAGTACATTGAGAACATTTCCGATGCTGATATCATGGACGTAGAAATGAAGACCGGTGAACCAGTTGTCTACACCTTTGATGACCAATTAAAGGTTACTAACAAGGAAAAGCTGGACGACTAAGTTTTAAAATTAAGCTGTTAACTAAAAATCTCTCAAGTAGTGCATCTTGGGAGATTTTTTGGTATTAAACGTTCGCTTAATTAAAAACACGACTTCAGCAGGATAAGCTATATTTTATGCAGGTGAGTCTAAATTTAAAACCGCATCAAAGACGCTCTGGGGTAGTTTGATGTCACTGCGGGCGGCCTGGCGCTTATTGAGGCTCTGACGGCGCAACAATTGTTGCTTTTTCGAAATACTACGCTGTTCACCGTTAACTGCAGCGTTTTTACGCAATGGAGGAACATCAACTCGGGCAATAACCTTATTTTCAATAATTGCTTGAACGGGCATAGGATATAACCGGCGCGGGATGGCATATTTTAACTTTTCCACTAACTTATGTGCAATTTGGTCTGCTTGTTGACGCGGTACTAGGATATCTAAGGCATCGACCGGCGCATAGTTGATTTGCGTCTGGATTTTGACAATATCAACGGGCTCATAGTCGAGGAATTCGGTGTCGAGAGTCGCGTAACCGTGTGTGAGTGACTTTAGACTGTTAAAGAAGTTGTAGGCAATTTCAGAAACAGGTAATTTGTAGGTAAGAGTAACCAAGTCTTGCTGATTATCAATGTCGAGTAATTCGCCATAATGTTCCTCACAAAGTTTCATGACTGCACTGAGATAGGTGTTGGGAGTGGTAATAATGGCTTTGACGAAGGACTCGCACACGTGATCGATTATAGCGAAGTCGGGAAACTCCACCGGGTTGGTAATGGTTAAGTATTCACCCTGTGGTTGCTGATTTTTAAGGTAGACCTGGTATGTAGCGTTGGGTGCGGTTGTTAAGACTTCAACATGATATTCGGTACGCAGCCTTTCTTTGATAATTTGCAAGTGGAAAATGCCCAAAAAGCCGCAACGAAAGCCAGCGTCAAGTGCTTCAGACTGTTCCGGTTTATAGTGAAACGAAGTATCATTGAGAGCAAGCTTGCTGATTGCCTGCTTAAGTTCCTCATAACTCGTCTCCCCCTTTGGAAAAAGTCCCGCATAGACCATTGATTGTGCGGGCTTAAAGTTGGGAATTGCGGTAGTTGCAGGATGCGCGGTAGTAGTTATGGTTTCACCGACCTGCAGGGCCTGAACGTCTTTGAGGCCAGTTACCAGATAGCCAACTTCACCGGTTGTTAGTGTTGGGACTGCTTTCATATCTGGGTTGAAAATCCCGATAGACTGGGCCGTAAATGAGCTATCATGGCCCATTAGTTGTAACTTTTGCTTAGTCTGCAAGTGACCATCAAAGACGCGAATGTCCGCGATAATTCCCTGATATGGGTCGTATTGGGAATCAAAGACTAGAGCTTTAAGAGCAGCAGTCGGTTCGCCCGTTGGGGCAGGAATTTCTTGGTAGATGGCTTCAAGGACTTGGTGGACATTTTGTCCGGTTTTGGCAGAAATCTTTAAGATAGGTCTACTTGCAAATTCAGGTCGCAGCTTGCGAAGCTGTTTTTCTGTTGCTGCAATGTCTGCTGCAACATTATCAATTTTGTTAATTACCGGAATAATCTTCAAGTTGTATTTGATAGCGAGCCGCAGATTGGCAATTGTCTGAGCCTGAACGCCCTGGGTTGCATCTACCAATAAGATGGCGCCATCACTGGCAGCCAAGCTTTTGGCCACTTCATCAGAAAAATCAACGTGCCCAGGTGTATCAATCAGGTTATATTCATATTCTTGGCCATCAGCACCATGATAAAAATTTCGTACCGAGCGAGCTTTGACGGTAACACCATGTGTTTGCTCGACTGCCATACTGTCTAGTAGTTGGGCACTAAGCTCGCGTTCACTGACGGTTTTAGTCTGCTCCATGATGCGGTCAGCTAGGGTGGACTTACCGTGATCAATATGTGCAATAATAGCAAAGTTCCGGATATTCTCGCGCTTCATATTATTTATCTACCTCTATTTCCTTTTGTAAACCTTGTAAGTAGAACTTTAGTATTTGCTTGGCTTCGGCTTCTAAGTCAATTTGAAAGCCTGTGAAATTTACTGGCAAGTGGTCATGGTGAAACTCATCTAACTTCATCATGTTGATTAGACCACTGATGATGGCACTCTGAATTACAAATAGATGGCTCGCCTGCTTGACTGAAAGGCGAGGAATACGGTCAGCAATTGCCTGTCCCAGTGTCTGGTTAATCTGGTAGAGTTTTTGGCGCTCGGCTAGCGTTTCTTCCCGGTCAGCTGCAGCTTCTAAAATTGGCGCACGGAGGGCATTAAGGCGTACTAAGTCGGCTTGCTTGTGAATTAACAAGTGATTTTGTTGTAATAAAAACTCAACCAGGTCTTCCCAGGTGGATAATTCCGGTTGTGACTGCCAGCTGTTTAAAGCAGCCTGCAAGAAGTCTTGGTAACCTGCCAAGAGCAAGTACATAAAAATATTCTCTTTGGTTTTAAAGTAGTTAAATAATGTTCCCTTGGCTACGCCAGCTGCATGTGCAATCTGAGCCATTGAAAGCTCATAAAAATCGTGTTCGTGAAATAGCCTACCCGCTGCGGTAGCAATCAACTGTTTTTTAGCTTTTCTTGCCGTAGGTGTTAATGTATGCATATAAGCCTCCGTTATTTTCAATAATGACCATTGGTCATTTTACAAATGAATCAACTTTTTAGCAAGAAAAAGCTCTTACGAGCTGGCTAATAAACTGGCGGACTTAGAATAATAACAATAACTTGGGGATAGCAGAATTTTTTATTAGGCCTAACTTAAGTGCTAAAATTGGGTTAGTAATCTTGCTTCTAGGAGTTGAAAATTGTGACTAAAAAAATTTTAATCTTGCATACCGGTGGGACTATTTCGATGTCAGAGGATGAAACGGGTAAAATCAGGCCCAATGCCCAGAACCCGCTTGCAACTGTCTCATTAGCAGCTAGCGGTAAAGTTGAACTAGTGACAGAAGAAATCTTCAACTTGCCCTCGCCCCATATGACACCAGAGCGGATGTTGGACTTGTCGCTCAGGATCAGGCGGGCTGAGGCAGCAGGGTTTGATGGTGCAGTGGTCACACACGGCACAGATACGCTGGAAGAAACGGCCATTTTTTTGGACCTTACCATTTCCAGTCAGCTGCCCGTGGTAGTGACGGGCGCGATGCGCTCCTCTAATGAAGTTGGCAGCGATGGAATCTATAATTTTCGCCAAGCAGTTGCGGTTGCAAGTGCGCCAGATTCGCTTGGTAAGGGCGTAGTGGTGGTGATGAACGACGAGATTCACTCGGCTCGTTATGTGACCAAGACTCATACGACCAATGTCGCTACCTTTCGTACACCTACTTTTGGGCCGATTGGGATTGTCTCTGACGGGCACGTTAATTATGTGCAAACCATCAATCCGCAGGAGCATTTGCCGATTGACCGAGTGTTACCAGGTGTCTTTTTAGTTAAGGCATACGCAGGCATGGGTCCTGAACTATTACAAGCATTGGACCGTCCTCAGACTAAAGGAATTGTGATCGAGGCACTGGGGGCCGGTAACATGCCGCCGCAAACGCTAGGTGCTTTACAGTCCCTAATTGACCATGGCATCCCCCTTGTTCTAGTTTCACGCTGTTTCAACGGTATTGCGGAACCGGTCTATGATTATGAGGGCGGGGGAGTTAACCTGGCACAGATGGGTATTATCTACTGCCGCGGTTTAACTGGTCCCAAGGCGCGGATTAAGTTACTGGTCGGCTTGAGTGCTGGACTCACTGGCCGTCAACTCAAAAAATACCTAAACAGTTAAGAATCGTTTGCACTATAAATAGTGGACGATTTTTTAGTTAGGATAGTTTTCTAAGTCAATATGTGATAAACTTAACATATATGCTGATGCAACCGATTACAAAAGGAGACAAAGTGATGACTGATCAAAAAAATATTGCTTGGGATGCTAATTACGATGTAGTTGTGTTGGGCTTTGGGGGAGCTGGTGCAACTGCGGCAAGATTTGCTGCTGATGCCGGTGCTAAAGTGTTATTGGTCGATTCGGCCCCAGAAGGTCATGAGGGAGGCAATACCCGCTACTCTGCTCAGTTAATCGGGACGGGTAAGGACTTTGCCGAAACGAAAAAATATTATGAAAAATTGACTGCGCCAATGGAACTTGACGAAGAGATGATAGATACCTTTGTTCAGGGCATGGTTGACATGCCAGAGTACGTTGAAAAGTATCTTGAGGTTAAGCCTTGCCGCGCCCGCCAATTTGCCCCGTTTCTGAAGAATTCGTATGAAGAGTATCCAGAGTTCCCAGGAGTCCATTCTTACGACTATACAACTGTTGTGGAGAACTTATTTGATGCCTCTTTATGGCAAAATCTGAAAACGCAAGTCCTCAAGCGTAAAGCTAAAATCACGGTCTTATACAATACCCCGGCACAAGAGCTAATTCAGAATCCGGAAACAGGTAGGATTGAAGGGGTGGTTATTGACCGTACGGGTAAGCAGCTTAAAGTCCAGGCTAAGAATGGTGTCGTGCTGGCAACTGGCGGCTTTGAGAATAACCAGCGCATGATTGAAGATTTCTTAGGGGCTAAACGGGTGGCACCACTGGGTACGTTGTACAACCAAGGGATGGGGATTACGATGGCTCAAGCAGCCGGTGCCGACCTGTGGCATATGGCTAACTACGAGAGCCTAGGTCTCCTGCACGGCATGGCCTTTGCCGTGCCCGCCGGCGAGCGCGGGCGCTTAATGCTTGGCGAACAAAATGACGTTGTTGCACAAGGTAGCTCCTTTGTGATTGGTGACGATGGCACCAGGTACTTTAATGAAGCTGAAGAAAACCGCCATGGCCATATTAAAAACCACGGTTTGTGGAAGGTGCCGCTAAATCAGGAACATCCATATTTAATTTTTGATGAAAATAAGAAACGAGAACTGGATGCCGATGATATTATTGGCGATTACAAGCCATACACGGAACACGTGCTGAAGGCTGACTCGATCGAAGAGTTGGCGGACAAGATTGGGGTTGAAGCGCAAACACTTGCAGCTACGTTGAAGCGCTTCAACCAAGCAGCCGAAGCGCAAGATGATACAGAGTTCCACCGGGCACCGGCAACGATGAAGGCACTAGCTGGCAAGCCAGTCTACGCGGTTCAAATGGAACAGACCATGCTCAATACCCAGGGTGGTCCTAAACGCAACACCCGTGCAGAAGTTCTAAATACTAAGGGCGAGCCGATTCCGCACCTGTATTCGGCGGGTGAATTGGGTGGTCTCTGTGCTAACCAATACCAAGGCGGGGGTAACCTGGCTGAATGTCTGATTTGGGGCAAAATTGCTGGTGTAGAAGCTGCTCGCCTCAAGGATGACATCACTGTTGATGCTGTTAGTGGAGGGTCTGCTCAGGCAAGGTACCTGGATTCAGATCTTAAGCAAGAAGACTATCCAACTGCCAAGAATCAGTACATTGGCCGGTCGACGACCGGTATGGGTGATGAGCTTGTTGTCCGGGTCACTGTTGGTGAACAGAAGCGGCTTACTAATATTGAGGTGCTAAAGCAGGATGAGTCAGCCGACTATGGTCTAAAAGCCGTAAAAACTCTGCCCGCTGAAATGGTTAAGCAGAATAAGGTTGATGTTGACGCTGTTTCTGGAGCTTCCAGTACCAGTCGCGGCTTAAAGGATGCGGTTAATGATGCCCTGAGTAAGATTAACTAGTAGTAGAATAGTGCAAAAAGGGTTATTTCAAACAATAATCTTTTTTTATGTATATTCATAGGTTAATCTAGTGGTTTTTATGGTAAAGCAGCGTTACCTGGTATACAATTCAGGTTAGTTTTAAGTTGATTGGAAGAAAAAATGAATTTTACTCAATTACGTTGTTTCATCAAGGCGGTGGACAATTCAAGCTTTACGATTGCGGCCGAACGCTTGAATTTTTCGCAATCAGCCGTTTCAAAAAATATTAAAGATTTGGAAAATACTATCGGTGTACCCCTCCTTAACCGGGCCCATCACCGGATTTCGCTGACTAATGCAGGTAAGTATTTCTACCGCGTGGCGCGCAATGTTGTTGATGATATGGACTATACAGTTTCGTATTTGCAAAGCAAGCGTAATGATCCAGAAACGCTTCTGCGCATAGGGGTCACTGATACACCGTTAGAACAAAAGTTATTGCCCCTGTTTTTGCGTAAGTTGCGCGCAAATGGTAGCAACTTAAATGTGCAATTTGTCTTTGTACTCAATAATTCGCTGGGTGAACTGCTCAATCATCATGTAGACTTGTGTGCCATTGCCCAAGATGATGTTAATGTGGTTGAGGATGTAAAGTTTAGACCGTTAATTCAAGGTAAATTTGTCTTGGCTTGCCCAGATGATTCGCCATTAGCTCAAAAAAATCAAATTTCTTTAAAAGATTTAGAGCAGATAGACATTTTTTTACTTGATCCTAATAGTTCACTCAATGTGCAGATGAAGTATCAACATCTCTTGATTAATAATATGGGCATGGATCATATCAAATTTGTGCAGGATTACCTGTCAATGGGAATTTACGTTAAGGGCGGCTGGGGCTACGGTATCCTACCTAACTTTATTGCTGATTATCAAACCACCGGTATTTCTTACGTTCCAATTGACTACAAGGATATTTCGCCATATGGAATTGCTTATATGGAATCCTTTACCAATGAATCTGTGATAGAAGAAGTAGTTACTACCATGAAAAAGGCAATTGCAGAATACACTAACGAAAATAATAATAAGTAATGCACAAACTTAGCTTGCTTTAAAGATGCTTGTAATCATCACGAAAAGGTTGATATTACAAGCATTTTTTAGTGAGCACTTTTTTGCACAACGGCGAGCATTCCATTTGGTAATCCTCAATTCTAAAATTGGTGCAGCCTTTCACTTGATCAATAGTATTATGAAAGCGATTAAAAGATTTGCTTCAAAAAAAGTGAGGGATGGAAATGGAAAATATTTATGACGTGATTATTGCTGGTGCTAGTAACTCTGGTGCGATGGCTGCTTGTGCGGCTGCCGAAAAGGGTGCTAAGGTCTTACTGATTGATAAGTCAGACAGTTCGCAGTACCTGTTTCGGTCATTCTTTGCGGCATTAGACAGTAATGCGCAAAGAAGAGCAGGAATTAAGGTTGACAAGTCAAAGTTAATCAACTTCTTAACGCTGTTCTATCAAGATAATGTAGATGAACGCTTGCTCTGGACTTGGGCTAACCATGCTGATGAAACAGCTAACTGGCTTGAAGACAATATTTTAAAGCCTAACGGCGGTATCCTTAGACCGCAGGAAGATGCTCATTATGAAACAATTGTCAACACTGCCTTTAACACGGAATTAGCAATTGCAACGCCTGAAGGTGGCTGGGCGCATTACGGTGAGTGGATACTCGACAAGGTTAAGGAGCTGGGCGTGACGCTTAAGTACAACACCAAGCTAGAAGAGCTTGTAACTGATAACAGCGGTACAGTCACAGGTGTTATCACCAGCGACCGGGCCAGCGGCGAAAAGACTGAGTACCAGGCGACTAAGGGAGTCATTATCTGTACTGGTGGTTATGGGGCCAACACTGAATTGATGAAGAAGTGGGATCCGCTCGGCTACAAGAAGAATGTCTATTCAGACAGTCCCCGCGACGATGGATCAGGAATCTTGGCCGGTCTCAAGGTGGGCGCTGCCCGCGATGAAGAACCAGCCGAGATCATTTTTGATCGCGGCGCGGTTCCGGTCGGCACTAATGCTGAAGAGCATTATGTGATTGACTTCAAGGGGCCAGGTTACTTCTGGCTAGGTGCTTATCCGCTACTTAAGGTCAACCTCAACGGTGAGCGCTTTGGTAATGAAAGTGTTCCTTACCAATTCGACATTAATGCGATGTCCAAGCAGCCGGGTTACCTGGAAGCACAGATTTGGTCGGCAGAGACGATGGATCATCTGGCACAGTTTGATACCCAGGGGTGTGCTCGCCTCGGGTTCCCTGGAATTTACGATACTGAGGGGAATAAGGAAGAGATCCAGCGCCGGATTGACGATGGTATGGTACAGAAGGCCGACACCATTGAAGAATTAGCTGAAAAGCTGAATCTACCGCAGGATAACCTGGTTAAGACGATTGCCCGCTATAACGAATTGTGCCAGCAGGGCGAAGATACTGATTTTGGCAAGGAAAAGTTCAGACTATTTCCGGTAGAACATGGTCCTTACTATGGCGTCCTCATGGGTGGCCGGCTCTTAGCTACACTTGATGGTCTGCGAATCAACCCTCAAATGGAGGTTATCGACAAGATGGGTAAGCCGATTCCGCACCTATATGCGGCCGGTAATGCCAGTGGTGGTTTCTTCTGGGGTAGTTATCCAGACCGGGTCCCAGGTTTGACTTGCAGTCACGCTCAGACTTTTGGTCGCTTAGCCGGTCAAGCTGCTGCTGAAAATTAATCAGATTTAATAAAGGAGTTTTAATATTATGGAAGAAAGACAAATGCCCAAGCTTTCTAATTATAGATGGGTTATCTTGGCAATTGTGGCATTGCTCGATGCGATCAGTAATTATATTCAGTTTCAAATTTCGGCACTAGCAACCGAAATTATGCCAGTCTTACATATTTCCCCTGCGCAACTTCAAAGTTTAGTAATGGCTCCAATGCTAATTGCTGTTTTCTTAAGTATTCCAGCTGGTACACTTGCCGATAAATTCGGTGCCAAAAAAATCGTTACAATAGGATTGATTATCTCTATAATAGGTGCTTTTGGTCGTTTAGTTGCCAATAATTTTATTACTATGATGATTATGCTGTTGCTCTTCGGCGTTTATATGGCATTGTTAAATGCTAATACTTTGAAAATTTTTGGAGCATGGTTTAAACAAGATACCAATGTGGCTATGGGAATCTTTTTAGCTTCAGCTAGTGTAGGAATTATTTTGTCACGTATTACCAGTCCTAGATTTTCTAGCGTGCAAGCAGCATATACGTTTTCTTCAATTTTATTACTTGTTTTTGCAGTATGCTGGATGCTTTTTGTAAAAGATATGCCTAAAGGTGAAGAAGTGCCAAAACAAGAACTAGGTATTGAAAATTCAGGATCTTATCTTCGCTTTTTCAAAGTTGCAGTTAAAAGTAAGAATACTTGGATTGTAGCAATTGGTGTTGGTGTAGCGATGGGTGCTAGTGAGGCATTTTCTAGTATTATGCCAGCAGCTTTTGCTGCAAGGGGCCTGTCATCAATTGAAGGCAATAATGTAGCAGCTATTGCTACCATTGGTAGTTTATGTGGTTCTCTCTTTGGTCCAGCAGTCGTTGATAAAGCTAAAAAAGCTAAGCCTGTAATGATTACAGTAACTGCTTTAGCGGGACTATTAATGTCATTTTCTTGGTTTATCCCATTAGGAGTACCGTTAACTACTAGTTTGGTTCTTGGTGGTTTATTTGGAGCAATGTCAGGACCATTAATGCAGGCCCTGCCGATTAGTTTCCCCGAAATTGGACCTAAATATGCTGGCTCAGCTGGTGGTTTAATTGGGACAGTATCATTACTTTTCTCATACTGCATTCCAGTTGTTATTTCTTTAATTGCTAAGCGGAATTACATGCTAACTTTCATAATTCAAGGCATAGTCATGATATTGACTACTATCTTCATGGCTATCTTACCGGATGCTAACGAAGCACGTCGTCACGCTAAATAATTGTTTTACTGTTTGAAAGGAATTAAATTATGACCCGAAAAATCACTAATAAACCAGGCAAGTACAGTGGTTCAGGCCAGGGTAAAGAAGAACGAATTAACCTCGAGGTTGAAGTTGGTGCTGATCAAATTACTGGTATTAAACCGTTGGATAAGTATGCACCAGACAGCTTAAATGACAGTGCCTTTAAGAAGATGGCCCAAAAAATTCTTGACCATCAATCGGTTGATGTTGATGTAGTATCTGGTGCATCTGAAACCTCCCGCGGCATCATTGAGGGCGTCAAAGAAGCCTTGGGTAAGGCCGACGTTGACCTCAATGCCCTAAAGGAAAATAGCGCTCAAACCAGTTCTACAGCTAAAAAAACAATCGACGTTGACGTCGCTGTTGTTGGTGCTGGTGCAGCCGGTGCAGCAGCAGCTTTGGCCGCTCGGCAACACGGTGCCAGTGTTGCGCTACTTGAAAAAACCATTTCACCACTTGGTGCTGGCACTTTTGCCGGTGGAATGTTTGCTGCTGACAGTCAACAACAAAAAGACCAAGACAAGGTGGTTTCTAAGCGGTGGCTGTATGAAGAATACATGGATGCTTCCCAAGGTTACATGAATTCGCTCTTGGTACGCCGGATTATTGATGAATCTGGTAAGACAGTTGACTGGCTCAACGAAAATGGGGCAATCATGAAGCTAGTTGATGCCGGTACTGGTGGTAGTTTTGACCATATTGGGATGCCGGCTACCCTTCATGGCTACCAAGAAGGTGGTACCAAGGCAATTACTAAGCTGATTGAGCAGTTTAAGTCAGTTGGCGGGCAAATGTACTTTGGTTTTGCTGGTAAAAAACTGCTGACTAACAGTGAAGGTAAGGTTGTTGGCTTGGTGGCCCAAGGCGATGACCAGGAACTGCAAGTTAACGCCAAGAAGGTCATCATTACTACCGGTGGCTTTGGTGGGAACCCAGAAATGCGCAAACAGTACCTGGGCGATGTCAGCACCCAAGGGCAGGTTCTGCAAAATACTGGTGATGGTTTGAACATGGCTTGGAATGCGGGGACTGCCCACCATATTAATGGTTCGACCCACTACTTCTGGCAAACCTTTAGCGACCAGGACGTTGCTGATTTAGTTAAGCTAATTGGTCCTAATTGGATGGCTTTGACCGGCCTGGCCAACTTCCCGAACTTACGGGTTAACAACCGCGGCCAACGCTATGCCAGTGAAAGTCACGTTTTGGACTTTGCTGTTCACGGTGCTGAATTATCTGAACAACCGCAACAAACTGAATTCGTTATTTGGGATCAAGCTGCGCTGAATAAGATTAAGACCGGTGGTACGGCAGCGATTGAAGATCACTATGGCAAGTGGAAGGACCACAACCAATTCTACATGGAATTCAACTTCCCGACCGATACTGATGATGCAATTAAGCGCGAACATGAGAAGATGGACTTCTCCAGCCTCTTAACTAAGCTTGAGTCAACTAATGTGGTTTTCATCGGCAAGACGATTGAAGAGCTGGCTGAGCAGATGGGCGTAGATAAGGACAACTTGCAAAAGTCCGTTGATCAATACAACGAAGCCAAGCAGAAGGGTGAAGATGACTTGTTCTTCTCTGACACCAAACGCATGGTACCAGTTGAAGAAGGGCCATTCTATGCCGTTAAGTTTATTGCACGTAACTTGGGAACGCTTGGTGGTGCAACAATTGACGAAAAGATGCACGCATTAAATCCTGCGGGTGAACCGGTCCCTAACCTTTACGTAGCTGGTGCCGATGCCTCGGGCATGTACGGCAAGGCATACGTCGATTTTGAAGGTGGCACTTTAGGCTTTGCTTATATTTCTGGTCGCTTAGCTGGAATCGATGCTGCTGAAATGGCAAAAGTGGATAAGTAGTTAACTAAGAGCATGGATGAATTAAAGGAGACTTAGTTTGTGCATGCTTTTTGTTCAAAGGAGAATAACCATGGAACAATATGATGTAGTAATCGTCGGTGCCGGCCTTGCTGGCTTTGCCGCCGCCGCTGAAGCAGCTGATGACAACTTAAAGACCCTATTGATTGAAAAAGGCCGGACTACGGGGGGAACGGGTAATTATGTTGAAGGTGTGTTTGCTGCTGATTCCGAAATGCAGAAGCAGCAAAATGTGGTCATGGACAAGCAGGAACTGCTGGAAGAAGAACTAACTTATTCCCACTATAAGGCCGATGGCAAGATGTGGCAGCAGTATATTGACCAGGCTGGGAAAAATGTTTCCTGGCTAAAAGAGCGAGGAGTAGACTTTATTACCGTCGCCGGTCTGGGTGATGGTGCGCAAACCTGGCACTTGTTCAAGGGGAAGGGTCATGATGCAATCCATAATGGCTTAGAGCCTTATGCTAAAGGCAAGGGGCTGGAAGTTCTTACTTTAACGCGAGTAACCGGGTTGAAGCAAAGGGCTGACCACACGTATGAAGTGACTTTAACTAATGTTGAAGATAAAAGTATACAAGTGATTATTGCCCAAAACGTTGTTCTAGCTACTGGTGGTTACTTGAACGACCAGGAGCTGCTGGAGAGTACGCCGCACCAAAATCCGTACAATATTATTCCGGTCAATTCGGGCAAAAACACTGGTGACGGTCTGCGTCTAGCCTGGAACTTGGGTGCTAAAAAGTACTTCACGGGGATGGCCATGATGTTTGGTGGACAGCTCAAGAGTAAAAAGATCCCGTCATTTAAGTTATGGGGAACTGCAATCTGGAGCTCCGTTTGTGATCAGCCGCAAATGTGGGTTAATGAACTGGGCGAGCGTTTTGTCGATGAAAGTGCCTGCGTGGTCAACTGGGCTAACGAAGGTAATGCCATGAACCGGCAAGATCGGGTCTTCTGTATTTTTAGCCAAAAAATTCTGGATGACTTTACCGACAAGTCTTTCCCGCGGTCAATGAAGCCATTCGTTCCGGAAGATCGTTATCCCAGCCTGCGCGCTGATCTTGCTAAGGCTGAAGCAGAAGGTCACGAATACCTGCACAAGGCTGATAACTTAACAGACCTGGCAAAAGAAATTGCCACGCCTAACTTAGTTGACTATGTTAAACATTACAACGAGATGGCGGCACAGGGTGAGGACACAGACTTTCACAAACCGGCAAAGTACATGCTACCCGTTGATGGTGACGGTCCTTTCTATGCCATCGAACTGGGCGTTGGTGCTTACACAACTGGCGACGGCCTGCGGGTCAACACGAACAATGAGGTTCTTGATGCTCAGGGTCGACCAATCGAAGGTATCTACGCGATTGGCGGAGATGGTTCAGCTGTTCTCTACGGTGATACCTATGGCGTCAACGTACCGGGCACACATGCCGGTTACTGTATCTTCTCTGGCCGTAACGCAATTAAGGCAATTGCCAGCAAAAAATAAAAAACTTCTTAGTAAGAGCGAGGCTCGCTTTTTGCCTGCGACTGCTCTATAATAAAGAAAGAAGAGCGGGCGATTGATGCTCGCCAGTTTTTCCAGCATTAATGAAGGCTAATCCTTGCGGTTAGCCTTTTTGCTTGCCGCTAACAAGGGGAGGCCGACTATGCCATTCAACCCGGCTACCCTGATTTTTGCCATGCTAGATATTTATCATTAATGAAAAAATCAAAGGCCACTGATATTTCTTAAATAAATAAAACTTTACCTTGTAATATTTGTAAAACTTTTGTAATATAAATGTTATGTAAATGAAAAATAAATGCAAAAAGCGCGCTTGCATAACATTTTTCTAAGGTCGTCATTTATTTTTTTAGGAGATATTATTATGAAAAAAGTTGCAAAAGTCCTGTTAACTGCGCTGCTGCTTGCTGTTTCAGTGGCAGTGTCATTTCCCACAAACAATGTTATTGCAGCAGATGCTAAAACGCCAAAAGCAGTTCGGTATGATACAGATAAAGCTTGGACTAGAAAATTAGCTAAAGCTGGTTATGTCTTTATGTTGCCTAACGCTGACAAGGGAGCGTTGATCAAAGCTAATGGCAATTCCTATAGCAAAAAAACACTAAATAAAATTGTCAACAACTTTACACTTTTTAAAGTGAAAAGGATCAAATCAGTTCATAACGGTGTATTTGCTGATCTAGTATCAAAAAATGGCAAATATAAGGGTTCTACCACTTATGTAAATGGTTTTTACAATAAAAATTTACTGAATGAAAAGCTTGAATTGCTGATTAATGTTGAGTTAACCGTAATGAATGCTAAGGATTTGGGTAAGCCCACAGACGGTCTGCTAACGCAGGCCGAAGCGATAGCTGCTGGTTTGACTGGACAAAACAAAAAAATTGCATTGACTTCAATCAGGCAATTAAAGGATTACATTAAGTGGGGGACGATGGCAGAAACACCAGTGCTTTTAGTTGGGCGCTATCCCGGTAATGTTTTAGAGGAAATAAAATAAATGAATGCAAGTAGAGGAATTTGGATTAAATGAGGTCTAAAGGCGGTTGTCGATAAGGACTTGTATTACTGTTAGAATTAGAAGAGTGATGAGAAAAATGACCTCGATCAAAAGATATTTAGCAAAAAATAGAAAAAATTATCTAAGTATGTCGAGAAAGCAGAGAATAAGTTATAATCTCCATAATTCGATTTTTGCGATAGTAGTTGCACTGATATTTATGATTTTCAGAAATCAAATACTTGCTTTCTTCCATAATATAAAATATTTCGCAAAAACACCCGATATTTTAGTAGTTATTATCTATGCTTTCACAGTTGCTTTTGCATGGACATTTTTCAAAAAAATCATTCTCCACATTTTTCACGAGTATAATAAAAAGTAGCATATTGTTTAGTTGACTATTTGCTAAGGCCTGACTTTATGTGGTTGACAGTGATAAATAAAGGTGTTTACGATGAAACAAGAAAGACCAGAGCAGATTTTGCTAACGGAAATTGATTCTTGTCTGCAAAGCCCTATTACAGCAGCAGAAAAGAAGCTATTTCTTAATACAAAAAAACGCTTAGAAAAAAGAGCATATTTTCCTGCTATAGTTAATTCTCTCAAGATGGAACTAACTCCGCTTGCTATTCGACAAGAGTTATCAGAAAGTGGAAGAAAGATTTATAAATTATTACTTGATCCAAAATTCCCTGCAGATAAGGGATTAGGCATAGGATTAGCGACAATCTTTGGTGGACACGTAGGCTAGGTATTATCAGCCTTAAATTGTGCGCCATGTAGTTTACAATTGATGAAGCATGATACTAAAGACCAAGCGTCCGGGAAAAGTGCTCTTTAATTTAAACTAAAAAATTCTACAATTTGAAAAGTAATTTGGCGGGCATTGATCAAGACGGAATTTACAATCCAAGAAATAAGTCGAGCGACCAAAATAATCCGAAAAATCTATTTACTCAAACGGCTTTTTCTAATCAAAAGATCCAAACCATTTATGAAAGTGAAGTTCGTACAGCTCTATATCAAGGACGCCGCGTAATTTATCAAGCAACCCCTATTTTTCGTGGCCAAAAATTAATGGCTCGCGACATTAATCTACAAGCTGTCTCCACTGACGGCAAACATAACTTTAATGTTTACCTATTCAATGTTCAGCCAGGGTTTGTATTTAACTACAGCAACGGTCAAACAAAAGTCGTTAGAAACTAAATAATGGGCAATATAAAAGCCACTCTTCATAGAGCAGCTTTATCCATTTCTATTTTTCGACATTATATAAAATTGTTACTTTTTTGATATTATACGTATTAAAGCGTATAATAATATATAGATAAGTTAGAAAGGAGAGCGATAAAATGCCTATGACACCCCGAGCCATGATTAAGCTTTTGGAAAAAAACGGGTTCATCAAAAAGTCACAAACTGGCTCACATGTGAAGTTATACAATCCAAGTAGCAATACTACTACGGTCGTACCCATGCATTCAAATGTAATGTCTAAAGGCTTGGAGCAAAGCATTTTAAAGCAAGCAGGGCTTAAATAGCCATTCTTGTTGCCCTTTAGCTATTTTTTAACTAACTATTCAACTAAAGAAGTCAAAGGAGAAGGAACATGACAAAGTTACTAGTATACCCAGTATTATTACACCAGGAAGAAAAAGGATATTCTGTTACTGTTCCTGATATTCCAGGCGCTCTGACTGAAGGAGATACACAAACAGAAGCATTGATCATGGCAGCAGATGCCATCGGTTTAATGCTAGAAGATCAAACAGAATATCCTAAAGCTACGCCTCTAGATAATATCAAAACAGGTGACGGTGATTTTAAGGCTCTTGTTACCATTGACATGGACGAATTTCGTCGTAACAATCCTAAAACTGTTCGTAAATCTGTTACTGTTCCTCAGTATTTAGATAAATTAGGAAGAAAGAACGGTGTTAATTTCTCAGCTATTCTAACAAAAGCTCTGCGCACAGAATTGAATATCTAAAAGAAACCCACAGCAAGTTTTTAGTAATGAACGAAAAGAAACAGGTATTAAAAATGCTTTTGAATATAAAATTTCAATAACTGATTATGGACTTGATCTTTCAGAGGTTGCAAGATTGACACGTGAACATATAAATTCTAATAATATTTGATAGACCATCTATCACTAGAGTTTAAAGAAGTCACTTTAAAGTGACTTCTTTAATTTTCCTAGAGTAGTTGAAAAAGCAGCTAATAAAGCTCATACTACGTCTTTTTCAAATAAAGCAATAGAAGAAATTTTTTGTTCCTGTCAAAACTAACACTTGATGAAGAATAAGATTGTACTAGGTTAAACTGGTCTGGTCTTTTTCTACGCAAAATCAAGTAATATCAATAAATAATTTAACTTTTATGTTTAAAATTGTGTGGATTATCGCCAAGCTTTAGCTATTCTTTAGTTTAGCTGTCTTCCTTATGGCCGCAAGCCCAAATTCAATAAGGACAGTCCGCAATTGCAACCCGCCTTTAAACTTTACCAAAGTGGCATGACTGATATTGCCGTTAGCAGGGTAACTGGAATCAATCGGATAACATTTAAGCGGTATAGAGAAAAACTAGGGATAACCCGATTAATTTGATCAAGAACTTAATCAAGTTCTTGTGCAAAATCAGTTTAATCATGCTAGAATATAACTACAGAGAAAAAGAAGCCGTGCAAAAACAAGACCTCTTCTCTGAATTTCAAGCAGCCGCTTTAAAGGCGGTTGACTAAGTTACTGATTAATCAAAAAGACCAATCCCATAACCTGTCAGAGTTATTGCTGGGACGGTCTTTTTGTTTACCTGTACTTGTCGATATAGGTCAACAAGACAATAATAAACGAGGCAAATGCCAGCGCTAATTCTAGCGCATGATACACACTCACCGACTGCACACCTTCCTAAAAGATTTCGTGCCATAGGCACCCTCTCCTTTCAAGTGAAACAGCCAACCGCCCTCAAAACAATTTGCCATTAATTCAAACCTAATTATAACAAACATTGTATTGTTCCTAAACAACAATAATAGCTTAATTTAAAAGAGGGAACCACTTCATTGTAATTGTCCTCCTTGTTTTATATAATTAAGATAAAAGCACCAGTAAGGGAAGGGCGAATTTTCTTCTACTGACTTACCTAAATAGTAAAAATAATTTTGATAGCTACAACTTACAAATGAATCGTAGTCGATACCTTTGTAAGTTGTAGCTTTTTGTTTTCGCTTTCAACCATAAGGTATGAGCATACATAGAAGGAGAGTTATACACTTCCTTAACGTGCAGTAATAATAAAAAATAAGCACTAGAAGACTAACACTAAAAAAAAACAAGGCTGTACCAAATCAAATTGGTACAGTCTTGGAATTTTTTTGAATTATATATGATTGAATGTTAATAAAGTTAACCACAGTAAACCCTCCAGATGGATTTTGTTCCAATCTGGAGGGGTAACTTCAATGTCTAAGTTCTTGATACTTTGAGTCAATACAACTAAAAGCTACATTTTACTAAGGCTAGGCTAAACAAGCTGCTATAATGAATATGTGATAAATATATGTTGCTGTAATAATTATATTTATCAGGGGGAGACAGTCTTTGGACTGTCTTTTTTTGTTAAAAAGTCCATGACAACTCATATATCATATTTAAAACAGTTTTATTTTTATAGTTTTTGTCCTTTTTCGTCGGTTTCTTTATTTTTGACTTTGCATGATAAGCAACTGTTACATAAGCATGATCTGGGCCCAAAATCTGTATTCCTTCAACTTCTGAATGCTTGCCAGAAATATCAATACCTTTCCAAGCACTTAAGTTTACGTTGCCCCAATTAGAAGTATCTGTACGGAAATTCCATGGAATCTTGATAATTTCTTTATGATGAGCAGTATATTTTCCTGTTTTCTCGTCAAAAACAGGCGCTTTCTGGCTAGTAATGTAAATATTGCCCAAATCGTCTAAATCATAACCTTGGATTGAATTCATTAAGCCACTAGCACCAATCAAATTATGAATAGTAAAACTTTCTTCGCATTGGAAATCTCCAAGATTAATAAATCCAGTTCCTGCAGCAGTTAGAGCATCATTAATAAGTCCCATATCATAAATCGCAAAATGACCTGTACCATCATATTCAACCGTTGCAATCAAAAAATTATGATATTTTGGAGAAACAGCTGCTTCGGCTCGTTTCATCTGAGCTCCAGTACATCTATCTTCCGGATAGCCTGCAAGATTCAGATATGCAATTCGGGGGAAAGCCGTATTAGAACTATGGGCTACGCCCATAGTTTTAATATTGATGCGCGCAATTTGCTTAGCCCATGGCTTTAAATCTTTATTAGGCTTAACCCCAATGAACCAATTGTTTGCAATGCCAGAATATTCCCAGGTCTGAGTATGACCGGCAGCAGTCCCTGTTAAATGTAATATTGGATTAGAAATACTGCTTCCAGGGGTACCACGTAAAACGAAAGTTTCAGCTTGTTGATTTCGCAGTTGCAATGCGTAAATATATTTCTTCCCAACATTTCCTTTCTGTGCCACAGACGCATGGCCAATATTTAAATTATATTGACTTCCAATCGAAACATTTGTAGTTTCTTTCATTTTATAAAACCTCCTATAAATTAATAATCTATAAGGAACTTTTGTTCCCCGAATTGAATATAGCACTTATTATATTTAAATGCAAACGTATGTTTGAAAGAAGCTAAAAAAAGAAGCCACCAGTGTGGTTTCTTAATGTTATTTTTTACTTGTTAGCCGCAGCTCTTGCTTGGTCTTCAGCTTCTTCTAATGTGTTGATTGGCTTTAATTTGACGCCATCGACAAACTTAACAGCTTTTGCTTTAACATAGCCATTGCCCACATCTATTTTATCTATATTGCCTGTGGCATAAAATTTATGACCAACTAGGTGATAGAAAAGATCTGCTTTTTGCTCACTTGGTACCCAAATGTATAGTAGCTGGTCTACTTTCAAATGACCAGCCTGTTTAACAATTTTATGTCCATTATGGTCTTGCATCGTGCCATCTGCATTATATACATCTGTATCCTGGTAAAACTTTATATAGCTGAAATTTTCTTTATCGTAATTATGGAGTGGTAGCTTCTTCTTGGCTTTAACGTCTTTAGACCATAACCACTGATTAGTTCCTTTAATACGGTAAATTTCAGGGTCGGGGCCAAATTGTGCCCTTTCATCCATAATAGTTTCTGCTGGTTCGCCGGTTTCTAAACGATCCACTTTAAACCTAGCCCTTGCCTTGATGTGCTTCTTGGTTTCTTGCCCAGAATGCTCGTAAATCACAGATCCACGTTTTCTAGTTACTGTTACCGTTGTCTCTTCTGTTGGTGAACCAATTATTGGCCCAACATTGCTGGCCTTTATATATTGCTTTGAGGGGCCACCGATTCTAAAGCAACGCTTGCCGTTTTTAAAACGTAGGTTGCTGCCATATGTAATGATGGTTTTTCCTTTTTTAACTAGCCCCAGGCCGGCCTTGCGTGAACCAGTGGCATATACATAGGAATTATGTTTAACCTTGCGCTTAACTCCGTCAATATTAGCAGCCTTGATCAGCCGCTGCTTCTTGGTATCAAGCCAGTAATACGGCTGTTTATTAATTATTACTGGCCGGTCAATGGCCCTGACACTTGAAAAGGCCCGGTATTTGTTCTTGGTACGCTTACCACTTAGGGTATAGGCTACTGAATTATGCATAAGGGTCTTGGTAATGACATGGTCGGCTGCTTTTACTGGCTGCGTGCCAAGTGCTGTGGTGCTTATCCCTAACAAGGTAGCAGTCAATAATGCAAGCATTTTCTTGTTTACGTTCATGCGTCTCTCCTTTCTTGACTAGTACTAACACTATTATAGGGCTCTTTGAGTGCAATAGATATATTCTTAACCTCTTGAATAAAAAAAGTGATTTGTAATAAGAGATAAATCTTTTATCACAAATCACAAAAGATTTATCTTTTACGATTTAAGATATTTTTTGAATTCTTCGCTGTTCAAACCAATTTGTAGAAGATCATCTAGCACATCAACTGCACCAGTTTTTTCATCAGATAGAGTATTATACCTAACATTTTAAAGTTAGCATTATAATCTTACCTGAGCTGCTGCAAATACTTGGCTGTCTTCAAGGCACCAGTAAATGCTGCTTGTTGTGTTTGCAAAACAATAGCAATTGCATCAGAAGCTAATATTGAGCATTTAGCCATTTGGGATGCTTTTTCTAGATATTAATCTGCGTGCCGCCACTTGGCGTCGGTCAAGATGCGGGCTGTTAATAAGCCAATCGGCAAAGCTGTGATAATCATCAAGGCGTTCATAATCCAGTAGGCACCGACATTAATGTTGGTGACACCGAAGTTGAAGACAGCGCGGTACATGTAAAGCCCGGGTACCATGATGACAATTGCGGGCACCGTAATGGCAATGCGGGGAAAGCCTACCCGGTCGCGGAAGAAGCTGGCGATGAGGCCGGCTAAGAGGGCACCGATAAAGGCGGCTAAGGCAGCCGGCAGGTGGTTGAAGTCAACTAGGCTCAGGCGCAAGGTGTTGGACAGAGCACCGATGAGGGCGGCAACAGTTGCCATTGCTGGTCTGGCGTTGAACATGATGGAAAAGCCAAAAACCCCGCAGAAGCTTGCAAGTAACCGCGAGCTGGTCAATAGTGCAGGACTCAGGTCTAGCTTGGGCATTGCACCGGGAGATAGCTTGAACATCGTTGCTGTTCCCCAGCCAACCATTGTCGCAATCATGACAATTAACACTGCGTAGGCTAACCGCTCCAATCCGGATCGCATGTCTAGTTTGGACATGTCGAGGCCAGAGGTAATAAAGGGAAAGCCCGGAATGACATAGAGCATGGCACCCAGATATCCGTAAGCGTGGTTGTGGTCCCAAGCCCAAACTGCCTCGCCCAGTCTGAAGCACAAGAAGTAAATGGCACAAGATACGGCCACGCCAACCGCAATTTTCGCAACCAGGGTGATTTTGTGCTTGCCCATTAACATGCGGATGTAGTTACCGGCAGTGGCCCCGCAGAAGGTGCAGGCCATTTCGATTATTCCGCCCCCTAGCAGGAAGATGAAGGCCGCACAGGCTAGGCCAGCACTCAAGGCAGAGACAGCGAGTGGGTAGCTCCGGGTATGGCGCTCAATTTGGTTAAGTTGGTGGTGGACCGTACCAATAGTCAGGGTATCAATGTCACGTTCAAACCGGCGGACAAAGTTTTCAAGTTCATTTAACTTGTTCATGTTGACATCGGTTGTTGGCAGCGACAGCGTTTGCGAATAGGACAGATTGTCAACGTCAAAGCAAGTGTATTCAATGGTAACTAAGCCAATATCGGCAGAGCAAGTAATGTCTAGAGCGCGAGCAGCCGTGTTCATCGAATCACGCACGCGCCAAGCACCTGTACCGCATTCTAGTAGCATAATTCCAATGCGACCGACCAGCGAGCCTTTTTCAACTAACGTTGTATACTTAATGGGGGTCTCATCGGGGCTTTTGTAGAAATCTTTCCAGTGAATTTTCATATGATGTCTGGTAGAGATATGGTGTCTTATTTCTTTTGCTTTAGTTTCATCCATTGCCAACTGCGGCGACCTTTCTTGATAGATATAGCATTTCTCATTTTACCACAAAGAAAAAAGGCCGTATTAAACGAGTTGCTTGAAATTTTTTGAATTTTTTTGCACAAAAATAATTTATTTTGCACATAAATGATTGATTTTTGCTAGCGGGCAGACTAAAATATTCAAGGAGGTGAGGATGACATGTTAACGCCAGAACGGCAAAAACTAATCGAAAACTACGTTAACCAGCATGAATTGTGCCGGGTCAGTGACTTGTGTACCATTGCTGCGACATCGGAATCAACCATTCGTCGCGATCTGATTCAGATGGAGAAGAAGGGGCAGTTGAAGCGGATCCATGGTGGGGCCCAGTCCGTCAAGAACTTCACGCATGACGTTTCCCAGCATATTCGCTTCACCATGAACCATGATGAAAAGATTCGAATTGCTCGGTATGCAGTCCAACAGTACGTCCATGAGGATGATTACATCTTCATTGATGCGGGCACGACTGCCTATGAAATGGTGCCGTTCTTAGCAACCATGCAGGGCGTGACAGTTGTAACTAATGGACTTGAAACCGCACTAGGTGCGCTTAATCATGGCATTAATACGATGCTTCTGGGCGGCCAAATCAAGGAAGACACTCATGCCGTAGTTGGCCAATTTGCACTTGAGCAGCTACAGGGCATGAACTTTGCGGCCAGCTTTGTCGGAGCTAACGGCATCGATTACCAGGGCGACTTGACTACGCCTGATCCCGAAGAAGCCGCAATCAAAAAATTAGAAATTGCTCGTTCCAACCACACTTATGTGTTAACTGATGCTTCCAAGCTGGGTGAGCGCAATTTTGCCGTTTTTGGTAATGTCAGTCAAGTCACCGTGATCACGACCGCGCTTGCTGCGCGGCAGAAGGACTTGCTGCCCGCTGAGGCAGATTTGAAGGAGGTAATAGATTGATCTATACAGTTACTGTGAATCCAGCCTTGGATTATGTTATTCAGATTGACCAGGTCGATCGTGGCAGCGTCAACCGCAGTGGTGATTGTGCCTTTCTAGCTGGGGGCAAGGGGATTAATGTTTCCCGCATTCTGAACCAGCTAGATACGGATAACACTGCTTGGGGCTTTGTGGGCGGCTTTACGGGCAAGGAATTAGTCCGCCAGCTCAACCAGTACCACATTGTCAATGACTTTGTGAAGATTTCTGATCCCACCCGGGTCAATGTTAAGGTCCACGCTCAAGAAGAAACGGAAATTAATGCTGCCGGCCCCAATGTCACCAACCAAGAAATAACCGCCTTTAAGGCGCGGCTAGCTGATTTACAAAAAGACGACGTCGTCGTTATGAGTGGTTCGCTGGCTCCTAGTCTGCCAGCTGACTTTTACAAGCAGCTACTGCCGGAAATCAAGGCCGCAGGTGCTGAGTTTGTGGTTGATACAACAGGCCAGGCCTTGCTTGATACGTTGGCTTACCAGCCCTTAGTTATTAAACCCAACCATCATGAACTCGCCGATCTTTTCCAAACAACTTTTGAAACAGACGCAGAAATGCTGGCAGCAGCGCGCAAATTGCTTGAGCGCGGCGCTCAGAATGTCTTGGTTTCGATGGCTGGGCAGGGCGGCTATCTGGTCACTAAAGAGCAGATTTATCATGCCAAGGCCGCAATTGGTACCGTCGTTAATTCGGTTGGAGCTGGAGATTCAATGACCGCCGGATTTGTGGGTACATACAGGCAAACTGGTGATCCAGCTGCAAGTTTTCGGATGGGGATGGCCTGTGGCGCCGCCACTGCCTTTACGCAAGATATTGCAGTAAAGGGTCAGATTGAGGCGGTTTTGCCCCAGATAAAAGTAGAAAAAATTTCGTAGATAAGAGGGATGGAAATGAAAATTAGAGATATTTTAGCTCCTGAATCCATGATTATGTCGTTGCAGGCGACCGATAAGGAAGAGGCCATTAAGGAGATGGCCGCTTTAGAGGTCAAGACCGGCATTGTTAATGATGAAGAGGAGTTTATCAAGTCAATCTGGGCCCGTGAAAACGAGTCAACTACGGGCATCGGTGATGGCATTGCCATGCCACATGCGCGTAATAAGGCGATTAACAAGGCCCGGGTCCTCTTTGCCAAAAGTGCCAAGGGGATTGACTATAATGCCCTTGATGGTCAGCCGGTTTATTTATTCTTCATGATTACAGCCCCAGATGGTGCTGATAATACGCACTTACAAGCCTTGGCTAAGCTTTCGGGGTTGCTGATTGATCCTGAGCTAGTTAAAGCTCTGAAGCAGGCTCAGACACCAGAAGAAGTAATTCAGCTTTTTGAAGATGCGGAGCAAAAGAGTGATGCTGCTAAACAGGCAGAAAAGGCGCATGCAGCCAGCTCAACGGGCGCAGGTGAAGAGCGTCCACTAATTGTCGGAGTAACTGCATGTATCAATGGTATTGCCCACACCTACATGGCTCAAGAGGCCTTAATCAAGGCGGGTAAGGAGCGCGGCGTTGATGTCCGCATTGAAACCAATGGTTCAGAAGGCGTCAAAGACAAGTTAACTGCTGATGAGATTAAGCGGGCCCAAGGTGTAGTCATCGCCTCTGATAAGAAGGTCGACATGCCCCGCTTTGATGGTAAGCCACTGGTCACGCGGCCGGTAGTTGATGGCATTAACAAGCCAGATGAACTGATTAGCAAAATCTTGGATGATGAGGCCAGCGTCTACCACTCTGATAGTCAAGCGACCCAAGCAGGTAATGAGACCAAAAAAGGTGTCTGGGGTTCAATCTACCAGAACTTGATGAATGGTGTATCCCACATGTTACCGTTTGTTATCGGTGGTGGGATCCTCATGGCAATTTCTTTCATTGTGGAGAACTATGCTGGTGGACCTAAGTCGCCTGCCTTCATTTTCCTGAACAATGCTGGTAATATGGCTTTCGCTTTTATGGTGCCGATTCTCTCCGGTTATATTGCCGAATCAATCGGAGACCTGCCGGCTCTGATGCCCGGTTTTGTGGGCGGCTTCATGGCTACGGTCTATACCGGAGCTTATGGCGGGGCATACGTTGCTAACGTCTTGACCAATGCCAAATCGCCTGCTGGCTTCCTTGGTGGTCTTGCTTCCGGTTTTATTGCTGGTTACTTAGTAGTTGGTTTGAAGAAGCTGTTTGCTAAGCTGCCGAAGTCGCTTGAGGGGATGAAGCCGATGCTCATCTACCCAATCTTGAGCCTGCTCCTGATTGCCCTCATCATGTACTACATTGTCAATCCAGTCTTTAGCTCAATCAACTTTGCAATTTCTAACTTCCTAAACCAAATGGGTACGGGTAACTTAGTGGTCCTGACCACAATTCTAGCTGCCATGATGTCCATTGATATGGGTGGACCTTTCAACAAGGCGGCCTATGTCTTTGCTTCTGGTGCCTTTGCCAATGACCCGCATTCAACTGTTGCGGCTGTCATGATGGCTGCTGTGATGGTTGGTGGCATGGTGCCACCGTTTGCGACCGCCATTTCGACCGCCTTCTTTAAGAATAAGTACACGGAAGATGAGCGCCGTGCTGGTATCAGTAACTGGATTTTAGGCTTCTCCTTCATTACTGAAGGTGCCATTCCCTTTGCAGCTGCCGATGCTGGTCACGTTTTACCGTCCTGTATTTTTGGTTCCGCTGTTGGTGGTGCTTTAGTAGGATTATGGCGGATCGGAGTTCCTGCACCGCATGGTGGTCTGTGGGTTTCACCTCTTTCCAACCACATTGTACTTTACTTCCTAGCTACCATTATTGGCTCAATAATTGCCGGGGTAATTTTGGGTCTGTGGAAGAAGCCTATTGAATAAGTAATAGGGTAAGATAATAAAACAGTTTATGGCAAATGACCATAAACTGTTTTTTTGCGGGATAAAGTTAAGCAGCTAATTGGGTCAATTAAGACCCTGATTTTTGCAGTTGAATGCTGATTATCAACATCGGGTATAATAGTATGGAATACTTATATGTTAAAAAGGGCTTAGTCCAACACCAAGCAGAAAACGGAGATTATTGTGTTTAACCTATTTATTTTGCTGGCCGAGCGGCTAGGGATCATCATGGTCCTGGCATTTTTGCTGGTCAACATGCGCTTTTTCAGGGACCTAATTGAAGAACGAACACTCAAATCACAGACTTGGTTATTTGTAATCTTCTCTTTGTTTGTTGTTGTTGCTAACCTGGCTGGGGTTGAGATCTCTAGTTCTAAGGAAATCATTGCACCGCTGATTGTTACCGGCATGCCGCAGTCCGACTCGATTGCCAACACCCGGGTGTTGGTTATTACAACGGCCAGTCTGACTGCAGGACCCTATGTGGGGATGCTGGTTGGGTTAGTGGGTGGTCTGCACCGGGTTATTTTTGGGGGCTTTTCTGATTACTTTTACATTGTCAGTTCAGTTTTGATTGGCTACTTAGTCGGTGTTTGGGGCGATCGGGTGAAGAAGAACAACTTATACCCGTCGACTCTCTGGGTGGCAATTTTGTCTCTACTGGCAGAGCTGATTCAGATGGCCTTTATCTTTGCCTTTCGCGGTTTTGGCTTAATCAAACTGGTCTTTGTACCGATGATTTTACTGAATACAATTGGGTCAAGTCTATTTATTGAAATTCTCAAGACTTACTTGTCTAATGAACGACAGCTGCGCGCTGTCCAAACCAAGGACGTCTTGGAATTAACTAACAAGACCCTGCCATACTTTCGCCATGGCCTTGATCTAGATTCGGCCGCGCATGTCTGCCAGATTATTAAGGAGTACACCAACTTTGATGCGGTCGGACTGACGGATCGGGTCAACGTGCTGGCCCATGTCGGTGCGGGCCAGGATCATCATATTGCTAATGAACCCGTAATTACTGACCTGTCGAAGACGGTGATTTCAGCAGGTAAGGAAAAGCGAGCTTATACGAAGGCAGAGATTGGTTGTCCCCACCAGGATTGCCCCTTAACTTCAGCAATTGTTTGTCCCCTGCAGGTAAATAAAAAAACCATTGGGGCGCTCAAGTTATACTTCTGCGAGCAAAGAAAAATGACGGTGGTCGAGGAAAACTTGGTCCGCGGCCTGGCCATGATTTTTTCAGGCCAACTGGCGATTGGTATTGCGGAGCAGCAGACCAGCTTGGTCAACGAAGCCGAAATCAGAGCCTTACAGGTGCAGATTAACCCTCACTTTTTCTTCAATGCCATCAACACGATTGGGGCCTTGATGCGGGTTGATGTTGACAAGGCCCATGAGGCCCTGATGGAGCTTAGTACCTTTTTTAGGTCAAGCCTTAAGAATGGGCAGTCAAAGGAAATCACGCTGGAACAAGAAAAACGCTATGTAAGTGCCTACACGGGCATTGAGAGTTTGCGCTTTCCTAATAAGTTCACGGTGAACTACCGGATTGATGTGCCAGAAACGACCTTGATACCATCCTTTTGCTTGCAAATCTTTGTCGAGAATGCGATTAAGCATGCTTTTAAAGGTAGGAAAACCGGTAATAAGATTGTTATTAACTTGTGTAGTAGGAATCAAAACCTGGAAATTACGGTTAGTGATAATGGTAGCGGCATTGAGCCCGCAATTCTAAAACGCTTAGGCCAAGAGACTATAAGCGAATCGCAGGGCAGTGGGACCGCCCTCTATAACCTTAATCGCCGGCTCAAGGGTTTGTACGGTACTAGCAGTGAACTTCAAATCACGACCGGTCCCACCGGTACTTCTTTTAGGACAGAGATTCCCTTAAAACAGGCCAAAAGCAAGAGTAAAGAAAGTTAGAAGGAAACTAAGATGAGGATTTTAGTGGTTGATGACGAGCCGTTAGCGCGGACCGAACTATCGTATCTAATTAAAAAAAGCCCAAGCTTGCAAAAGCAGACAGTTAAAATTTACCAGGCAGAAGATATTAAAGAAGCCCAGACGGCTTTGCTTAAACATCAGATTGACCTGATGTTTTTGGATATCTCGTTAAATGAAGAGAATGGGTTCGAACTTGCAGACGAGCTAAAACAGTTGTCTTACTTACCGATGATTGTATTTGCGACGGCCTACGATGAGTATGCAGTTAAGGCCTTTGACGTTGGTGCACTTGATTATGTCCTAAAGCCCTTTGAACAGGAACGGATTGACCAGGCGCTTGCCAAGGCGGTCAGCACGCTGGCAGCGAAGCAGGGACCGGCCCCAGATAACGCCGAAAGTGAAGTGCTAAGTATTGAACTTGAGGATCGGAATGTGATTATCAAGAAGCTCGATGTGGTAACTGCAACAGTTAACAATGGGGTGTTGACAATTTCTACTGCTAAGCAAAAGTATGAAAGCAGAAAAACTTTAGCTTGGCTCAAGGCACGGTTGACTGATTCGCGCTTCCTACAGGTTCACCGCAACGCCGTGGTTAACATTGAAGACATCAAGGAGATTCAACCCTGGTTCAACCATACCCTTTTGTTAATTATGAGTAATACAGAAAAGATTCAGGTGGGTCGTTCATACCGCAAAGATTTGAATGAACGCTTAGGGATGTAGTACATAACTGGAAAATCTTGATTCTGAAGATTGACTTGTGAAATTGCTTGGGTGCAGTTCACAGGTCTTTTTTGGTTGTTCACGACTTAACCGCTTACAAAAAGCAAGTTTTGACTTATCTTATTACTTGAAAGCAAGGAAGATGTAATTAAGAAAGGAAATGAGTTTTTATGGAAAAGGAAAAGGAAAAAACAAAGTCAGCACCGATTTTAGTTCAGATGTTGATTTACGCTGCAATTTTATTTGCAGCCCAAATGCTGTCTGACTTGATGCCCAAATCATTCCCAGTACCGACACCGGTAATTGGGTTGGTTCTGCTTTATGTTTTATTGACAATTCATGTTGTTAAAGTAGAATGGGTCGATTCCTTTGGTAGTGCATTAATTTCGCTAATTGGCTTTATGTTTGTACCATCAGGAATATCGCTGGCGGCTAACCTAAAGATTATGAGAGAGCAGGGCCTGCAACTGGTTATTGTAGTGATAGCTTCAACGGTTATTTTGTTAGTCGTTGTGGCATATACAACCCGCTTCTTTAGCTGGCTCGTTAATAAGGTGACGAAGAATCAGCTTGAGGTTGCTGACCAGAAAAAAGTGGAGGATGTTAAGTGATGAAATTCCTAGCTACACCTTTGTTTGGTGTTTTCCTGTCATTAGTTGTTTTTCTAATTGGCCAATGGCTATTCAAAAAATCTAAAGGCTTCTTCCTCTTCCAACCGCTCTTTGTAGGCATGGTCTTAGGAATTGCAGTGTTGATTGTCCTGGCCAAGTTCTTGGGGACGACAACCGCTGAAGTCTATACCAAAGCCTATAAACCGGGCGGCGATATCATTTTCTGGTTTATTACACCAGCCACGATTGCTTTCGCTGTACCATTATATAAGCGTAATGATGTTGTTAAGAAAAATTGGCTCGTCATTCTGTTAGGTTTAGTCTGCGGGACGTTTATTTCAATGGTACTAATTACATTAGTTGCCAAGGCGGTTGGCCTTGATAGTGTCGGGATTAAGTCGATGCTTAGCCAGTCAGCCACCACTGCTGTAGCCATGCCACTGACCCAGTCAATTGGCGGCAATCCGTCAGTAACGGCCATGGCATGTATTCTCAATGCGGTAGTTATCTATGCCTTGGGTAAGCAGTTGGTTAAGTGGTTCAATTTGAATCGTGATCCCCTCGGTGCTGGCCTCGGCCTTGGTGCTGCGGGGCACACGATTGGCTCAGCTTTTGCTTTGGAAATGGGCTCGACGCAAGGCGCCATGGCAGCTGTAGCAGTTGTTGCAACGGCTTTAGTCGATAATATGTTGGTTCCAATCTTTGCCCATCTGATTGGATTGTAGTTTATTTTTTAGTAGTTATTATTTATTAACATTTACTTACACTAAAGGCGTGCGGCTTAACCGCGCGCTTTTTAGTTTGGCTAAAACTAGTGGCGCCCAATAATGTGAGAATTATTAGCAGTTCCATTTACTATTTGTAAGTAAGAATGCTTTATTGTATAATAGTTACTAATTGTAAGTGAACACCACTTGCTGATCAAACTACCAAGCTAACAATCAAAATAACCCAGTAACCAGATACAATGTCAGAAGTGATTTTTTGAAGAAAGAAGAGAGAACAGATATGAAAAAGAACAGTAAAATTTTAGCTTTTATTGCAATGCTTAGCCTGCTCCTGCTAACCCTAACGGCGTGTTCGCAAAAGCCTCAAAAAGATAGTAAAATATCAATTATGACGACGACGAATGTTTACGCTGATATTGCGCAAAATGTGGTGGGAAAGTATGGTACTGCTAAGGCAGTGATCAAGAATCCAGCGGCCGATCCGCATGATTTTGAACCGACCACCAATGATGCCAAGGAATTATCAAATGCTGATATCGTTGTTGCCAATGGCTTAGGCTATGATAATTGGATGAACAAGTTGGCTTCATCGGTTAACAAGAAACCCCTGTTAGTTAGTGAAGACCTGATGGGGCTGAAAAAGGGCGCTAATCCGCATATTTGGTTTAATTTAGCGATGCCAGAAAAGTATGTTAACTACTTGGTCAAAAGATTGAGTAAGAAGGATCCCCAGCATGCTGATGCATACCGCGCTAATGGGCGTAAGTATTTGGCCAAAATTGCTGGCATCCAAAAAACGGCCAGTCAGATTGACGGTCGCGATAGCAAACCCGTTTACGTGAGCGAACCGGTCTTTGACTATGCTTTAGAGGCTGCTCACTTAAAGGTGGGCAACCAGGACTTTGAAAAGGCAATCCAAAATGAAACGGATCCGAGTCCGGCTGTTGTGCAGGAAATGACGAATGGTATCAAGAAGCGGCGCATTGCCTTTATGGTACTTAACTCGCAGACCTCTAGTTCAACCGTCAATAATTTTGTCAAGCAAGCTAAAAAGCAGAATTTACCAATCTTAAAGGTCCGGGAGACGATTCCTAATAATACGACCTACCTGGATTGGATGACCGCCAATTATCAAAAGCTAGCAAAAGTTGTGAATAATTGACTTAGATGAGGAAGAAAAAATGAAAAAGATAATTGCAGCCATGGCATTGGCTACGGGGCTCATTGTGCCTGTCCAAACCGCAAGCGCAGCAGTAGAAGTTCATGCCAGTACCATTAACGATACAGCCAAGCAAAATTCATTCAGTGGCGTGACCGACCTAGAGCAAATGCTCAAACAGGAAGGGATTCAGTACAACAGTTTTACGGCTAAAAACAAGATAAACTACCGTTATGGTAAACCTGAAGGGGTGGTTATTCATGAAACTGCAACCCCTGGAGCAAGCGCCCATTCAGAAGCAATTTACTTTAACCGGGAGTGGATGAATATTTATTCATACGTCCATGCCTTTGTTGACCACACCGGCGTTATCCAAATGACCACGCCTGATTATGGTGTCTGGGGAGCTGGCCCCAATGCTAATAACCGTTTTGTCCAGGTCGAATTGTGCCAAGAAAATAATCAGGCTGACTTTGCCAAGAGCATTAATAATGATGCCATTTACGTGGCGCAAATAATGCACAAGTATAACCTAGTGCCTGATAATGCAGTTCATGACGGCAAAGGGACAGTTTGGTCCCACCATGCTGTTTCAAATTTTTTAGGCGGTACTGACCATACCGATCCGGATGGCTACTTTGCTAAATGGGGATATTCAATGGATGAGTTTTATGATCTCATCAAATATTACTATGACCAGCAAGGGTCTTCGGGTAGTACTGATGGGGATTCTGCTAATAAACAGCCAGAAAAACCTACTAAGCCAGCTGCGCCAAGTAAGCCGTCCGTGCCCGCTAATAAGCCGACTACGCCAAGTAAGCCAGCACTACCTACTCCTATTACCACTAGAACTTTAATGCACAATGCGAAAGTTTATGATGCAAGTGGTACAGCTGCTGATCTGCCAACCAAAAAAGCTGGTAGCAGCCTGACCATTTATGGTAATAAGACTATCAAGGGTAAGAAGTACATGCAGATTGGGGTAGATCAATACGTCGTTGCCAGCAACGTTGAAGGCAAGCTGCAGTCGCTGAATCATAATGCCTTTGTCTATGATAGGAAGGGCTGGCGGGTTAACACCCCTAAGTTATATCGCGGCAACTACCTTAGAACATATGGCGGCCGCGTAAAAATCAAAGGTCGCCGGTATTATCAAATCAATGTCAACCAATTTGTTAAAGTTGGTAATTTTAGCCGCTATTAGTAAGGAGTTATGTCTTGTCTGATATTTTAAAAGTTAATAATCTTGCCATGAGGTTTGAGAAAAAGACGATTTTTACTAATCTGAATTTCAATCTCAAAAAAGGTTCAATGACTGCACTTTTGGGTCCTAATGGGGCCGGGAAAACAACCTTAATCAATATTTTAATGGGGATGTTAGTGCCAACAACCGGAACTTTTAAGTTTGCTACTGACCTGCGCTTAGGCTATGTGCCTCAGTTCCGTAATATTGATACTGAATATCCGCTGTCGATTGAAGCCTTTGTTGGTCTGAATGCACCCTTGTTGAAAACGGCTACAGTGAAGCAGACGATTAAGAAGCAACTTGCAGAGACCAACTTGGAAATGATAAAAAACACGCGCATGGGTGAGGCGTCTGGTGGGCAGAAGCAACGGGCTTATCTAGCTCAGGCCCTGCTCGACCAGCCTAATATGATTATTCTGGATGAAGCTACCGCCAGTCTTGACCCGATGGCCAAGGACGAACTGATGCAGCTGATTAGACACCTGAATGAGCAACACAAAATAACTGTTCTGTTTGTGACACACGACGTACCGCTAGCGCGCAAGTATATGACAGATTACCTCTATCTCAACCATGGCAAAATCGCACAGGGTGAAATGACACAATTCGAGGAGGCCTATGAATAATGTTTGCATTTGATTTTATGCGTAATGCCTTTTTGGCCAGTACTTTTATCGCGATTACTTGTGGTACCGTTGGAGTCTATGTAGTTGCACGTAACTTTAGTTTTTTAGCCCATACTTTGTCTGAAATTGGTTTTGCTGGTGCGGCTTTTGCGGTCTGGCTTGGTATTAGTCCACTTTGGGGGATGCTGTTGTTTACTCTTTTGGGTTCGGTTAGTGTTGGTGAACTATCCCTGCACAGCGACCAAAAAGAATCATCAATTAGTGCAATTTCAGCGCTCTTTATTGGACTGGGTGTCTTATTCTTAGCCATCTCAGGAGCCAATAGCAATTATGCCACCAATATTTTATTTGGTAGCATTATCGGGGTCGACCAGCAGGGCGTAATTCAACTGGTTGTTTTATCAGTAATTGTCTTATTGATGATACTGTTCTTACAGCGCCCGTTAAACTTTGATTCCTTTGACCATACCGGGGCCCTGGCGCATGGTGTCAAAACTGGCATGGTTAGCGTAGTCTTCTTAATTGCACTGGCTATGTCGGTTTCAATCGGCGCCCAAATTGTGGGGTCACTCCTGGTGTTCATCTTACTGACCTTACCACCAGCAACTGCTAGTTACATTGGTAAGACCGTGTCGTCGATGATTGGCTGGTCAGTTACACTGGCTTTAATAGGGGTATGGCTGGGTCTCTACCTCGGCTTTCTTACCAATCTGCCTGTTACTTTTTTTATTGCAGTAATCGAGGTTGTGATATATCTTGTTACTTACTTCACTCATCTGATTAAACATAAGTTGTAGGTAATACAACTAAATTATCGGTCACATTTATCAGTTTGTGAAAAATGGCACAGCATTAAGGCTGATATTTAAACAATCTTTTAACTTTTTCACTAATCATTGTAAGCAGTTTCATGTATAATAAGAGTATAGCTATAAAATATACTAAACAATCAAAGGAGTCTTTAAAATGACAGCATATTACAATGGTTTTCCCCAGAGTGATAAAGATGAAAAGATCGACATGATTAACCTCGATGAACTTGAGGAACGTGCCAAGGAAGTTATGCCAGAAGGTGCGTATTACTACATTGCTTCTGGTTCAGAGAATGAATGGACCTGGCGGAATAATACTACTGCTTTTAACCATTTTCAAATTGTCCCGCGGGCTTTAACTAATATGGATAATCCCCAGCTTGATACTGAATTCATGGGGATGAAGTTGAAAACGCCGGTAATGATTTCGCCAATTGCCTGCCACGGTATTGCTCACAAGGATGCCGAAGTTGCTACTCAGAAAGGTGCTGCAGCTGCTGGTGCATTATTTGCTTCTAGTACCTATGGTAACAAGAGTGTTGAAGATATTGCGGCAGCAGCACCAGATGCACCGCGCTTCTTCCAACTTTACCTCAGTAAGGATTGGAAGTTCAATCAGATGGTCTTTGATGCAATCAAGCAGGCTGGTTATAAAGGCATCTTCTTAACGGTGGATGCGCTGGTTTCAGGTTTTCGTGAGGCTAACCTGAGAACCCAGTTTGCCTTCCCAGTGCCATTAGATTTCTTTACCCGCTACCAGGGTGCTAAAGGAGAGGGTCAGACCGTTGCGGAAATGTACGCTTCATCTGCCCAGAAGATTGGTCCAGAAGATGTTCGCCGGATTAAGGAAATGTCTGGCTTACCAGTCTTTGTTAAAGGTGTAGTTTGTGCTGAAGATGCCTACCTGGCAATGGGCTGTGGCGCTGATGGGATCTACGTTACCAATCACGGTGGACGTGAAGTTGATAGTGGCCCAGCTACTATTGACATGTTGCCAGAAATCGCTCAGGCGGTTAACCACCGGGTACCGATTATCTTCGATTCAGGTGTTCGCCGCGGATCACACGTCTTCAAGGCCTTGGCTCTTGGTGCTGATATAGTTGGTGTTGGTCGACCATACCTCTATGGTCTAGCTCTAGGTGGTCCTAAGGGTGTTCAATCAGTTATTGAACAACTGAATACTGAACTCTTAATTGATATGCAGCTGACCGGCTGCAAGACGGTGGAAGATATCAAGCATGCCAAGATTGCTCACATCAACTACACCGCTGATAACTTGAAGTCTAATACAGATCCTTCAAGAATTAAGCCTTATCCTGTAACTGCCGAGAACCAGATGAAGGATGATGACTCGGATGCCGTATCAGGAGCTTCACACTCTTAAAAGTAATTAATAAAAAAATAAGAAATGCTCTGCGATTATTAGTTCAGTAGTAAATAAGCAGAGCATTTTTTCTATCTTTTTAATAATAAAGCAAAAAGAGCATTGTTATTTTATTTTTATATTATTATAATTATCGTAATACATACGCGGAGGGAAAATTATGAAAAAGTCTTGGAAATGGCTGGCCGGTATCCTAGCCCTAATGATGCTGCTTGCTTTATTGCCCCAATCATCAGAGCCGGTGCAAGCTGCACCAGCACCAAGAGACAACTACCTAAAAAAAGTTAAACAGAAGGGGGAGTTGGTCATGGGTACCAGTCCAGACTTTCCGCCTTACGAATTTGTGCAAAATATTGATGGTAAGTCCAAAGTTGTGGGCATGGACGTTGAGATTGGCCGCAAGATTGCTCGCGACCTTGGAGTCAAGCTGATTGTCCGCACAATGGATTTTGACTCCCTGCTCGTGGCTTTAGAAACCGGCAAGATTGACATGGTCATTTCGGGTATGTCGGCTACGCCTAAGCGCGCCAAGAGTGTGGCCTTTAGTGAGGCATACTACAAGAGCGGTCAAGATTTGTTAATTCGGACCACCGACAAAGACAAGTACCATGACTATCGGTCTTTTGTTGGGCAAGCGATCGGTGCGCAGACCGGCAGTTTGCAAGCTACTTTAATTAAAGAACAGGCTAAGAAGACTAAACTGAAGACGATGGACAAGGATAGTGATCTGATTCTCGGACTTAAGACGAATAAGTTTGATGCGGTGGCAGTAGATACGGCCACTGCCAGTGCCTTTGTCAAGAATACGGACGGCATCACGGCGATTCGCTCCGGTTTCAAGGTTGACTCCAACGGATCAGCGATTGCCTTTCACAAGGGGGCGCAGAGTCTGGTTAAGGCAGCCAACAAGTCGATTGCTGAAATTAAACAGCAAAATTTAATCAACAAGCAATACTTACCACAGGCGGGCAAATATTTGGCCGACAGCAAGTCTAAGACGTCCAACTCCATGTGGGCCTATAAAGACTTCTTCATTGCTGGAGTGGGCTACACCCTCTTTATTTCGGCCATTGCGGTTTTCTTTGGCTTCTTGTTAGGCGCCTTATTGGCACTGATGCGGCTCAGTCATAATCACTTGATTCATGCTGTCGCAACGGCCTACATTGAATTTGTTCGAGGCACACCACTCATGGTGCAACTGCTCTTTATTTACTTTGGCTTGGGTCTGCTAGTTAACATTCCGGCGTTACTCTCGGGAATTATTGCAGTAGCGCTCAATTCCGCGGCTTATGTGGCTGAAGTCATTCGGTCGGGGATTAATTCAATTGCGAAGGGGCAGACTGAAGCGGCGCGTTCACTTGGCCTATCGCGAAAAAAGACCATGCGTTACGTCATTATGCCGCAGGCTATGAAAAATATTTGGCCAGCTTTAGGCAATGAGTTTGTTTCACTAATCAAGGAAAGTTCAATTGTCTCGGTCATCGGAGTCACGGATCTAATTTATCAATCACGAGTTGTCCAGGCTGATACTTACCGCGGGGTAATGCCACTGGTAATTACGATGGTGCTCTACTTTATTATTACATTTAGCTTATCTACTCTGATGAAACACTTTGAAAGGAAAATGGACCATGACTAAGAAGGCAGTTATAGAAGTTGAACACCTGACCAAGACCTTTGGTAAGAATGATGTTCTAAAAGATATTAGTGCAACCGTGAATGAAGGTCAGGTCATTTGCCTGGTGGGACCATCAGGAGCTGGTAAGAGTACTTTTTTACGGTGTTTAAACATGTTGGACCAGCCTTCGGCGGGGCATGTTTTATTTGAAGGCACCGATTTAACCGCTTTGAGCGAAGACCAACTCGACCAACTACGCGAAAAAATGGGGATGGTTTTTCAGCAGTTCAACTTATTCCCGCATATGAACATCATCGAAAATATTAAATTGGCACCCCTGAAGGTGAAGAATAGCAGTGATGACGAGGCAACAGCTAAGGGGAAAAGGCTGCTAGCGCAAGTGGGTCTGAGTGATAAGGCGCAGGAGTTTCCTGCTAGTTTGTCTGGTGGCCAACAGCAACGGGTAGCAATTGCCCGGGCACTTGCGATGAATCCGGAAGTGATGCTCTTTGATGAACCCACTAGTGCGCTTGACCCCGAAATGGTTGGCGAAGTTCTTAAGGTAATGCAGGATTTGGCCCACAAGGGGATGACGATGGTGGTCGTTACACATGAGATGGGCTTTGCCAAAAGTGTGGCCGATGAGGTCTGGTTCATGGCGGATGGTTATATTCAGGAGCAGGCGAGCCCGCGGGACTTTTTTGAGCGGCCCCAGACTGAACGGGCACAAGACTTTTTGGCTAAGATATTGGAAGCATAGAAAAGAGGCAGGACAGTGGAACAAGAGCGTGCGGTAAAAATACTGGCTGACTTAATCAGGATTGAGTCGACTAATGACCATGAAAGTCTGGTGGCCGACTACCTGAGCGACTTATTTAAAGGGTATCCCGTCAAGCTAGAACGGGTAACCTATGCCCCAGGGCGCGACAACTTGGTTGTCACAATGGGTGAACAAGGACCCTTGTTGGGTTTTTCGGGCCATGAAGACGTAGTTGCGGCAGGTGATTTAGCTAGTTGGCGGACACCACCCTTTAGCCCTACCATCAAAGATGGCCAACTCTTTGGCCGCGGGACTAGTGACATGAAGTCAGGTCTGGCCGCGATGGTAGTTGGGATGCTGGACCTCTTGGATAGCAAGCAGCCTTTGCCGGGGCGGCTTCGCCTGTTAGCCTCAGTTGGTGAAGAAACGGGTGAGTATGGCGCAGCTCAACTGGTCAAGGAAGGCTATGCCAGTGATTTAGACGGTCTGGTAATTGGTGAGCCATCGCATTTCAATATTCGCGTGACCCATAAAGGTGTGATTGATTACTATGTAACTTCTAAGGGAGTCTGTGTTCACTCCTCAACTCCAGATAAGGGTCAGAATGCCATTATGCCACTTATGGATTTTGCGTTGAGTGCCCAGGAACTGATGGACAGTCATAAGAAACAGGATCCCGTTCTAGGCTCCTTGACTCATGTAATCAGCCAGATTCACGGCGGTGACCAGATTAATTCGGTGCCAGCCAGTGCGTGGTTATCGGGCAACGTCCGAACAACGCCGGTCTATGACAACGAGCAGATCTATACTGAACTGGCAGAACTGATTGCTGACCTTAATAATCAAGGAGCTCAGCTAGCAATTCGCTATAGTTTTCCAGAGGTGCCGCTCCCTGACCAGTCAGCCACTAAGTTGGCCCGGCTTGCCCAAGAAGTAGTTCGCCAGGATGTGGGGCGGCTATGTGAACTTACTGCCGGCAATGGTGCAACTGATGCTTCTGAATATGTTCAAGCAGGTGCCTTTCCCATTATTATTCTGGGTCCTGCTGCAGGGACAACGGATCATGAACCCAATGAATTCGTAGCTATTGCTGATTATCTGGCTGGCTGCACGCTTTACCAGAAGTTAGCACTGCGCTTCTGGCAGGAATATGCTTAAACATCAAAAAACTAAAAAAGGGAGTATACCGGTTAACATGGTATATTCCCTTTTTTGCTTTGAAATCAGCTGTTGGTAGAAGCCATATTTAGCCAATACTGGCTGCCGTCAGCAGTTCTACTTAAGAAATGATATTCAATTAGGTCACGTCGTCTGGTTACGTAATCTTCAATTAATGGCATTAAAATGGCGTTAACTTCCTGTTCTGAATACTTCGTGTTCGGTTCAAATTTAGAGGCCAAATAAGCCAAGACCAGTAGCCGCTTCTTGGCCTTGCCGGGCCAAGCCTTCACTCTACCGTTAGAGTCTAAATAGCGCTCTAGTAGTTGGTTAGTGCAAGGGTTCAATAGTGTTTGCCTTTCTTAGTAGCTAATTTGTTGGGCTTTTTTGTTACTTGAAGTTATTTTGAACAATCTCCTTAAATTCCGCCAAGCGCTTGGTAAAGGTGGTGAAAGCCTCCTCCAAGTAAGCTGGTTGGGTCATATCGACGCCGGCCGTCTTCATAATTTCAGTGGGATAGTCACTAGAACCAGACTTGAGGAAGTTGATGTAGGCTGCCTTCTGGTTGGCCGTTCCGTGCACCACATTGTTGGCTAGGGCGGTGGCCGCTGCAAAGCCAGTGGCATACTGGTAAACGTAAAAGTTATAGTAGAAGTGCGGCACGCGGGCCCACTCCTTAGCAATGGCACTGCCAGGTTCAACAGTAGAACCGTAGTAGCGCTGATTCAAGTCACCATAGAGGTTATCAAGTTGGTCGGTTGTCAGTGGTTCACCCTGTGCGTCCAGTTCATGGATGGCCTGCTCGAACTCGGCAAACTGGGCCTGTCTAAACAGAGTGCCCTTGAAGGAATCAAGGTAATAGTTAAGGATAAAGGCCCGAGTCTTGGGGTCGGTAATGTGGTCGAGGAAGTATTCCGTCAAAATGTTTTCATTCGTGGTTGAGGCGATTTCAGCTACGAAGATGGGATAGTCACCGTAGACGTAAGGCTGACTTTCCCGGGTATACATGCTATGGACGGAGTGGCCGGTCTCGTGGACTAGGGTATAGAGTGAGTCCACGTTATCTTCCCAGTTGAGTAGCTCGTAGGCGTCAGTGTCGTAAGAACCGCCAGAGTATGCACCGGTTGCCTTACCCTGTGATTCTACCACGTCAAGCACGCGGTTATTGAATAAGTAGTCGACGTGCTTTAGGTAGTCGGTACCAAGCGGTTGCAGTGCTTTTTTGGCTTCTGTTTTAGCCTGGTCAAAGGTGTAGGAGAGAGCGGGCTTGCCCGTCAGTGGCACATACATGTCCCACATCTGTAATTGCTCCACACCGAGAATTTGCTTGCGCAATTCCACATATTCGTGGAGTAAGTTGAGGTGCTGATCCACTTCCTTGATGAGCGTGTCATAGACAACTGTTGGCACGTTGTTTTCGTGCAAAGCTGCAGCTCGAGCTGAGTCATAGTCATGGACCCGGGCGTTGTAATTGTGGGCCTTAACGGCTCCAGCCAGGGTTGAAGCCAGGGAGTTTTTGAATTGGTCATAAGTAGCATACATTGAATCAAAAGCATCTTGGCGCACTTGCCGTTGTTGCGATTGAACCAGTAGGGAGTAGAGCCCATCAGATAGCTGCACCATCTCGCCGTCGTCATTTTGCACGTAACCGTATTCCATATCCGAGTTGGTTAGTACGTTATAAGTATTCTCGGCTGACGACATGGCTTCGCCTGCATCAGCGATCAGTTTTTCTTCCTGAGCTGATAACGTGTGCGGGCGCTGGCGCATGATTTGCTCTAGTAAGTGGTCATAATTTTCCAGGCGTGGTTCGTCCTGTTTGAATTGTGCCAGTTCTGCTGGGGTGAGGCTTAGGATGGCTGGATTCATGAAGGCGGTAGCCGCCTCTAGTTGGCTTGCGATCGTTTGGGCGCGGGCTACATAACCCAAGTAGTGGGCATTACTGGTGTCAACGTCACTGGACATGGAGGCATAGACGTAGACCTGCTCTAGTTGCCGACTGACGGCTAGAATCTGACTTAAGCCCTCATATAAGTTACGTCCTGAGGCGGTGAAGTCAGCCTTCAAGTCAGTCAACTGCTGTATGGCCTGCTTAAGGCGGTGATATTCATCCTCCCAGTCCTGGTCGGCTTTGAAGACCCGGGTAAGGTCCCATTTAAGTTCATCTGGAACTTCGCTTCTTTTAGGTATGCTCATTAGTTTAATTCCTTCTTTGCAACTATTATTACTTAATGATTATACGCCATTTTACTGCACTTACTTTGACTAATTCATTTTATTAATAAGTTACCCAACAGTTTGGGTTATATTGCTGGTTGTTTGGCAAAATTTAAGAGGTCATACTATTTTTTATATTAATTTAAGAAATAGGGGTAAACTATTGTGACTAAAAAAATGAATTGGCTATTTGGGACACTCTTAGGCGGTGCGGTTTTGACCTCGCTGCTGCAAACGTCGTTAACAACGGCATTGCCTAAGATAATGACAGCAATGAACTTAACTGCGACCAAGGCGCAGTGGCTAACCAGTGCGTTCAGTTTGACGATGGGGATAATGATTCCGGCAACAGCTTATATTATTAAGCGTTACTCGATTAGAAAAATTTTTTTGACAACGATGCTATTGTTTACGGTGGGAGCACTTATTGACGCGCTTACGCAAAGTTTTGCTGTATTACTGGTTGGTAGAGTTTTACAGGCATTGGGCAGCGGCACTATTTTGTCTTTAACCCAAGTGGTTGTGTTGACACGTTACCCGCAGGAGCGACAGGGAAGAGTCATGGGGATTTTTGGTTTGGCAGCTGGAGCAGCCCCAGTGATTTCACCCACACTAACGGGCTTACTGGTTGACCATTGGGGGTGGCGGAGTATTTTTTTGTTTACAGTGGTAATTGCGCTGGCAATTATTATGCTGGCACTAATCACTGTTAAGTCTGAAAAAGATGACGTGAAAATAAAATTTGATTATTGGTCTTTTATTTGGTGTAGTTCAGGAATGAGTGGTATTTTACTCAGTTTAGGAAACCTGACAAGTAAGAACTTGCTGCTTATTGTGGTTCCACTTTTATTAGGAGTGCTATGCAATTTCTTCTTCATTAGACGACAACTAAGACTACCAGAGCCTTTTTTAAATATTCGAGTTTTGAAAAATCGCAATACAGCGTTAGCAACGATTATTAGTATTACTATGTATGCGGTAATGATGGGTGGGTCAACCCTCTACCCCATTTTAATTCAAACTGTTATGAAAAAATCAGCGGTTGTTTCAGGTCTAGCAATGTTGCCAGGCTCGGTTGCCATGACTTTGGTTAGTCCGCTAGCTGGTAAACTTTTTGATCAGTATGGAATTAGCAAACTTGTTACTGGGGGCAGTTTGCTAATGTTTATTAGCTGCTTAGGAGTTTCCTTTATCAATTCGCCCCAAATGCTCTGGCTGTTAATTATTCTTTATATTTTGCGACTAATTGCAGTTGGTTGTATTATGATGACAGTAGTTACGTGGGGAATGCAGAAGCTAGACCCGGATGATGTAGCCCACGGTACAGCCTTATTAACATCGCTGCGAACGGTGAGCGGCGCAGTTGGAGCAGTGATTTTTACTGAGATTATGTCTATGGTATCGCATATGGCTGCACAGCATACTAGTGCAAATTATCCTGGGATGCAAGCTGCCTTTTTGGCTATCACGTTTGTAGCATTAATTCAATTAATAATTGCGCTAGTTTTCTTTAGAAAAGGCAAAATGAATGAAAAACAAAAATCGGAAAGAATCAAGAATAAAAATTCAGTTGGCAGTCCTAAAATTGCTGCACGATCATGATGTAGAGTCATTGAAAGTAATCGATATCTGCAGGGAAGCCGGGATAAACCGCTCGTCCTTTTATGATAATTATTCTGATGTATATGATTTGGCGGCTAACTTAAAGGAATACTTGATTGATGAATTTATTCAAAAGCAGACAGATTCGCAAAATCAACCATACTTGGTCTTGCTGCAGCAAATCAAACAAAATCCGGCACCCTACAAAATTTTTTTCAAGTTTAAGCTTCAGAATCAGATTGCGCGTGAAGCTATTCCTGATGAAGAGGCCAGTGCTAGATACAGTGAAATATTTTTCAGGACAGGCCTGGCTAACGTAATTTCCACATGGCTGAATGAAGATTGTGGTGCTAGCTGTGAAGAAATTGCCAAAATAATCGAATACTATAATACAGCGCGGGTAACAGCGCTAAGTTAGCAAAAGAGAGGAATTGCAAGTCTATGCAATTCCTCTCTTTGTTTAAACTGGTGAGCTTCATTTTAAAGCTATTTTTGATAAGATATTATTAATTCTCTTAGCTGATATTTTAATTCGGACTTAAAAGTGATACAAATATACAAGGACAAAATGGAAGGAATTAACTGTGGAATGAATTCTAATTCAAAACGCAGAGAAGACTACCGTCAAGCACGTCGTTCTCTCAATCTTCATCGTAATCATGCCTGGGCCGCTCCCGCCGCAGCACTGACGGGCAACCCCATTAGTCGAATTTGCGGGATTGTAGCCGTGATGTGTGTGTGCTTTGGTCTTGCCTGGGCCGCCCACTTGTACTTTGCCTTGCATAGTGCAATCGACGGTGAGAACGGTAATTCGGCTACCTCAGTCCGGATTGCCAACAAGCAACCAATTTCAATGCTAATCCTTGGAGTTGACCAGGGAATCGAGGGTCGCCACGACCGGGGGAACTCGGATACTTTAATCTTGGCTACAGCTAACCCGGGCAAGAACAAAGCAACAATGACGTCCATTCCGCGGGATACCTTAGCTAATATTTTAGGCGATCCGGGCGACAGGTACAACATGTTTCGGGTTAATTCTGCCTATGGGGTCGGTGGTAGCAAGGCTTCAATGAAAACCGTCTCAGCATTACTGGGCGTGCCCATTTACTACTATGTTGAAGTTAACATGAAGGCACTCAAGAGTCTGGTTGATGCCGTAGGCGGGGTTACGGTTAAGGTGCCCTTTGACTTCACTTATGACTGGTGCGACTTTCACAAGGGTAAGCAGCGTCTAAATGGACGTCATGCTGTTGCCTATGTACGGATGCGCCATGATGATCCGCACGGTGACTATGGGCGGCAGATGAGGCAGCGTCAAGTGATTGAAGCGGTTGTGCACAAGGCCATTTCAGTTGACTCGATTGCTAATTACCGTAATCTGGTCAAAATTTTTACCAAGTATGTTAAGACGAATTTGACCTTCAATGATATGTTGGCTCTGGCCTTGAACTACCGGGGCTGCTCGGACAATATTGCCAGTGGTTATATTCAGGGTCATGATGCCTGGATTAACGGTTCTTCAATTCAGGTCGCTTCTACCGCGGCCTTGCAAAAAGCTTCTGATCATATTCGCACGAACCTGGACCTGGACCAGAAGACCCTCGACAATGACGAGACCCGGCTCAATAAGTTAAATGAACAAAATAACAACATTAAGTGGAAGGATCCCAACGCCTTCACTAACTACCAAATATACCGGTCAGCTGTTTCCAGTGAAGCGGACAACAATCAGAACACAAGTGACAATTCATACGGGCAATAAGTCAGAAAGCTTGAGGAGGTTTGCAAAATGAACAAACAGCGTTTGTTTCCGGTGATTTACGGGTTGATTTCGGCCCTGATTGCTTTTATCGCCGCCTTTTTCATCTGTTTGCGGACCTTCCATTGGGCTCTTCCCATTGCAGTTTTAGCCGCCAGCCTCTTTGCTGTTTTCTTCTTCGGTCTTTCCTGGTTTCGGGGACATGCTTCAGTGGAAATCAAGCGCATTGCCCGCGAACTTCGCCTGACTGATGAAGAACTAGCCCAGATTACAGGGATGAAGAGCAGTGACTTTCCCATCTACCATGACAAGTTGCAGTTGATCTTGCCCAAGCGCTATTGGCCTAAGGTACTGGACGCTTTGCAGAAGTATGAGCGAGAGCACAAGCAAAAAGATTTTAATTAAAAAGAAGTTCTATTAGAACTTCTTTTTTACTAATATTCAAAGTGAGGATAGTGGCGTTGTTGAAATTTTTGGGCCAGTTTGGCTGTTTTATAGGCGTGCTTGGTTTGCCAGATACCCGCCCCTACTGCAGTCGATAGCACCTGATGGCCTTTAAGTCGAGCAACATTATAAAAAACACCAGCACCAGCGCCGTGGTCAAAGCCCTCGATGCTCAACCATTTGCGGCCGTGGGCCTTAGGCTGGCCCGCAATTACAATCCAATTGACATAGTCTTGGTCAAATTGTGGGTCGAGCGGAGCCGTTTTTTTCGAGTGCAGCGTCTGAACTAGCTTTTGACCCTGTTCATCAAACGATATTTGCGTCTTTTTAGTGAATTTAAGCTTGTTGACCTTTTTAGTGGTAGTGTCATAAGAGTACCAAGTACCACGCATTTTCTTGGGAAAGACTGTGGCAGTCTTAGTTGTTTGGGCTTGGACGGCTCGGGGTAGGCTGAGCGCAGCGCTACTAGCGCCTCCCACTGTGACCAGTGCGGCAAGCGTGATTAAAATTTTCTTTATTTTCTTCATTTTTGCCTCCTAAACATTTAAAGTTTACTGATGCCTAAATTATATCTTGAAATGTCTCTCTGCACAATTGTTTTTGTTTAGAGAACGAGCCAAAAACGTCACTTTATTATATACTAGAGCAAGTTGTTTTTTTGAAGAGGATAGATAATGAGTTTATTGACGGTTAAAAATTTGGGCCAGAGCTTTGTGGACAAGACGCTCTATGAAGATGCCAGTTTTGTCCTCAACAAGGAAGACCACATGGGGGTCACCGGGCAAAATGGGGTCGGCAAATCAACTTTAATTAAAATCTTGACGGGTGAGATGCTGGCCGATGAAGGTCAGGTTAAGTGGCAGAACCATGTAACTGTTGGTTACCTTGACCAGTATGCCAAACTCATGCCGGGAGTGTCCATTCGGGCTTTTTTGCGGACAGCCTTTGAACCACTCTACCAGAAAGAACAAGAATTAGGCGAACTTTATGCGCAGTACGCTGACCAGGGAGACAGTGACTTGCTCGAGCAGGCGGGCAAGTTACAGACTTACTTGGAAGAGAATAATTTTTATGGCATTGACACCGAAATTGAACGCGTGGCTTCAGGCTTGGGTTTGGCCGAATTGGGCTATGATCACGACGTTGCCGAGCTATCAGGTGGGCAACGTTCCAAGATTATTCTGGCCAAACTGCTACTCCAGAGTCCAGAGGTTTTGCTCCTAGATGAACCAACTAACTATTTGGATGTCGGTCATATTGAGTGGTTAGTCGACTATCTGAACGATTTTACCGGTGCCTTTATTGTGGTCAGCCACGACTATGACTTTTTGGGCAGGATTACTAACTGCGTGATTGATGTCGACCTCGGAACAATTACGCGCTACACTGGGTCACTCAAACAGGCCATGCGGCAGAAGTCTGCTAATCGTGAAACCTACCAGAAGGCCTTTAGCAACCAGCAGCGGAAGATTGCCAAGACTGAAGCGTATATTCGGAAGAACAAGGCTGGTACTCGGTCAAAGAGTGCCAAGTCGCGTGAACGGCAACTGTCCAAGCTGGAAGTGCTCAGTCCGCCTAAGGGCAATCGGCGGCCGCGCTTTGAATTCCCTTATGTGGAGACCGCGAGCAACTTACTGTTGCAGACCCAGGACCTGGTCATCGGTTATGATCAGGCCTTAGTTAAGGAAGCCTTCAATTTTTCAGTTGGCGGTAGTGAAAAGGTGGCAATTACGGGTTTTAATGGGATCGGTAAGACGACCTTACTCAAGACCTTGCTAGGCCAGCTAGAGCCGATTTTTGGTACGTTTGAGCTGTCAACTACTGCTAAGGTTGCCTACTTTAAGCAGGACTTAAGTTGGCCCAACAAAAATATGACACCGCTGCAGTATTTGCAAGAAAAGTTTGAGCGGGAAAAGCCCAGAGAGTTGCGCGGAGCCTTAGCCCGGCTTGGAGTGACGGGTCAACAGGCGATGAGTCCACTCAAAAAGTTATCAGGGGGCGAACAGGAAAAGGTTAAACTGGCCAAAATGCAGTTTGAACCGGCTAATCTCTTACTTTTGGATGAGCCGACCAACCACTTGGACCGCGATGCTAAAGACTCCCTAAGACAAGCAATTGTTAACTTTCCAGGTGGTGTAATTATTGTCAGCCACGAGCGTGACTTCTTCCAGGGTGACTGGATTGACAAAACGATTGATATTGAAACGATGAACAAGGTGTGAGAGTAGGATGGGGATTAAGCAAGACAAGTATTTTTACCAAAATTTATTGGATACCTGTTTGACTGCCGGTGAATTGATGATTGAAGGCGGCAGTGAGATGTACCGGGTCGAAGATACGATGCTACGCATTGCCAAAAGTGCCGGGGAACCTGATCCAAGGGTCTTTATTGTGCCTACTGGGATCTTCATGAGTTTGGATCAAGGCAATTATTGCCAGAGTATTCAGGTGCAAGAGCGTAATATCAACTTAGAGCTAGTTGACCGCATCAATTCCCTGTCCCGTGCCTTTGCGGCTAAGGAGATTACGTTAAGGCAGTTCAAACAGCAGGTGAAAAAAATCGCTAAGGGTGATTTTCCGACTTTTCCGCTTTGGCTGCAAACAATTGGTGCAGCCGTATTAAGTGCAACGCTGATGGTAATGTTCATCGATAATTATGATTGGTTGGACTTTCCCGGCGCGGCGATTGTTGGTGCCATTGGGTTCGTTTCTTTTTACTACTTCAAGCGCTACACTAATATTAAATTTTTGTCTGAATTGGTAGCAGCGCTCATCATGACTATCGTCGCAGTTGGCATTGTTCACCTCTACCCCCAACTGGTGATTGATAATATTTTAACTGGTGCACTAATGCCACTCGTGCCAGGGTTGGCCCTAACTAATGCGCTACGTGATTTGTTTAAGGGCGATCTGCTTTCTGGGATGGGACGAATGTGTGAGGCCCTGCTAACGGCATTTGCGCTTGGCGGCGGAGTCGGAATTATTTTGAAGTTTTTGGGAGCGTAATGATGCCTTTTTGGTTAGAATTTATGATTAACGTTATTTTTGCCTACCTCGCTTCTGTGGGTTTTGCTTTGACTATTAACGTTCCCCGCCGGGTACTCAACCTGGCTGGACTTAGCGGCGTAATCAGCTGGATGATTTACTGGTTAGCCATGCAGGCGGCAATGGGGCGGCTTTTGTCCAACTTGCTTGGTTCCTTTGCAATTGGGGTTCTCGGCATAGTCTTTGCTCGTAAGCAAAAATGTCCGGCGACCGTTTTTTATATTCCTGCGATTGTACCGCTTGTTCCTGGTGTACCAGCCTACCAGGCTGTTCGCGAGTTGACCGCCGGTAACATTACGGGGGCCAACGATGCAGTTTTGCGGGTGATTATTGTCACGGGGTCAATTGCCTTGGGAATGCTTTTGTCCAACATGTTCGTCGAAATCTTTTTTAGGATAAAGAAATTTTACAAGCAGGGTTAAAAAAGGTACAATAGATACTGCGAGTCGACAAAAACGCGAGATGCGTATTTGGATGAGGACGCCCGCCTTAGCTGGCAGACACGGGAAGTGTTGGCGCTTGACCAACCTGATGTGAACAGAAGTAGTCACCTGTTTTTGCAGGCCTCGATTTGAAAAGAGCAAGTTCTTAACTGAACTTGCTCTTTTTGATATATAGTGCTTGCTTGCCCTGCTGCTTGTAACTTCGTTCCAGATTCTGCCAGGGTACTTGTTTGTTTTTATGGCCATAGGGGTCGTTGACCAAGATGGTGCCAGTCTTTTTGCGATAACCGGTAATTACGCAGGCATGAGAAGAAGGGGTAACACGGACCCTTCCTTGGGCCGTGTTCCACGTTTGCATGTTCTTAACGCGGTTGAAGTTGGTGGTTGTAATGATTAAAACAGGGTGCCCATCAGATACCAGCTTTAACACCTGAATGAAATCATGACCAGTAAAGTTACAAATACGGTTAGTGTAGGTGCTCGCAACCGCTTCTAAGGGTTCGTTGTAAACACACCAACCCGCATTAGCCTGACTCATGTAGCCGACAAAGCCGGCGTGGGGGTTACCCCGATAGTGACCATTGTTGGTATAAGAGGCAACATGTTTAATGTTCTGGGATAAGTCCAACTTGGATACTTTGATGTCATAATAGCGCAGTAACATCGAGAGGGAGGTCACTTCACAGCCGTTAGGTAGTTCTGGGTACTGATTTTCGATGGGAACGTTTAACTGTTGGGTTGGCTTCATAGTTAGCCAAGCGAAGCGATCCTTCAGATCATTGAAATTCATCGCAGTTACGATCAGGCCGATGACTAATAGTCCCAATAAAAGTCGTCTTAATGGTTTATTGGCAGAATTCTTTTTACTCATGATACAGTTATTTAATCATAGGAAGCTTGCGAAAAGCAAAAAACCACTCAAATTATTGAGTGGTTTTATGAATTTTTATTATTTAGTTAGTAAATAATAAATTAGTGGTGGCTGGCTCCGGAGAGTGAATCCATAGTATGGTCAACTCCCTTGGTTTCCATACCTTCAGTATCCATTCCTGGGCACCAAACCTCGTCCATTGGAATACCTCTTTCTTCGGCAAAGGCCTTAGTCAGAGTCTCCATGTCCATCAAGTCATACTTCTTGTCTGGCTCTTTTGGATCAACGATTTGGATTTGTGCCATCATACCGGCATCTTCGTGTTCGATGATGTGGCAGTGATACATGAAGATACCAGCGTTTTGGAAGTAAACCTTCAAACGAACCGTTTCTTGTGGGGCAACGTCAACTGTATCCTTGTAGACGTTTCTTTCGTTAGGGTAAGGTTCTTTACCGTCACGGGAAACAACGAGGAAGTGAGCGCCGTGAATGTGGAATGGGTGAAGCATTCCGTTGGCCTTGTCGTTGGTGTTAGTAACATCCCAATATTCGGTACTCATCAACGTTTGCTTCATGTCAATACGGTCCATTGCAAAGAGTCTATTGTTGATCATGTTGTGGTTGTCCATCGTAACCTTGCGCACTTCGGCTTCGGGATTAACTTCTGGATCATGTGGTGTAAACAAGGTATCAGGAATGACACTGTCATCTTTTTCATACTTGTGAATCCGGAATTCAACCAGCTTAAAGTCGTCGGTGTAAAGATTAACGACGTCGCCTTCCTGATAGTTGCCAAAGTCGACAACAACTTGTTGACGCTCACCTGGAGCAATCAGCAACTTAGTTGCCTTAACTGGATGCTCCAAGAAGGAATCGTCACCAGCGATTTGGGTCATTACCAAGTCATCTGTGAAGTGCAGTCTCCACTCACGACGGTTAGAGCCACCCAAGAAGAGCAGACGTACTTTTTGTGTAGTGACATCAACGTAAGGCTTAACTACAGCGTTAATCACTGGTACTTCACCAAAGATCCCCATTGGGTTGTAGTCTGCCTTGTAGTTGAACTGGTTATCTTCGTGGAAGATCCGATCCTGTAAAATAATCGGAAATTCGTCTTTGCCGTAGGTCTTTGGAATAGGTAACTTAGCCTCGTTGTCATCAGTGATAACAACTCCCATGGCCAGTCCCATCCAAACGTGTTCGGCAGTTGATGGACATGGGTGAGCGTGTAGCCAAGTCAAGGCAGCCGGTTGATCGACCGTAAAGTCGATATGCTTCTCTTCACCAGGATAAACAGGTGAGTGGCAAGCACCATCAGCGCCAGGTCCAGGAACTTCCATACCATGCCAGTGGTAAGTGGTTAATTCTGGCAAGCTGTTCTTCAAGGTTACGTGAACGTGTTGACCAGTCTTCAAGACCATCGTCTTACCCAGAACAGGGAAGTTATAGCCCCAAGTGTGGGTCTTCTTGCCTGGCAAGAATTGGAATTCACCTTCTTGGGATTCAATCGTAAACCAAACGTCATTGCCTTCCTGCTTATCAGGTTCTAAAACGGGTGGCACAATCAGCGGTTGCGCTTCAACGCCTTCAGGCATATGAAGGTCTTGGTAGCCCATACCGTGATTTTTATCAAAATCTTCTGAATTATAGAAATAATCTGTGTAAACTTTATCTGACATATCTGTCTACCTTTCAGTTAAAAAATTTACTTAAAAATTTTTAGTTACATACTCAATTTACACTTTGTGAAAACGCTTGTAAAGAGCTTAAAAGCAAATTTTTCTGAGTTAGCTTAAAGTGTTATGCATTATGAAATGAAATATCAAAAGTGTTATTTTTTAATCAGCGGGATAGCCTAGTATAGCTTGGATCTTAAGAGGGCTAAGCCGATTCAATTTGCTAGAATCGATGTTTTTTAAAGCACATGTTCTTAAAAAGATTTTAAAAGAAATAAAAATAAATTGTTTTTAGGGGGAAATTTGAGTATCGTAAATGAAGAACAAAAAAACTAATTTGAATTTTGAAGGACTTTTACTTTGAAGATTAATTTGGATGATTTAACTCAAAAGATTGAACAACAAGACTACTTACAAGATTTAGCCACCATTAAATATGCGGATCTCAATAAATCTAAGGCCAGGGTTAAGGAACAAGCTAGCAAAATGGTGCGAGAAGCTGCTACTGCCATCAAGCATAACTCCTTAAGTCATATTGCGCTTGAAGTGACTGGGCAAAGACCGATTGTGTTCGCGCTGGAAAATAATATTATTAATCTGCCCTATAGCAACTACAAGAAGGTGGCCAACTTTTTTGAAGCAGGCAAAGATTATCCGGTGCTGCTTTACTTTGAGACGCAGTCGGACTATCTCAATGCTTCAGGCTTCAGGATCGACCAACTAGCGACCGAAGAAGAGCTTGCGGCGGATGAAGACAAGGTTATTGCCAACTTAACCACCGCTATAATGGCCAAGCTAAAGGAAGTACGTGAGTACCAGAAGCCCGAACCAGCGGCTAAAAAGACAGTCACCAAAAAATCCACCACTAAGACCAAAAAAACAGCTACCAGAACAAGTAAAGCTAAGCCGGCAGCAACTAAGAAACCGGCTACGAAAGCTGGTAAAGTCTCGGCTAAAGCCACTAAGTCCTCCAAATAAGCGGAGTCAACTATTAGCCTAGAAACATTACGGGAGGATTGTTATGTTCAACTGGAACCTACTCGGTATATTATTATGGGTCATCATCATACTTTATTTTGTCTTTGTGGTTCAGAATATTCGCAGACGCCGGATTGCGATGATTATCAAAAAGCACCGGCAATTCAGCTGGCCCAACTTTGCCGTGGATATTTTGGAAGTGGCGGTTTTGCTGGTCGGTGCCGTCTGGTTGTTTAGTCAGACTATGCTGGATAATCCCGATCTGACAGACACAAGTAAGATTTCAGCCAAGATCACTTACGAACCCTTGGTGGTGAATCCGGGCACTGGTAACTCAACTTATGTGACGGTTGACTCCAAGAAAAAGAAGATTAGTACGCAGACTTATACTTATTATCGTCCAGGCAAACAGGCCAAGGTGACTAGTGACTTTGCGACAGTGGCCTATGGTAAGAGCCCACTTAACATCAGCGCGGCCCGGATTCCATATAACGAAAAGATGCTTAAGAAGATGGATCGTAAATACCAGCATGCTTATGTGGCGGTTTATACCGCTACTTATAAAAAGGTCTGGCAAAATGGGCTTGGCATGCATGCAGGAC
>NZ_AP026803.1:892500-1105000 GCF_033096005.1 Lactobacillus xylocopicola | reverse complement strand
GCTTATCTCCCCCAAGAGTTCACATCGACGGGGAGGTTTGGCACCTCGATGTCGGCTCGTCGCATCCTGGGGCTGAAGTAGGTCCCAAGGGTTGGGCTGTTCGCCCATTAAAGCGGCACGCGAGCTGGGTTCAGAACGTCGTGAGACAGTTCGGTCCCTATCCGTCGTGGGCGTTGGAAATTTGAGAGGAGCTGTCCTTAGTACGAGAGGACCGGGATGGACATACCGCTGGTGTACCAGTTGTTCTGCCAAGGGCATAGCTGGGTAGCTACGTATGGAAGGGATAAGCGCTGAAAGCATCTAAGTGCGAAACCCCCCTCAAGATGAGATTTCCCATACGAAAGTAGTAAGACACCTCAAAGACGATGAGGTAGATAGGCTAGGAGTGGAAGAGCCGTGAGGTTTGGAGCGGACTAGTACTAATCAGTCGAGGACTTGACCAAAGTGAGTGCAAGCTAAAGATTGCGGAAGGTAAATTTCGAAGGATTATATTTAGTTTTGAGTGTAAAAACTCAAAAAGAGAAAAGTACGGTGGCAAGAGCAAGAAGGAAACACCTGTAACCATGCCGAACACAGCAGTTAAGCTTCTTAACGCCGAGCGTAGTTGGTGGGAGACTGCCTGCGAGGGTAGGACGCTGCCGTGCTTTTTTAATATTCCGGCTTAGCTCAGTTGGTAGAGCGCTTGACTGTTAATCAAGATGTCGTCAGTTCGAGTCTGACAGCCGGAGTATATGGAGTGTTGTCCGAGCGGCTTAAGGAGCATGATTGGAAATCATGTATACGGGTTAATCCTGTATCGAGAGTTCAAATCTCTCACACTCCGCTATATAAAATAAAAGGCTGATATATCAAGGTATTCAGTCTTTTTATTTGCTTTCGCACGGCAAAGAAATATAAAAAATCAATGTGAAAGCACTAAGTCAGTAATAGTTTTTTCTATGATTACTGGCGAAGTTGGTATACATGGCTTTAGGGTATGTCGTACTTAATGGGCAAGCTGTGAGCAGTTTAAGTTTAGCTGTATCAAATTTCGCCATATTTGAAATTTACGGTTTTTTAAAAAAATGGATAAGAACAAACAAGATAATTTGATGATCTACTTAAATTTAAGTAGTGATAGAACTAAAATAACGAGCCATGGTGAGAGAATACTTGATAATAGTATCTTTTTTGCGTGTATACTGAGAGAGATTTCTTAACAGTATTACAATAGCTTGGACTTATCGGGGCTTATTTCAATGTTGGTAAAGCAGAAGAGATAGATGATATTCATGAATTTGTCTATGAAATTACTATCACGGATTATGGATTTGATATCGGGAAGAAGCTTTTAAAAGAAGCCGTAGATAAGGGCTTTGATTTTTCGAAATATTTAAAATAAAACAGCAAAATAAAACAGCAAAAGTATTAAAGATGAGTTATCAAAAGTTGGATATTATTATCATGCTAGTAAGCGCTATCCCTGTCTTACCGAAACTGTAGCAATTGTGTGAAACCGAGAGTGAATGATGGATCAAAATATGGACCCACAAAAACAAGAGAATTTGCTTGTTTATTTCAATTTTCTCAGAGAAGAAAGAAAAATCGAAAGTCATTTAGAAAAATCACTTGATAATACTATCTACTTTTGTGTATACTCCGATAAAGACTTTTTTACTGTCTTGCAATGGCTCGGACTTGTTGGAGCCTTTTTCAATTTTGGTAAAGCAACAGAAGTAGATGATATTCATGATTTTATGTATGAAATCACGATCACAGATTATGGTTTAGATTTAGGGAAAATTTTAAAAAAGGCTTCGGAATTAGGCTTAGACGTATCTAAATATTTAAAGTAAAATTAACAAAAGTACTCAACAGAGTACTTTTTGAGTACCTTTCAATTGCTAATCAAGGTTTCTGTGTCTATAATTGGAACAGATATTCGTATTCAAGAAGAGGATGCAGATGAGTAAGGAATTTGATCAGCAATTAGATGATTTTTTTAAAAACTACCAAGATCGCGGCATGAAAAAATGGCAGGGCTTTTTTCTCAGTGACCATACGGCAACCATGAATAGGGATAATTACCAGCGCTCCACCGTCTATTCTAAAAAGGAGGCGATGACTGAAGCAGTAATAAGTGGAATGTTACTAAAGGCCTATGCTAACCACCTGCCTGTTACTGTGCAACTAAAAGAGGTGGATTTAGAGGGCAATTTGCAGCCTAATATTGTCGGTTTTGTTCAGGGCTATGACATGGATGGAATCATTATTTCAGGAGAAGTGCTTAAGCTTGATAATATTAACCACGTTGACTTTCAATGAGCTGCCCTGGGATTGTAATAAAACGTTATTCTATCTCTGGGCAATTGCAGGCAGTGCTATTAAGAAAGAATGACCACGGGCTGAGACATTCTCACTAACTGAGTAAAGATAGTGTTTTTTATTTTTTTAAAAGTGAATTTTTGTGAATAGCATTTTGGATATTGTCAGGGACGAGACCAAAGTTTAGGTAGTCGCAAACCGCGGTTCCCTGTAACTTTTTTGCAAAAAAGCTAGACAAGTAGAAAATCCTATGGTAAAGTTTTAAGAGTGGTCAAGAGACGACAATGAGATGGAGGATTAGCTCAGCTGGGAGAGCATCTGCCTTACAAGCAGGAGGTCATAGGTTCGAGCCCTATATCCTCCATAACCTAGAAGAGAATGGAGGTAACTTCATTCTTTTTTTGTGGGAAAAGTTTTGGTAGTATGCTTTGATCAAAAATAAATTGTCCTTTTCAGTGATTAATTCTTGCATTTTGACATTCATCGGGTATACTATTGAATGTGCTTTGGTTCAGAGCATGATCTGGCCCGTTGGTCAAGCGGTTAAGACATCGCCCTTTCACGGCGGTAACATGGGTTCAAATCCCGTACGGGTCACTTTGGAGGATTAGCTCAGCTGGGAGAGCATCTGCCTTACAAGCAGGAGGTCATAGGTTCGAGCCCTATATCCTCCATCGTTCTAAGGACTACCAAGATAGGTAGTCTTTTTTTTACAAAAGAACGAATAATTTATCGGTTCAAGTCCTGAGAGGATCCATTAGTGGAGATGCCTTGTAACCGAATAGCGATGTCTATCAAGGGGGACTATTATGGAAAAACGTTTATTTACTTCAGAATCTGTTTCAGAAGGCCATCCAGATAAGGTTGCAGACCAAATTTCGGATGCAATCTTAGATGCAATTTTGGCTCAAGATCCTGATGCTCACGTGGCTTGTGAGACAATTGTTACCACGGGGATCGTGTATGTGTTTGGTGAAATTTCGACTAGTGCATACGTCGACATTCAAGGGGTTGTGCGCAAGACGGTTCTACGGATTGGCTATGATAAGCCAGAACTTGGCTTTGATGGTAATAACTGTGCTGTCTTGGTCGATATCGACGAACAGTCGCCAGATATTGCTGGCGGCGTTGACAACTCGCTTGAAGTCCGTGAGCACCAATCAGATTCAGATCAACTGGACCAAATCGGTGCGGGTGACCAGGGGCTGATGTTTGGCTTCGCTGTTGAGGAGACACCAGAATTAATGCCATTGCCAATTTCACTCGCACACCGCCTAATGCGGCAAGTGGCTAAATTACGTAAGGATGGTACGCTACTGTGGCTACGTCCAGATGCTAAAGCCCAAGTAACGGTTGAATACGGTGATGAGCAAAGACCCAAACGAGTTGATACCGTTTTGATTTCGACTCAAACAACCGCGGATGTAACTAATGAAGAAATTCGGCAGGCGATGATTGACCTAGCAATCAAAAAGGTTATCCCCGCTGAATATCTTGATGAAAAGACTAAGTATCTGATTAACCCGTCTGGCCGCTTCGTGATCGGCGGACCTAAAGGGGACTCAGGTTTAACTGGTCGCAAGATTATTGTTGATACGTATGGTGGGTATGCCCGCCATGGCGGTGGGGCTTTTTCGGGTAAGGATCCGACTAAGGTTGACCGCAGTGCCAGCTATGCTGCCCGCTATGTGGCTAAAAACATTGTGGCAGCTGGGTTAGCCTACCGCTGCGAAGTTCAACTAGCTTATGCCATCGGGGTTGCTACTCCAGTATCAATCATGATTGATACCGCAGGTACGGGTAAAGTTAGCGATGAGTTGCTCACGCGGGCTGTTCGTCACGTCTTTGATCTGCGTCCAGCTGGCATTATCAAGATGCTTAACTTGCGCCGACCAATCTATGAACAGACTGCAGCTTACGGTCACTTTGGCCGCACTGATATTGATTTGCCGTGGGAGCAAACCGATAAAGTACAAGCACTTTTGGATTTTATTAAGTAGAATAACGATGGTGAAGGAGCTGAGAATTTGAAAAAAACAAACGTAGCAGTGGTTACAATTGCAATTTTTATGACCACATTTATGACTGCCATAGAGGGGACAATCGTGTCGACGGCGATGCCGACGATTGTTTCTGACCTCAATGGTTTGGAAATCATGAACTGGGTTGTTTCGATTTTCCTGTTTATGACGGCTGTTTCAACTCCTTTATACGGAAAATTAGCTGACAGTATTGGTCGTAAGCCCGTCTTCCTGTTCGGTATTGTCCTGTTCATTATTGGCTCCGCCCTTTGCGGGCAGGCCAACAATATGGTCGAATTAATTCTGTTTCGGGTTATTCAAGGCCTAGGATCAGGGGCGGTTCAACCAGTGGCGATGACGATCATTGCTGATATGTATGCCTTAGAGAAGCGAACCAAGATGTTGGGATTGAATTCTGGCTTTTGGGGTGTGGCCTCCGTAATTGCACCATTACTTGGTGGATTTATAGTCCAACAGCTCTCCTGGCACTGGGTCTTTTACATTAATGTACCGATTGGCCTGGTAGCATTGGTCTTGGTTATTGTCTTTTTAAACGAATCCAAGACTAAGTCCAAATCTAAACTAGATCTTAAAGGTACCTTTTGGCTAATTGTCCTGCTCTTAACGTTGATGTTCACCTTGCAGGAATTGGGTACGCTGAGACCGCAGATTTTGCTCATTTTAGCGGCAGTAGTCGTAATCAGTGCAATTCTCTTCTACCGCGAAGAAAAGCGGGCAGACGACCCGATAATGCCGTTGTCGATGCTCAAAGGTAAGGAGTTCCTAGCAGTGAACATGATTACCCTGTTGGTTGCAGGTGTGGTAATCGGGTTCGAATTTTATATTCCGACCTGGATGCAGGGCATCAAGGGTACAAGTGCTACGGTAGCCGGCTTTGCAGTCACGCCCAGTTCTGTAATGTGGGTAGTTGGTTCCTTCCTAATTGGGGGAATGCTCGGACGCTGGGGTGTGCGTAAAACTTTCTATGGGATGCTTACGCTGCTCCTCATTGCGGATGGGCTCCTCTTGCTTGTTCCGATGAATACCCCATTTTGGGTCTTTTGCCTGATTGCGACAATTAATGGTATTGCCTTTGGGTCCATTTTAACTGCTTCACAGGTTCGCTCGCAGGTTCTGGTTGAACCAAGCAATATTGGAGTTGCCACCTCCTTCAACACCTTGATGCGGTACTTGGGCCAAACAATGATGGTTTCAATTTATGGCATTACCTTCAATACAGTAGTTGCCGGTCAGTTGGCGCAGCATCCGAAACTAACACAGGGGATGATGAACAAGATTGTTTCATCAGCAAAGGCCCAGGAATTAGCCACAAATCTAATTCCGCAGCTGCGCCAAGTGTTATTCAGTGCCTTAAAGGGTGTCTATGTAGTTTCATTAGTGGCAATTCTACTCTCATTTATTTTCAATAGTACTTATCAAAAAAACCAGCAAGTATAAAAATTAAAAAGGAATCGAATTTTCGATTCCTTTTTGCTTGCGCTCAATTGTGAGCTGAAGAGTAGCCAAAGTGATCCAAAAATGAACATTAATAACTATCAAATAAGCCGATAAGTACTAATAAAAAGGGTTAACCTTAGGCTGGTAAAAGTCAGTAGGGAAAAATACTAAAACTCACCCCGCAATAATTAAAAATTATGCACTAGTCCCCTGATCAAAAAGAAAGCCCTTTCTTTTTGAAAAAGGATGTAAGCTTTCATTTCCCACAATATTCATTCTAAGGTAATTAAAGTGCAACTAATAGATACTTAGTCCCACTTAACTTACTAGCTAATAATTTGTGATTAAGATAACAATAATAATAAAAGGTGTTAATAATATTATAGCTATATGATATATTAACGTGATCAAATTTTAAGGCCTTTAAAATAGGATAAGGGGTGATTAGAACCATTAGAAAATAAAATACGTCGTAAGTGTTAGTTAGTAGTGTTACACGTCTGCGGTAAAAGGCTATCATTAGGCAGACGATTTACCCGCGTGTGGATATTTTAAGAGCTAGTGCGGTGACATTTTACCCTAAAAGTAACACATTTGCTCAAAAAGATTGCAGAATTCTTGTGAAAGAGAAGAAGAAAATGAAGGAGGATGAATTTTGAAAAAAACAAATGTATTAATAATTACGTTGGCGGTCTTTATGACGACTTTTATGACTGCCATCGAAGGTACAATTGTGTCGACGGCAATGCCGACAATTGTTTCTAGCCTTGATGGTTTGAAAATTATGAATTGGGTAATCTCGATTTTTGTCTTTATGACGACTGTTACAACCCCCTTGTTTGGGAAGCTGGCAGACAGCATAGGGCGTAAACCGATTTTTCTATTTGGGATTGCTCTATTCGTGCTGGGATCGGCACTTTGTGGTCAGGCGCATAACATGGTTCAGCTGATTTTGTTCCGAGTAATTCAGGGACTAGGGTCAGGTGCGGTTCAACCAGTTGCAATGACTATTATTGCTGATATGTATGATCCAGAAAAACGGGCCAAGATGTTAGGTCTTAATTCTGGATTTTGGTTAGTGGCTTCAATCATTGCTCCACTACTTGGTGGTTTTATTATTCAGCGCCTGTCCTGGCATTGGGTGTTTTACATCAACGTGCCGATCGGCATAATTGCCCTAGTTTTGGTGCTAGTTTTCATGAACGAGTCAAGGGCTAAGAAGAAAGCTAAGTTAGATGTAAAAGGGACATTCTGGTTGATGGTTTTACTCTTGACGTTGATGTTTGCTCTGCAGCAACTGGGCACACTCAGCCCGCTCTATTTGCTTGGATTAGCAGCAGTAGCGGTTGTAAGTGCATTACTCTTCTACCGGGAAGAACGGAAAGCAGAGGATCCAATAATGCCACTGACGATGCTTAAAGGCCGGCAGTTTTTGGCGATGAACATGACCACCTTGCTAATTGGTGGGGTGGTGGCCGGTTTTGAATTTTACCTGCCAACCTGGATGCAAGGTATCAAGGGTGCCAATGCTACGGTGGCCGGTTTTGCAGTCACGCCGTGTTCGCTTATGTGGGTTGCCGGTTCCTTCTTGGTTGGTAGAATGCTAAAACGCTGGGGTGTACGCAAGAGCTTCTGTGGCACGTTGATGGTAATTTTGGCGATTGATTGTGTGATCTTATTCCTCCCAATAAGTACACCAATCTGGGTCTACTATCTTATTTCTGCAGTCAACGGGATTTCCTTTGGGGTCATCATCCCCGCTTCCCAAGTGCAGTCCCAAGTCCTGGTAGAACCAAGTAATGTTGGTGTGGCAACTTCATTTAATACCTTGATGCGGTTCATGGGGCAAACCATGATGATGTCAATCTATGGTATTACCTTTAACACTGTGGTTGCCGGTCAACTGGCCAAGCATCCGCAGCTCAACCAAGGCATGATGAACAAGATTGTCTCGTCAGCGAAGGCCCAAGAGCTGGCTACTAACTTAGTGCCGCAGCTGCGTCAGGTATTATTCAGTGCCTTGAGAGGGGTATTTGTAGTCTCACTGGTAGCAATTATCCTGGCCTTGATTTTCAACAATATTTATAAAGAAAAAAAGCAAGCATAAAAATTCCACTAGGCCCGAACTGTATTAGAGCCCTATTGTGCAACATTGAGAATACAGCCTAGCCGGTAATTAACCGACTAGGAGAAATTGCAGGCCGTTTTAAGTAATAAAAACAATAATTTTTGTGCTGGCCTAAAAGTAAAAATTTGAAGGAGAAAACAATGGAAGTAATTCAAAAAATTTTAGCTGGTGAAATAAAAACTTCGGGCACAATTGTACCGCCGGAATTGCAAAACCCATACCAGCCAAGTGGCTTTAAAAAGGGCGAAAACAAGACTAAGGCGCTGGTAGTCGTAGGTGAACCGCGCAAGTACAGCTTGACTTACGACTTAATTAATACTGCAATGCGATACTTGGAAGAGGAAGGATGGTCGATTGAGTTACGTGATCTTTATGACCTCAATTTTGACCCAGTTTTACGTCCAGATGAATTTTATTACGTCAAAGATGGCTTGGGTCAAACACCGGCATATCTAGCTCAAGAGCAAGCTTTAGTGCGTCAAGCAGATGTTTTACTTTTTGCTTATCCTAACTGGCACGATGCTCCTGTTAGCATTGTGAAGGGTTACATTGAAAAAGTGTTCGCTTCTGGCTTTGCCTATCAAAAAGGAGCACAAGGACCTGTTGGATTGCTGACTGGCAAATACCTATATACCATTATGAATTGTGGTTACTTGGGTGGCGGTCAGGGTTATATTGGAGATGGCATTGGTCGAAATGATCAATTATGGGATCAGTACATGAAGGCCTTTAAGGTCTTTGACGACGACACCGCCCAGTTCTGGGGGGCAACCAACGCTGGTCGTTTTGTTAATGATCAAAGTCCCCAAAATTTCAGTCCAGATTATCAGCAACGATTAACCCAGTTGCGGACAATTTTGAAGAAGCATTTAAAACGTGATTTATTAGACCTGATTGACTAATTTTAGGCAGGCTAAGAAGAGGATTTTTCGCACAAAAAATCCTGTTAATAGCAAGTCGTAGAAAAAAGACGACAAGCACTATCAACAGGATAAAAAGCCAAGCGAGTACTTTTTATTGGTTAACTTATTCCTCTAAATAGTAGTGGAATAAAAAGGTATATCCAATCAAGACAAAGGCGATCCCACCCAGGAAACCGCCAACTACATCAGAGGGGTAGTGAACATGGCTAAAAATCCGCGTATAACCAATCAGTAAGGGAAAAAGTGCCCAGATAAAGCAAAGAAGTGACCTAACGGTCCAATTCCTGACTAATAAAATTGTTAAAACAATGAGCACGCCAAACAATGCGGCACTGCCAACAGAATGCCCCGACGGAAAACTGTATCCGTGAGCATCAACTAAGTGGTGGGTCAGAGGACGTTGACGTTCAACTGCATGCTTGATGAGCCAATTGTAGCCATTAGCAGTTATCATTGTCCCAGCCGTAAAGAAGGCAAAAGCATATTTCCGGCAAAAGGCCAAGACGACGCAAATAATAATTGTTTCAACCACGATAACAGAGGTATTGCCTAGATTGGTGAAGGCAGTGGTAAATTTAACGCTGGCTGCATTATGGTTGCAAATAGCATTAATGACAGTCTTGTCGAAGTTGCGTATCAGCTGGCTACCTGAGGAAACCAATATTGCCCAGGTTGCGTATAGCAAGGTGAAGATTGTTGCTGGAACAATCGTATCTCTTTTGTAATGGTAGTATGTAGTATCCAAATAACTTCTCCCTTTGATTTTTTTAGTATTTGTGGTAAATTATAATCATTATCGAGCAAAAAAGAAAGTTCAGGAACTAGTAACAATATTATTTTTTTAGAGAAGAGTCGGTCGGTGCAAGACTTAAAAAATAAGTTGTGAACTGAGCCTGATGTAAGCTAATCGTTTGCTAACCGCGTTAAGGGGCGTTGGAGGGTCGCGCTGAGAAGCGTGAAACTTAGGTGGTACCGCGATTATTCGTCCTATGAAGAGTTTCATAGGACTTTTTTTATGAGGTTAAAGGGATGTACAATCACAAAGTTGTTGAACAAAAATGGCAGAAATATTGGGCTAAGAATCAAACTTTCAAGACGGGTAGCGACCCCAAGAAGAAAACTTATTACGTGTTAGACATGTTTCCATTTCCTTCGGGTAAGGGGCTACATGTTGGTCACCCTGAAGGCTACACGGCAACAGATATTGTTGCGCGGATGAAACGCAGCCAGGGCTACAATGTTCTTCATCCAATGGGTTGGGATGCCTTTGGTCTGCCCACTGAACAGTATGCACTGCAGACCGGGCAGGATCCAGCAGTTGTTACCCAAGAAAATATTGTCAACTTTAAACGACAGTTAAACAAGCTGGGCTTTTCTTATGATTGGGACCGGGAAATTTCGACCGCGGATCCCAAGTTTTACAAGTGGACCCAGTGGACCTTCGAGCAGATGTATAAGCATGACCTGGCCTATGAGGCAGGAGTGCCAGTTAATTGGTCACCAGATTTGGGTACTGTTGTTGCCAATGAAGATATTGTTGATGGCAAGACAGAACGCGGTGGTTATCCGATTTACCGGCGCAATATGAAGCAGTGGGTGCTGCGTATTACCAAGTATGCCGACCGTCTACTGGCCGGCCTAGATAAGTTAGATTGGCCTGAGAATATTAAGGAGATGCAGCGCAACTGGATTGGGCGTTCGGTCGGTGCACAGGTAACCTTTCAGGTAAAAGATTCGGCCGAGGCCTTTGATGTCTTTACGACGCGGCCAGATACCCTGTTTGGCGCAAGCTATGCCGTGCTGGCACCGGAGAGCAAGCTGGTAGCAAAAATAACAACTGCAGGTCATCAAACTGAAGTCGAAGAATACATTAAGCAGATCGAATCTAAGTCGGATTTGGAAAGAACAGATTTGAACAAAACTAAGACTGGCGTTTTCACCGGTGCTTATGCGATCAACCCGGTCAACAATGAGGAAATCCCAATTTGGATTGCTGACTATGTTCTAGCTAGTTATGGTACCGGTGCAGTTATGGCGGTGCCAGCGCACGATACCCGCGATTACGAATTTGCGCAAAAGTTCAATTTGCCAATCAAAGCAGTTATTGAGGGTGGTGACATTAGCCAGGAAGCCTTTACAGGGGATGGCTGCCATATTAATTCCGAATTTCTAAACGGGCTTAACGTTGAAGATGCCAAGCAAAGCATAGTGGAATGGCTTGAAGATCACCATGTGGGACAAAAGAAGGTCAACTATAAGCTGCGAGACTGGGACTTCAGTCGTCAGCGGTACTGGGGTGAACCAATCCCGGTCATCCACTGGGAAGACGGTGAAACTACGCTGGTGCCAGAAGATGAGTTACCGTTAGTTCTGCCGCATGCAACAGACATTAAGCCGTCAGGGACCCCAGAAAGCCCACTGGTTAACCTCAAAGATTGGGTTAATGTGGTCGACAAGAATGGTCGCAAAGGTAAGCGGGAGACCAATACGATGCCTAACTGGGCCGGCTCATCCTGGTACTTCTTGCGCTACATTGATCCGCACAATGATCATCAACTAGCTGATCTGGATAAACTCAAACAATGGTTGCCAGTAGACTTGTATATCGGCGGAGCCGAACATGCGGTGCGCCACCTGCTTTATGCTAGATTTTGGAACATGGTACTCTATGACTTAGGAGTTGTGCCTAATGAAGAACCCTTCCAACGTCTCTATAATCAGGGCTTGATTCTCAAAAACCACGAAAAGATGTCCAAGTCCAAGGGCAATGTGGTTAACCCAGATGACGTCATCGATGATTACGGGGCTGATAGTCTGCGAATGTACGAAATGTTCATGGGACCCCTTGATGCCTCAATTGATTGGGATGATAATGGTCCGGCCTCAACTAAGAAGTTTTTGGATCGTGTATGGCGTCTTTTGGTTAACGACCTTGATCTGAAGGCAATCCCACAGACCAACATTGTTAGTGAAAATGATGGTGTTTTAGATAAGGTCTACCATGAAACAGTCAAAAAGGTTACCGAAGACTTTGACAGTCTTCACTTTAATACAGCCATTTCGCAGCTAATGGTCTTTATAAATGCTGCGCAAAAGGTGAAGTTGATTCCAAGAGAATATGCTGAAGGCTTTATTACTTTGATGGCACCAATTGCACCGCACATGATGGAAGAAATCTGGCAGGTCTTTGGCCATGCTGAATCGGTTACTTTTGCCAAGTGGCCGACTTATGATCCGGCCAAGTTAGTTGAGTCTACGGTTGATATCATGGTACAGGTTAATGGTAAATTACGCGGCAATTTTGATGCTCCTAAGGATTCTACTCAAAATGAGCTTCAAAAGCAGGCACTCGCTTTGCCTCATGTTCAGAAATTTTTGGCGGGTAAGGAAGTCAAGAAAGTTATTGTGGTGCCTAATAAGATAGTTAATATTGTTGCCAAATAAAGTTAATTTTTCCTAAAATGAAATTATATTTGTTGTTAATTAGCGGTTTTGCTTCAAAATAGGGTAGTTGAGTACATTAGATTTAGGAAATATTGATGAAAGAAAATAAGTTGACAGAACAAAATTCGCACGACACCTTTATTAGGGGAAGTGCGTGGATGACTTTCGGCTCTATTACCTCACGCATTTTGGGTGCTCTGTATATAATTCCATGGTTTATTTGGATGGAACCATACGGTAATATTGCCAATGCCCTAACCGCTAGAAGTTATAATATCTATAGTATTTTTATTCTGATTTCAACTGCCGGGATTCCAGGAGCGGTGGCCAAGCAAGTCGCCAAATATAATGCACTGAATGAGTATGGCGTTGGTCGTAAGTTATTCCGCCGGGGTCTTGCGCTGATGGTCATGCTGGGCATCGTTTCGGCTGCAATTATGTACTTGGCTGCCCCCTTTTTGGCATCTAATGGTTCACGTAGTGATCCCAGGCAGGTTGCAGTTATGCGCAGCTTGTCCTATGCTATTTTGATTATTCCTGTGTTGAGTATCATGCGGGGCTATTTTCAGGGCTATGCGGACATGATGCCGTCGGCCATGTCGCAGTTTGTTGAGCAACTTGCGCGGGTCATTTGGATGTTGCTGACAGCCTTCATTATCATGCAGGTCCAGCACGGTAGTTTTGTCGATGCGGTTGTCCAATCCAATTTAGCGGCCGCGATTGGAGCGATATTTGGGATTGCTATCTTAGTTTGGTTTTTGTTGTCAAGACGCCAAAAACTGAACTATTTGGTTGAAAATTCGGCAAATGAAATCCAAGTTTCAACTATCTCGCTGTTTGGTGAAATTATCGAGCAGGCGATTCCCTTCATCATTATTGATGCAGGTATTCAGCTGTTCTACTTGGTCGACCAATACACTTTTCACCCAATCATTGCTAGTGTGATGAATGCCAACTATAACACGATTGAAACGTGGTATGCATTATTTGCGCTAAATGCTAATAAGCTAATTATGATTATCGTATCACTGGCTAGTGCAATGGCCGTGACGGCTATTCCGCTTTTGTCGGCAGCGCATGCTAAACATAATATTCATGAAATTTCGGAGCAAGTTAGCAACACACTTGATTTATTTTTATTTGTGATGATTCCGGCCGCCTTTGGGATGGCTGCTATTGCTACACCGGTTTACACCATCTTCTATGGTTTTGATCAATTAGGTTCGAATATCCTATACTTTTCATCATTTACTTCGATTACTTTGGGTTTGTTTACCGTCCTAATGGCAATTTTGCAAGGATTATCGGAAAATAATTTAGCAATCAAGTATTTGATTTTGGGAATCGTGATCAAGCTCCTTATCCAGTATCCCATGATTTATCTTTTCAAGGTATTTGGACCGCTTGTTGCCACCAATGTGGGTATGTTGGCGATTATCTACCTAGCCCTTAAACACTTGAGGGTTAGCTATCATTTTAATTTAGACCGCACCAGCCGCCGGTTTATTGGCATTACTAGTTTTTCTTTAATAATGTTTGCCCTGGTGTTGCTTTTGCAGAAGGGATTAGGAAACTTTTTAAATCCAGCCAAGCGTTGGCAAGCCCTTGCAATTGTCTTTATATCAGTAATTGCTGGTGGATTGGTTTATGGATTTGCTGCTATTAAATCAAATCTGGCTCAAAAAATTTTGGGTGACAAAATTATTCCTATTTTGAGAAAATTACATCTTAAAGCCTAAAAAGACGTCATCATTTAATAATGATGACGTCTTTTACTATGGTCGCAGAATCGATGTCTAGTCAGACTCTGCCTGCCCCTGCCAAGGAATCCTATTTTATCAGTTACACCATGACAATACAACTACGGCTTATAATAATCACCATTTGAAATATTGTCATGATGGGGTGAATCAGGTATCACAATTGCTGCAGCGATATAGACAAGTAGCCCAAAGCCAGTACCAAAAATTAACACGGCACCACCAATTCGAGTCCACGCCTTGTCCCAGTCAAAATATTCTGCAATTCCACCTAAAACGCCAGCCACAATTTTATCTTTTGATTTAGTTAATTGTTTTTGCATAATAACTCTTTAAAATTTAAATCAAAAACGCTAATCACTTAAGCTTAGCGTCTTAACAACTATGCCCCGAAAAAGATTCGAACTTTCACTTAGTTGCCTAAACAGCGACCTGAACGCTGCGCGTCTGCCAATTCCGCCATCGGGGCCAATGATTTTTAATACAGTAATAATAATACCAAAAATTTGGTAAAATGTAAGCATAAAAGATTAAATATCTGAAAATTTATCCCAAAAGGAGTTTCGTCATGTTTGAACAAAGGTTAAAAAGGCTGATTTTGGTTGGCATGGCAGCATTACTGTTGCTTATCCCGACCCATGTCAACGCTGCTGGGTTACCCGATGATTACCATCAGGCTCAATTAGGTCTTGAGGTAAAGTCTGCGATTGCCATTGACAGCAAAACTGGTCAGTTATTATACGGAAAGAATATCAATCAGGCTTTGCCAATCGCATCGATGACTAAACTGTTAACGGTCTATCTAACTCACCAGGCAATTGCAGAACATAAGATTAGTTGGGACACAAAAGTTAAGCCGACGGCGCAGATCGTTGCAGTCTCAGCTAACAGAGGCTTTTCTAATGTGCCGCTGAAAGCAGGCCATACCTATACAATTAAGCAACTCTATCAGGCAACCTTGATTCAGTCGGCTAACGGCGCTGCAATGATGTTAGCTCAGGCAGTGAGCGGTTCGCAGCTAGATTTTGTCAGGCAGATGCGTGCACAGTTAGAAAAATGGGGGATTGATGATGCCCGTATCTACACTACTTGTGGGTTACCGAATAAAAGTGTTGGTAGTGATTCAGATCCCGCTGCTGACAAAAATGCTGAAAATGAAATGTCGGCTAAAGATATGGCCATTGTTGGTAAGAATTTGTTAGCTGATTATCCTGAAGTAGTCAGGACAACTAGGATTGCGCGACTTGATTTTATTGATCAAGGACAAAAAACTAGCATGACCAACTTTAATTGGATGCTCAAAGGGTTACCGCAACATCGGCCTAGTCTAGAAATAGACGGTCTCAAAACGGGGACAACCGATGCCGCTGGCGCTTGTTTCATTGCGACTGCTAAACACCAGGGAGCACGAGTAATCACGGTGGTGATGGGAGCTCGGCATGTGAACGGAACAGATCCGGCCCGTTTTGAACAGACGAGTAAGTTGCTTAACTACCTCTTTCAAAGCTACCATCCCATAATTTTTAAAAAGAATGAAGCAATTATTGGTAACACAAGTATAAAGGTTCATAACGGTCAGGCGTCTGAAATTAACATTGGAATGAAAACCGCGAGTGAACTATGGCTTCCCCGTGGTCAAAAACTAACAGTGGATCTGACTAATAATAGGGTTGAGGCTCCAATCGAAGTGGGGGAAATAGCAAGCTATTATCGCTTTCGCGTAGGCGACCGCAAGTTACTAGCAGTGCAAGGCACTAACGATGTGGAATTGCCGGCAAAAGCTATGCAGTCAACTAAGAAGGTTAACTTTCTGATTCGCCTTTGGCGCTGGTTGTTTGGAGGCTAATAATGGATGAAATTTCACCAGAAATTTTGCAGCAAGTAATAAAAAAACGTGCAAGTAACACTCATAAAGGTGATTACGGCCGCGTCCTGCTAATCGGTGGGAGTGAGAATTACGGTGGCGCAATTATCATGGCTACTGAAGGGGCTATTAACTGTGGGGCCGGGCTGGTTGCTGTAGCAACGCACTCGCTCAATGCAGCTGCGCTTCACGCCCGTAATCCTGAGGCGATGTATATTGACTGGCGCGATCACGGCTTGTCCAAGTTGATCAAGCAGATGGATGTCATTGTCTGTGGTCCGGGGCTAGGCACCAGTCCCTTTGCCCAGAAAATACTGAAAATGCTCGGTCAAACAATAACTCCGGAGCAAACACTGGTGTTAGATGCCAGTGCTTTAGACCTGCTTGCATTGGATAACACACTGCTTCCTTCAACTGCGGTCCGGATAATTTTGACACCCCACCAAATGGAGTGGCAGCGGCTCAGTCAGATTCAAATTCCCTATCAGTCTGCCAGCGCCAACGCTGCTGCCTTAGCAAAACTTTTTCCTGACCATAATGCAATTTTAGTTTTGAAGTCCAATCACACTCAGATATACGATCCTGATGGACAAGTGAGTGTCAATCCGGGCGGTAATCCGGGAATGGCAATGGGTGGCATGGGAGATACGTTGGCTGGTATTATTGGCGGTCTGGTTGCCCAGTTCGGCAGTGACTTGGCGACTGTGCAGGCTGCGGTTTATCTTCATTCGTTGGCTGGCGATCTGCTTGCACAAACGGATTATACGGTTAGGCCAACTAAAGTCAGTGCGCTGCTGCCAAAATTAATGAAAAAATATGGGGGATATTAGCCCATAAATAAGGTAAAATTAGCTTAACTTGTCTGGGAGAGAAAAATTCAGTATGAAAAAAGGTCCATTAAAGTCACTAACAATTTTCTTTATTTTGATAATTTGCGTAGTTAGCCTTGCCCGAGTCTACATGCCGCATAGCACGAAAGAAGCGGGAAAGCATGAAGCTGAGCAAAAAACGGTGATGAAAAAAACGGCTGCTTCTTACCGACCATACCAAGATCCGGCTAGTTTGCGAAAACCATATGATTGGCATAAACCCAGCCAAACGACACCTTATCCTAAGCTTAAACGCCTTGAAAATGACCTATCCATTAGGGTGTCCCTGAAGGGTAACCGCGTCTATATTCTGCGTGACCATGAGCGCGTATATACGATGCTGGCTAGTAGTGGCGTATTCAAAAAAGGTAAGTCGTTAACACCAACTGGTACCTTTAAGATTCGTTATGATCGTGGGGCGGCATTTTATAATCCCAACCTAAATGAGGGTGCAAGCAACTGGGTGAGTTGGGATGAGCAGAACGTTTACCTATTTCACTCTGTACCAACCAAGAGTAATGGCCAATATCATAAAAAAGAAGCTCAAAAATTGGGGGTCAAGCCTGCATCACACGGCTGTATTCGACTCAGTGTGGCTGACTCAAATTGGTTGGTTGAACACATTCCAGCAGGCACTGAGGTAATTATCAAAAACAAGTAAAGGGGTTGGCGTTGACTTATTTTCCTGTTATAATCAAGCGTATACCGTAGTTAGAAGTAGTAGTCATTTTTCCTAAGACAGCGAGCCTGCAGGTGGTGTGAGACAGGTTGGGAGCATGGTGAAGGCGTGTCTAACTAGCAAATTAACAACTTTAAAAGCGGATACTTTGTATCAAGTAGAGTGGTACCGCGGGTGAAAACTCGTCTCTTCCTTCAGGATTGAAGGAAGAGACTTTTTTATTGATTGCTGAGGAGGCAAAAAATGAATTTTAAAAGTAAAGTAGTTGACTTAATAGCAAGTCAGGTTGATTTATCTAAGGACAAGATTAACCAGCTAATTGAACGACCTAAGAATGAAAAACTGGGGGATTATGCTTTTCCAGCCTTTATCTTGGCAAAGACTATGCATAAAAATCCGGCTGAAATTGCTCAGACCATTGCGACTAACTTGAGCAGTGAAGACTTTGCCAGCATCCAAGCCGTCGGCCCCTACGTCAATTTTGCCATCAACCATGAGAAGTTGATTAGTCAAACTTTACAAACTGTTTTGACCAAGCAAGACCACTTTGGTGACCAGGTTCTCGGCACCGGTAATATTCCAATTGACATGTCTAGTCCTAATATTGCCAAGCCTATGTCAATGGGACACTTGCGCTCAACGGTAATCGGTAATTCCATCGCTGAAACCCTCAAAAAGGTTGGTTACAGTCCAATTAAGATCAACCATCTGGGTGATTATGGAACGCAGTTTGGTAAACTGATTGCTGCATATAAGCATTGGGGGGTAGAAGCTGATGTGAAAAAAGACCCGATTATGAGTCTGTTCAAGTATTACGTGAAGTTCCATGCTGAAGCTGAGAAAGATCCAGAGCTTGACGACGAGGGCCGGGCCTGGTTTAAAAAATTAGAGGACAATGATCCAGAAGCAGTCGAGCTCTGGCAATGGTTCCGTGATGTTTCTTTGGCTGACTTCAACCGTATTTACCAGGAGCTCGGAGTAAGTTTTGATTCTTATAAAGGAGAGGCTTTCTTCAATGATAAGATGCAACCGGTAATTGATGAACTAAAAGACAAGGGCTTGCTACATGAGTCGCGGGGAGCTCAAGTGGTTGATCTGGGAGAGGATAAAAAGCCGGCGATGATTGTTAAGTCAGACGGTAGTAGTATATACCTAACTCGTGACTTGGCTGCTGCAATTTACCGGATGAAGACCTATCATTTTGTCAAGATGCTATATGTTGTGGGGAATGAGCAGGCTAATCACTTCGTTGAACTAAAGGCTGTCTTGAAGAAGATGGGCTATGATTGGTCAGACGACATATATCACATTCCGTTTGGCTTGATTACTCAGAATGGGCAGAAGTTATCTACTAGAAAGGGAAACGTAATCTTTCTTGATCAAGTTCTAATGGATGCGGTGAAACTGGCTCGTCAGCAAATTGACCAGAAGAATCCGGACCTGGCTGACAAGGACCAGGTGGCCCATGACGTAGGAGTTGGTGCGGTGATTTTCCATGATTTGAAGAATGACCGGGTGGAAAACTTTGACTTTGATTTAGAAGAAGTCGTCCGCTTTGAAGGGGATACTGGCCCTTATGTCCAATATACTAATGCCCGGGCCCAGAGTGTACTACGCAAGGCAGAGCAGCTCGGCCAGGAGCCTGACGTAACTGGAGCAGTTATGGAAGATGATTGGGCCTTTAGTGTAGCTAAGGCCTTAGCCGATTTTCCGCGCATTATTGCTCGTAGTAGCCAAATGTTTGAACCGTCAATAATTGCTAAGTATGCCCTAGAAGTAGCTAAGAAGTTTAATAAGTACTACGCTAACGTCAAGATTTTGAACGAAGATGAGCAAATTAATGCTCGCCTGGCCTTAGTACAGGCGACTTCATATGTTTTGACCGAGGCACTTCGGCTACTTGGAGTGAATGCACCTAAGGAAATGTAATTGACAAATATTTTGCTGAAATAGCGTTTACATCAGATAAAAGATTGTTCAAGTTTTAATTAATACGGTACAATGTTGATGTAAGTTTAATAGGAGGTATTTTTAATGGCATATTTAGATAATGGTAATCAAATCTTTCAAGATGCGCGTAAAAACCATTATGCAGTAGGTGCTTATAACACTAACAACTTGGAATGGACGCGGGCAATTTTGCAGGCGGCTGAGGAAACTAGAACCCCCGTTTTAATTCAAGTATCAACGGGTGCTGCGAAGTACATGGGTGGCTACAAAGTAGCTAAGGACTTGGTTGAAGATCAAATCGATGCAATGGACATTTCTGTGCCAGTTGTTTTGAACTTGGACCATGGTGACTTTGAATCTGCTAAGGAATGTATTGCACTTGGTTATTCGTCAGTGATGTTTGACGGTCATGCTTTATCAACTGAAGAAAACTTGGCTAAGACCAAGGAAATCGTCAAGTTGGCACATGAGCGCGGCATTTCCGTTGAAGCTGAAATCGGTAAAATTGGTGAAAACCAGGGTGCTGATGGTGGTGAACTTGCTTCTGTTGAAGATGCCAAGGCCTTTGCTGAAGCTGGTGTCGACAAGCTGGCTTGTGGTATTGGTAACATTCACGGTGTTTATCCAGCTGACTGGAAGGGCTTGAACTTTGACCGCTTGAAGGAAATTGCTGATGCTGTTTCTGTTCCGCTTGTTTTACATGGTGGTTCCGGAATTCCTGAAGAACAGGTTAAGAAGGCCATTTCGCTGGGTATTTCAAAGGTTAACATTAATACTGAATTCCAATTAGCGTTCCAAGAAGCAACACGTAAGTACTTCGAAGCGCACAAGGATGAAGATAAGGCCAACAAGGGTTATGATCCACGTAAGCTGTTGCTTCCTGGTACTGAAGCAATCACTGCTTCAATGAAGGAAATGATCAAGTGGCTTGGAACTCCATCAATTGATGACAAGATCAAGTCGGTTGCCTTTGATAAGAGCTCATTGAACTTAGAATAATTTTGTTTAAAAGATAAAAGACCAGTCCTGTAGGGCTGGTCTTTTTTGGCTGAAAAATAAAAAAGTGAGCTTTTCCTTGACTTAAAGTTCACTTAAAGGGTTAGACTCAGATTATCAATTAAGTATGGAGGAAAGACAATGATTGTAGACGAAACAATGACCTTAAGTAACGGCGTTAAAATTCCCAAGCTAGCCTTGGGCGTTTGGGAAATTCCCAATAATTAGGTGTCTGCTGTGGTTGAAACGGCATTAGGCCTCGGTTACCGGCACATCGATACGGCCCAAGCTTATGCTAATGAGGCTGGAGTTGGTGAAGGTGTCAAAAAGTCTGGCATTAGGCGTGAGGATATTTTTGTTAATTCGAAAGTTGTCGCTGAAATCAAAGATTACGCTGAAGCTAAAAAATCAATTGATGCGAGCTTGATGAAGATGGGTTTGGATTATCTAGATATGATGATTATTCATAATCCGCAGCCTTGGAAAGAGGTCAATCAGTCAGATGACCGCCACTTTGAAGGCAATTTGGAAACTTGGCGCGCGCTTGAAGATGCCTTAAAGGCCGGCAAATTACGCGCAATTGGTGTTTCCAGCTTTCAGGCGGAAGACTTGCGTAACTTGATTGACAATAGTGCTACCAAGCCGATGGTTAACCAAATTCTGTGTCATATTGGAGCTACTCCACAAGAATTGCTTGATTATTCACAAGACCAGGGTATAGTGGTTGAATCATTTTCGCCGGTGGCCCATGGAGCAGCGTTGAACGACCCAATTAGTAAACAGATGGCAGACAAGTATCAAGTATCTGTTGCTCAGCTCTGTATCCGCTATGACTGGCAACTCAACACCGTGGTATTGCCGAAGGCGGCTCATCGTGACCATATTAAAGAGAATGCAGAAATTACTTTTACTATTTCTGCAGCGGACATGGCGATCTTAAAAGAAATCAAGGCGCTTGATTACGGTTCAGCCAGTCACTATCCGGTGTTCGGTGGCAAGCTATCAGATAATAGCTAAGCCTTAATTAAGCGACTAATACAAAAAGCTGGGATTGAATTTCAAATCAACTCCTGCTTTTTCTTATTTAAAGTTAGTGCGCCAAAATTTCTGTAGTGAACACACTCTTTAGGATTTTTTTAGCGTAAGCTATTTCAGTTGCCAAACGCCCACCGGACTTAATGGTCGAAATTGAAAAGTCAACTTTTATCTTATCGGGCGGTAAGACAATGTAATTGATATGATGGTAAATTTCCCGGTTAACAGCTTCAATACTGGTTGTCATGTCACCTAAGCCCAAGTCAGCAAGTTTAAGAGCAGTATAAGAGTCGCGCACATGAATTTGAGGATAGAAGTTAATGCCCATATTACTAAAAAAATCATTGATAAGATCTTGGTATCCCCGCTGTCCATCAACAACGATGAAGCTTTCATGATTAAGTGCTTGTAGGTCTTTGGCATTAAATTCGATTTTTCGTTTGCCGGATTGGTATAAAGCTGATTTTCGGCTAAGCACCAGAACTTGGGCATCAGCATGCAGGTTTTCATTAACTATGTTGGGAAGACGGATAGTGTTGCCAACAAAAAGGTCTAGCTGCTCATCCTTAAAAGCCTTAACCGCATCGGCTGTGCTTAACTCTCTTGTTTTGGTTTTTAGATGAGGATACTTGGCCAGCAGCTGTGGCAGTACCACTAAATTGAAATTTTGTCCCAAAGGCGGCGTAACGCCCATCCTTAGGGTCAAAAAATTATTCTTTTTATATTGTTTCATTTCTTCTTGTAATTGATTTTTTAATTGTAAATCTTTTCGCAAATAACGAATTAAAAGTTGACCAGCGGGAGTCAGTTGAATGGGATAGGTATCACGCTTGACCAGTAAGACATTATACTCTTTTTCATATTTTTTAATTGTTCGACTAAGGTAAGGTTGCGTTAAATAAAGCTTTTTGGCAGCTTCAGACACAGAATTACTGTTTTCTAAGGTTTCTAAAAAAGTCAATAACCGATTATCCATATCTCACCTATGCCTATTTTGTAATAGCAAATTAAATAATTAAGCATTTCACATACTTCTAATTATAGTGTTTAATGAAAGCGTAGACAAGATAAATTGTTGAAAGGGGAACTTTTAAATGACGAATACAAAAAAATTTCAATGGGATGCAGTCTATGACGTTGCTGTCTTAGGTTTTGGTGGTGCTGGCGCTTCTGCTGCAAGGTTTGCGGCTGATAATGGTGCCCAGGTCCTTTTGGTGGACAGTGCTCCGGAAGGCCACGAAGGTGGCAATACTCGTTATTCTGGTCAAATGGTTGGTGCCGGTACTGATCATGATGCCTTAAAAAATTATCATGAACATTTAGCCGCACCGTTAAAACCTGATAAGGGTGCATTCGATGCCTTTGTCAAGGGAATGGCTAACATGGGTGACTACTTCAGAAAATATCTTGATGTAGAACCGGTCAGCATGAAGCAGTTGGTGGCAGGTACGCCGTCAATTGCTTATGTAACTGAATATCCTGAATTACCTGACGCTGATTCCTATGATGCTTATTTAGTTCACAACGGTGTTGACGATGCAGCACTATGGAAGATCTTGCGACAAAAGGTTTTGGACCGGTCTGACAAGATTGATATTTGGTATTCTTCACCAGCTAAGCACTTGATTCAGGATGACGCAAGCAAGGCCGTGATCGGTGTTCAAATTGAGCGCGACCATGTCTTGCGAAACATCAGGATAAAAAATGGTGTTGTATTGGCCACTGGTGGTTTTGAAAACAACAAAGAAATGATTCAAATTTTCTTGCAATCATCCTATTTATCGCCAATTGGTACTTTGTACAATAAGGGTGACGGCATTAAAATGCTTGAAGAAGTGAACGCCCAGCTATGGAATATGCGGTCATTTGAATCACTCGGTCAATTCCACGGCTTGTCGTTGCGGCAAAAGAAAGGCGTTCGTTCTACCTACGCGTTAAATGTCTTTTGGCAAGAGAGCTCTAATGGCAGTGTCATTGTTGTTGGTGATGATGGTAGCCGTTACTTTAACGAGGCGGAGATGAACCGCCATGGTCACATATACAACCATGGCGACTGGACCGTACCGCTAAACCAAAATCGCCCATACATGATTTTTGATCAAAAAAAATATGATGAACTCAAGCATGAACCTGAAGATGGGTTAAAGGTGCCAGGGTTCTTAGACCATGCAATTAAAGCAGCGACAGTTGAAGAATTAGCTGAAAAGATTGGTAAAAAAGCAGACAGTTTAACTAATACAATTGCTGAATTCAACTTTATGGCTAAGCAGGGTAAGGATTATGCCTTCCACCGTAATCCTAAGACCTTGCGCGAATTTAGTGACCATGGTCCGTATTACGCAATTGCCTTGAGACAGAACATGCTTAATACGCAAGGTGGTGGCCGCCGGGATGGACATTCACAAGTGCTTGATCCAGATGGTAATACGATTCCGCACTTGTATGAAGCCGGTGAGTTAGGTGCTCCTTTTGTCAATAAGTACACTACCGGTGGTAATGTTGCTGATTGTTTGATCTCAGGTAAGATTGCCGGTGAAAATGCGGCCACCAATAAGTCCGATTTGCCGCTGTCTGGCGGTGCTAGCTTAGCTAATGCCAGTGTCAATGAAAACTTTGATGCAAGCAGTGATGAAGGCGATAACCAGTACTCAACTGGTGATAACCAGTACCTCGGCTACAGTAATCAAGGCATGGGTGACGGCGTTGTGGTGCGAACGACGCTTGGTGCTGATGGTAAACTTGAAAATGTTGAGATTTTGAAGCAAACCGAAAGTGATGATTACGGTCTTAAAGCTATCAAGGAGTTGCCACAAAGAATGGTTGAAGCTAACTCTTATGATGTTGACGCCGTTTCAGGTGCTTCGCAGACTAGCGCAGCAATCAAGGAAGCCGTTAAAGATGCTCTAGATAAGGCTAAGTAAAATTCATAGAAAATAAGACGTTTCTTATGCCAGATAACGTCTTATTTTTTTGTGCTAAATTCAAAGTAAAACAACTTCGCCCATTAAGACGAAGTTGTTGCGCTGGCTGCTCGTTTTAAGATTAATCAGCTAGCTTAATAAATTCAGTTGGCTTTTTTAGTGCGGGCTCGGTCAAAAGTTCAACTTTATTGGCGGCTACAGTAATTGGTAAGAGGCCGTGGTCGTACAAGCGTTCTTCAACAAACATTGCGCCTTGGTCGTTAATAATGACCTGATAGTCCCATTTCCCTAGGGTGACCATTAGGTTGCCAGCTTGTTCCCGTAATGAAATCAACCCGTAACCAGGATTGTGATAATCGCCTAGATATTCAGGCTTGGCCTTGACGGCTTTAGCTGAATTGCCTTTGAGTTGGCCTAGTCGCTCTTCTTTTTGGCGGTTTTTTTGCTGCATGACGTTGAAGACCTTTTCTACCCAGTCAGTATCATCAGTGCCAAGTGCATCATCAATAGTCTGATAGGCCAGCGCAAAAATGGCATCAGTCGAATCCATATTGGTGGTAACTACAAAGGCGAGGTCGAGGTCAGGTACAAAACCTAAGAAGGAGCAGTAGCCAATATAGGAACCACTGTGGTAGAAGTACTTGTGACCGCGGTAATCTTCCATCATCATGCCTAAGCCATAGGCGGCAAAATTAGCCCCACCGTAAGCTCGATTAGGCTGCATGATGGACTGTGGCAAGTAGCGCTGGGCGGTTATTTCTTGGTTGGTGGTTTGCTGAGTTTTTAATTGGAATTCCGCCCATGAAAGCAAGTCCGCAATGGTCGCTAACATACTGCTGGCGCCGCCAACTTTGCCAGGAGCAATAAAGGGAACTTCCTGGTTAACGTTATTGTCGTTAATATACGGCTTAACAATACGTTTGCGTGGAGCTTCCTGGTGGTTGATAAAAGTATTACTCAACTCTAGCGGCTTAAGCAAACGGTCGCGCTCATAACTGCCATAGTCTTGTTCAAGTGCCTGTTCCATTGCATAAGTTGCGGCTGCAAAAATCAGGTTGCTATATTGCATCTTGTAGCGCAATTCATGGGTTGGTTCTAAGTAACCAACTCGTTCAGCCTTTTCTCGCAAAGACAAGTCCTGGCCATTCATATTCGTAAACCGCATTAAATCATGTGCTGGTAACCCGCTCTGGTGGCTAAGGGCGTCGCGCCAGGTTAGGTGGTCCTGGGCATACTGATCGACTAGATTAAAGTCTGGCCAAGCTTTCTTTAGGGGATCATCCAGATTGATTTTACCTTCGTCCGCAAGTTGGCAGACTGCCGTTGCAAAAAAGGTCTTTGAGATTGATGCCAAGGGATACAAACTATCTTTGGCGGCGTCACCATATACATTGCTGTAGCTAGTGCCGCCTTGGTAGACTCCAAAACCTAGACTTGGTAGGTCAAAGCGGGAAAGCACGGTTTGGGCTAATTGGTCGATTTTTTTGTGATTCATGGTTACTCCTTTTTAGAAAAAACATCGGTAGTTTGTCTACATTTTACACGTTCTTTCACTAAATGAACAATTTGTTCAAAGTTTATGATGAAAAAATTTAAGATACATGATATATTTGTAAATGCATTAGAAAATAGATTGAAAAGGATGAAGAAGATGAAAAAAGATAAATTGCTTACCTCATTGGGAATTTTGGGCTTATCGGCGGTAGCCTTAGCGGCCTGTGGAAAAGGTTCAACCAATAATGATGAAACTAAGTCGGTAGCCAAGTTTCCAATGGCGACACCGCAAAAAGACGTTAAACAGGGCGGAACGGTTAAAATTGCTGTTGAAACGGATACGCCATTTGCGGGAGTCTTTTCACCAGAATTATCTTCCGAAGACATGGATTCGCAAGTAGGTGCTCCGGGACAGGAAGCGCTGTTTGACAGCGATGATCAGTATAAGATCAACAATAAGGGTCCGGCGACCTTTAAGCTGGATTCCAAAAGTAAAACGATAACCGTTGAAATTAAAAAAGGGGTTAAGTGGTCTGATGGCAAGCAAGTGGTAGCCAAGGACTACGAATTTGCCTATGAAATTTTAGCCAATAAGGATACGATGTGTCCTAGGTATAGCAGCCAATTTGAGATTTTGAAGGGTTTGAAAGAATACCATGAAGGCAAGGCAAAAACAATTTCAGGTATTGAACTACCAGATGGCGAAAACGGTCGCAAGGTGGTGTTACACTTTAGCAAGCTGAATCCAAGCATGTCTAATGCTGGTAACCGTTTCATGTGGGCTTCGGCTGAACCCTACCACTACTTAAAGGATGTTCCGCTGACGAAGCTTAAGTCTTCAGACAAGGTTAGAAAAGAGCCGCTGTTCTTTGGTGCTTTTAAGGTGGAGAAGGTGGTGCGTGGTCAATCCGTTACTTGGGTACCAAATACGTATTACTGGCGCGGCAAAACTAAGCTTGACAAAATTGTGATTTCGGTTGTTTCACCTAACTCCGCTTCACAAGCCATTAAGAGTCACAAATTCGACGTGGCCCGTGTAATTAATACCCAGTGGGATCAGGTTAAGGGAACAAAGAGCGTTAACTTTATTGCGCAGATTCCGCTTAGTTACCACTATTTAGCCTTTAAAGTTGGTAAGTGGGACAAGGCTCAGAGCAAAAACGTTGAAAATCCTAATGCCAAGATGAACAATCAGAAACTGCGGCAGGCAATCGGTTATGCCATGAATGTTAACGAAGTTGACAAGCGTTACACCAGTTCATTGAGCTTCAGAGTACCAACCTTAGTTCCTTCACAGTTTGGTGACTTCTTTGATAAGAACGCCAAAGGCTATACTTACAACTTGAAGAAGGCTAATGAACTTTTGGACAAGGCAGGCTATAAGAAGAAGGGTAAGTGGCGCGTGCAGCCTAATGGCAAACCGTTGACCATTAACTTGGCCGCAATGAGTGGAGATTCAACGCAGGAACCGATTATCCAAAATTACCTGCAGCAGTGGCATAAAGTTGGGCTAAACGTCAAGTTAGCCACTGGGCGCTTAATCGAACACAATTCTTTCTATGACAAGGTGCAAAACGATGATAAGGGGATTGACATGTTTATTGCTGGTTGGTCAATGCCGTCTGAACCGTCACCGCACACCTATTACAGTGAGAGTGCTCCCTTTAATATGGCGCGTTTTGTAACGACTAAAAATAATAAGTTATTAGATGAAATGAACTCGCAAAAGGCCTTCGATCATAAGTATCGCGTAGAAAAATTCCATGAATGGCAAGAATACATGAATGAGCAAGCTTACGTGATTCCTTTGGATAATTCATACCAAATTACAGCGGTCAATAAGAAGTTAACCGGTCTGTCCATGAAACCATCAGAAAACAATAATCAGCAACCACTCTGGTACAAAGTGGGCTATGCCAAATAACGTAAAAAATTAATTAGTAAGGAAAAGAATACTTAGATGAGCACAGGAAGCAAAATAATTACTTTAGACAATGGTTACCACCTTTGGACCAGCACCCAAGGTGAGGGTGACATCCACCTTTTAGCCTTGCACGGCGGCCCTGGCGGCAACCACGAATATTGGGAGGATGCGGCAGATCAGCTGCAAAAGCAGGGATTAAAGGTCCAAGTAACTATGTACGACCAGTTAGGCTCCCTTTATTCGGACCAACCTGACTATACGGATCCTGAGATTGCCAAGAAATATTTGACTTACGAATACTTCTTGGATGAAGTTGATGAGGTGCGAGCTAAATTGGGCCTCGATAACTTTTACTTGATTGGTCAAAGTTGGGGTGGCGTATTGGCCCAAGAATATGCGGTTAAATATGGCCAGCATCTCAAGGGAACAATTGTCTCCTCGATGGTTGATGAAATTGATGATTATATTGACTCGATTAACCGGCGCCGCCAGGAAATTTTCCCCCAGACCGAAATTGACTTCATGCATGAGTGTGAAGCCAATGATGATTATGAAAATAAACGTTACCAGGAAGATATTCAGATTCTGAATATTAATTTTATGGATCGTCGTCAGCCTTGCAAGTTATACCATCTGAAGCGTATTGGTGGTCTGCCAGTCTACCATACTTTTCAAGGTGATAATGAATTTGTCGTGACTGGCAAGCTGAAAGAATGGCATTTCAGGGAACATTTAAAGGAAATCACGATGCCAACGCTGTTAACCTTTGGCGAAGAGGATACGATGCCGTTAGAAACGGCCAGAATCATGCAGAAAGAAATCCCGCATGCTCGTCTGGTCACCACACCTAATGCGGGACACCACCACATGGTCGACAATCCTGATGTGTATTATAAACACCTGGCAGATTTCCTTCGAGAAGTAGAAGGTGGGACTTTTAAAGGCGAGTAGCTCAGCAGGAGCAAGTCTAGCAGTTTTCAGCAGGAGGGCAAAATGAATTTCAAAATTACCACAGCCACCAGTGCCGATCTGGAGAAGATTAATGATCAGCTTGACGAATTTAACGAAGCCGCTGTGCCAATCCTCCAGGAAGAAGCTAATAAGCGCTTCGCATATATAATTAAGCATGCTACTGGTAAGATAATTGCCGGCGTGGAAGCATACTCGTCGATGTACTTCATTGGCTACATTGACACTTTATGGGTGGACCAAGAATATCGGCATCAAGGTTTGGGGAGCCAGTTGATGAATAAAGTTGAAGCTGATTTACAGCGTTATGGCTGTCCGCAGTGCCACCTTGAGACCTTTGACTATCAGGCCCCTGGCTTTATCAGAAAAGAGGATATCGGGTCTTTGCTACCCTGAAGCATTCAAAGGCCAACGTTGAGGAATTCTTCCTGGTCAAGGATCTGGATTAATAAGTGAAGAAGTTAGTAAAAGCAAAACCCCCAAAATTATCATTTTGGGGGTTTTTGGTATGAACAATAAGTGAAGCTAGCCCTTACTTAATAAAGCCAACTTTGGTTAACGGCAATTTAAGCTGTTTCCGTTCAAATGAAAAGGGCTGCGTAAATGACATCTGATAGGCAGTTAAATGCAGCAACTGGCCGGGCAGCGCTTCTGGATTATATAAGGGGTCACCAATGATTGGACAGCCAAGGGCGGCTAAGTGAACGCGGATTTGGTGGGTGCGTCCCGTTTCTAGACTAAGTTTAACTAGGGCCGTTTGGTTTGCTCTGCGTTCCAAAACTTGATAATTCGTAAGCGAATTGAGCCCGCTTGGGACTACCATCCGCTTGCGCTGATCATCGGGATCCTTGCCAATGGGTAAGTTGATGATGCCAGAATCTTTTAACACATTGCTAGCAGTAACCAGTGCCAAGTACTCGCGATGAAAGGTCTTGGTCGTCAGCTGCCGGTTTAAGCTGGGGACGACTGCCGGGTTTTTGGCAACTAACAATAACCCACTAGTTAGCATATCCAGACGGTGAACGATAAAGGGTGTTGTCCCTAAATAGGTGGCACAATCATTCAATGCAGTGTTAGTTTCAGCCAAGTTGGGGTGCGTTTTTTGGCCGGCCGGCTTGTTAATCACTAGGAGATTGTCATCTTCATAGATAATATCAGGAATCTGGGTGCTGGCCGGGTAGGGTTGCTGGTTGGGTTCAACGCGGTTAAGTAGCAGTTCGACTTGGTCGTTAGGATAGACTAGGTCACTAAAGTGGCGGTAATGGCCGTTGACTAACACGTTTTGCTCAATTCTTAGGTAGTGGCGCCACTTGCGCGGCACTAGCAATACCCGCAGGAGGTCACCGACAGTGACCGGTTGACGGTTTGGGGGATAGTTAAGGGTAAAATAATAGCTCATAAATATTTATTAAGTCTTTTGGTAAAATCTGGGTAATTTTCACTAATATGGTACAATTCTAGGTGTTTCTAAAAGGAGCAGATCTAATGCAAAATAATGAACCAAATAAAAACGGGTTACGCAGCCTTTGGCGGCGCTTCGATAACCGTTTTTTCATCGGGCGCTGGATTATTTTAATCTTGCTCAGCACAACACTTTTGGTTTGTACTTATTATACCGTTAAAGTAAAGACTTCCAACATTTCCAACTTGAAAGCATCGCTTTCAAGAACAACGGGCATTTACGACTATAAGGCCCAAAAAGCGGGATCGCTGTACTCGCAAAAAGGAACTTTTGTCGAATATAATAAAATTTCGCCTAATGTCAAAAATGCGGTTATTTCAACTGAAGACCGGACATTTTGGAAAAATCCGGGTTTTAGTGTCAAAGGTATGGGGCGCGCAGCTTTAGGGTTGATGCTTCATCGCGGTCAGATTGCTGGTGGTGGCTCGACCATTACCCAGCAGCTTGCCAAAAACGCCCTGCTAACCCAGCAACAGACTTTTTCACGGAAAATCGAAGAGCTTTTTTTTGCGGTTGAAATTAATCACGTTTATTCAAAAAAAGACATTTTGACCATGTACCTTAACAAGGCCTATTTTGGCAATGGGGTGTGGGGGGTTCAAGATGCCAGCCATAAGTATTTTGGCAAAAATGCCTCCGAGTTAACTGTCGGTGAAGGGGCTACTTTGGCCGCTATTTTGCGTAATCCCAGCAAGTATAACCCAATTGACCATCTGAACTATTCACTGTCTCGCCGCAATCTGGTTTTGGACTTGATGGTGGCCAACCAAAAACTTGCGCCGCAACAGGCGAAAGTGGTTAAAACGCAAGGGCTCGATATTCGTGATACTTACCATAATAAGGATGGTTACCGCTACCCATACTTTTTTGACGCGGTCGTTGATGAGGCGATTAAGCGCTATGGACTTAAAGAAGAAGACGTCATGAACAAGGGGTTGAAAATTTATACGACCTTGAACCAGAATTATCAGAGTCAGCTTCAACAGAAGTTTGAGCAGGACTGGTTATTCCCGCAGAATGCAGCTGACGGAACCAAGACTCAAGGGGCCAGCGTGGTGATGGATCCGGAAACTGGGGCTGTGCGGGCAGTTGTTGGTGGACGTGGCAAGCATGTCTTTCGGGGTTATAACCGGGCTACGCAGATGAAGCGGCAGCCCGGCTCGTCAATTAAGCCAATTGTGACCTATGCTCCGGCACTCCAACAGGGCTACCACTATGATTCACAACTGTCTAACAAGCTCCAACGGTTTGGTAAAAATGGCTACGAGCCCCATAACGTTGATAACGGCTATTCCGATAAAATTCCGATGTATACAGCTCTGGCTCAGAGTAAAAATGTACCAGCCGTTTGGCTGTTAGACCGCATTGGCATTTCTAAAGGGGTACAGTCTGCCAATAACTTTGGCTTGAAAGTACCAAGCGAGGATCAAAACCTTGCGCTGGCCTTGGGCGGCTTATCGACGGGGGTATCTCCTTTGCAGATGGCGCGGTCATATGCGGCCTTTGCCAACAAGGGCAACTTGCCGAATAGTTCCTACTTTATTACCAAGATTACTGATGCTAGCGGTAATGTGATTGCAGAAAACCATGACCGGGGTCAACACCGAATTATTTCGGAAAGTACGGCTAGGGAAATGACCACGATGCTCTTGGGAGTCTTTACTGGTGGTACCGGTACGGCCGCTCAACCGGCTGGCTATCAGGTTGCTGGTAAGACCGGCTCAACGGAAGTGCCCAATTCGTATGGCTTTGGTACAAAAGACCAGTGGATTGTCGGGTATACACCAGATGTTGTTGTTGCTACGTGGGTTGGCTTTGACCGGACTAACAAAGATCACTTCATGCATGGTATTTCCGAAACGGAGATTACCCGGCTCTACAAGGCTGAGATGGAGGGGATATTGCCATATACTGCCCAGAATAAGTTTAGTGAACAACCACCACAACAAATTATCAAAAATAACGGTGCTGGGTCTGATTGGACTAAAGGAATTGGTGGTGAGATCAAAAAAGGGATCGGTTCCGCGGGTGAAAAACTGAATGAATGGTATAATAACGTCAAAGGACTTTTAGGTCATTAATTAGGAGGAAGATAATGGTAAATATTTACGACTCAGCTAATCAACTAGCTGCTGATTTGCAAAAAGTCGATGAATTCAAGGCTTTGGAACAAGCGGTTGAAGGTGTTAAAGGGAACGCAGATAGTTCTGCCTTGTTTGCGGAAATGAACAAGATGCAGACTGAAATCATCGATACACAGTCGCAAGGCAAAGAATTGTCTAAGGAGCAACAGGCCAGCTACCAACAATTGAACGAACGTCTGCAAAAGGACCCGTTAATTATGAAGTTACTGCAGACCGAGCAGGGCCTATATAAGACACTCGATGAGGTTCAAAAGGCAATTACTAAGCCAGTTAATGACCTTTATGAAGGTCTTAGAGACTAAACACCATGAAATTCATCCATTTTGCGGATGCGCATTTAGATAGTCCATTTTTGGGGCTATCTTTTTTGCCATCTAAGAGCTTTGAGCAGATTCATCAAGCACCTAACCAATCACTGACTAGCATAGTCGACCTGGCTTTGCAGGAAAAGGTAGACTTGGTATTGATTGCGGGCGATACTTTTGACAGTCCGCGCCCCAATCCAAGTAGCCAACTGTTTTTTGCTGGTGAAATTGAGCGTTTAACTGCGGCTCACATTCAGGTGGTGATGATTTTTGGTAATCACGACCACATGCGAGCAGCTGACTTGCTAGTGCCGGATAGTCCCTTTTTCAAGTTATTGGGTGATGGTGAGCAGATAGAGGGAATTAAGGGCCAGACCGCAAGCGGCTTTACTTACGAGGTCAACGGCTTTTCTTACTTGCAAAACCACATCACCGCCAACAAGGCGATGCAATTGCCAGCTAAGAGTGGCCACTATACTTTCGGCCTGATGCATGCGCAAGAGCAATCTGGACAAAACGGCCAAAATGTCTATGCACCTTTTACTTTGAGTGAGCTGAAAAATCTCAATTACGATTATTTTGCGCTGGGTCATATTCACCTGCGTCAAATGCTATCGACTAGTCCATTGATTGTTTATCCGGGTAATATTCAGGGGCGCCATGTTAATGAGTTGGGACCAAAAGGCTGCATTTTAGGTGAGATCAACGAACAAACAGGCCAAACGGAAATTAATTTTGTGCAAACAGGCCCAATTGTCTGGCAACGGGTTAAAGTTGAACTGGCGGGCCCAATTGCTCAAACCGCACTGCAAAGTCGGCTGTTGGCCACTTTGCAGGCTGATGTAACCACTTACTACAGTTTGCAGCTGGTTGGTGCTGAGTATTTGAATGACCAAGAACGAGAATTGGTTGAAGATAGTGATTTTTGGCAGTTGCTTTCTAGCAAACTTGACCATGGCTCACAGTTAGTTGATGTTCGCTTTGCGCCAAGCAGTCACCTTGAGATCGCTGCTAGTGATCGGGTATTCTTTGAAGAAGCGGAAAATGAGATCTTTACACCAGAGTACTTTGCCCAACTATGTTGGGACTGGTCTAAAAAGGATGATTTTGCCGCCCAATTAGCAGTAGCTCCTGATTTTTTAAAGGATGTGAGGGCTTTGGCTGAGGTCAAGTTAAACAGCCGCTTAAAGGGGATTAGCGATGAAATTAACTAAGATAAAAATTATTAATTTTGGTCAGTTTAGTAATTTTACCTTTGATCTAACTGCGGGTGATTTGACCGTCTTTTTTGGTGCTAATGAAGCTGGTAAAAGTACGATAGTGGCCTTTGTCAAGCAGGTAATGTTTGGCTTCCACTTGGCTAAGCATAGTTCTGACTTTTTTGAGGATTATCAGCCGCTGGCCCGCGTCAGTACGATGGGCGGTTCTTTGTTTTTTGCAAGTGAGACCGGTGATGATTTTGAGCTTGAGCGTCTATATGCTAGTGGTAAGGGTTCCAAGCTAGGAACACTGACCGTTAAGCGGAACGGGCAGGTAGTGCCTGAGGCGGTCTTTTTTGACCAGATTAAAAATATTGATGGTGACTTTTATGCTGACAGTTTCATTTTCAACCAGGATATGCTAGCTAAGGTCTTCAAGCTGCAGCAGACTGACTTACTCGAACGAATTTACTACCTTGGTGCGTCCAACAGTGATCAGTTAATTGATTTGCGCGCTGACTTTGCCAAAAAAGCCAGCGCTCTATTCAAGAAAAGTGGTACTAATCCGCCACTTAATCGCTTGTTAAAGCAACTAAAAGCAGAGGAGGAGGAAGTGAATGAGTCCGCGGGTGAATTTACTGACTACCAAGAACTTGCGGCGAAACTGCAGGAGCAAAAAAAGCTACTGGCCAAATTAGAAAGCGAACTGGCAGACTTACAGAAAAAGTATAAACGGATCGACCACTTAAAAAAATTGTTGCCGACTTACCGCAAACTAACTGACTTGAAGGGCCAAGTTGAGCAAGTAAACTTTGATCCAGACCACTTTCAGACGACGCAAACTGTTGCCTTGCAAGTTGAAAGCCTGCGCGAAGATAAACGGCAGCTGCAGACAAAACTTGACCGGTTCGGCCAAGAGCGAGCAGGCGACACCCAGGCAGAAAACTTACTGCAGAAAAAACCGGAACTACTGCAATGGCAGGCAGAATACCGTACCTGCCGCGAACAGGAGCAGCAAATTGAACAGGAAAAGCAGCAATTGCTGACACTTGAACCAGCTTTGGCCAAGATTATCCACCTGGACCAGGCAGCGATTATCGATCTGCAACGGGAATACCAGGAACTGCCTCAAAAAGCAGCAACCCCAGTACCGCAGTCAAACATTTCCCCAATCATGCTACTTGCTGGGGGCGCATTGGTGGTGGTTGGACTAGTGCTGCTGGCAGCTGTGTCGAAAGTTGGTGGGGCAATAGTTCTAGCTACTGGAATTGCTAGTTTAGCTTATGGACTAGCTAGGCAAAAACAGGACCAAGAGAGCATAAACGACCAACAGGCAAAACAAAAAAAGGTGGCCGCTAGGCGGGCTACCTTTACCGCCAAGTATGGCCTTGAAGGAGATTTTGACCTGCACAACTTAGTGAACCAATGGCGACAGTATCAGCTGCAGGAGCAAAAGCAGCAGCATAATCGGCAACGTGAAAAAGACCTGTTGGACCAACTAAATAAAGTGGCAATTGCAACAGGCCATGTTTTGCATCAGCCGGTTACCAATGACTTCGCTGCTGTCTTGACTGCATTTGAGCAGCTGGAGCAGCAGCAAGTTAAGGACCGGCGCCAGCTTGAACAGCAGGCTAGCCTGCACAGTAACCTGCAACAAACTACTGCCAAATTGCACGATGCAGGACTTAAACTAAAGGCTGCCTTGGCACAAGCGCAGGTCGAGTCAATGGCTGATTACCAAAAATTGCAGTCCAAGCAGCAAGACCAGGCGGCCCTGTCAACCAAAATTGCAATAATGTCCGCTACCCTTAACGACGACTTGCCGCAATTAACGCAATTGCAGCAGCATCCTGAGCAAGCGACCAATCAACTAGTTGACCTGGCTAAGTCAATAGCGGATCATCAAACCAAGGTGCGGTCTCAGCAGGATAAAATTGCTGAAATAAAGGTCAAAATGAATAATTTGGCCAACTCGACCGCCGTTTTTGCCGCTCAACAAACTTTGGCCAATACCAAGACTAAGTTCCAAAACCTGTCAGCTGACTATCTTGCTAACTTAGTTGCTGCCAGGTGGATTGAGCGGGCACTTGACCTGGCCTCTAACGAGCGTTTTCCTAAGATGTTGGCAGCGGCCAAAGAATATTTGCGGCTGCTGACTAATAATCGGTATAATAGTATTGAAATTGCACAAAAATTAACGGTTACACGAGCAGACGGAAAGAAAATCAAGGTGCAGTACCTGTCGCGGGGAACGTCAGAACAACTTTATTTTGCCTTGAAGTTAGCCTTTGTTCAACAAATCAAAAATCAAATCAACCTACCAGTTCTGATTGATGACTCTTTTGTTGACTTTGATGACCAGAGAACGGATCAGATTAAACAGTTGCTTGAACAGGTGGCTACAAGTAACCAAGTGCTGATTTTTACGGCACAAGCTAGTTTGGTAGATAAGTTGCAGTTGCAGCCACTAACTTTTACGAAAGGAACCAAAAATGTATAAGCGCTTGCTGGACTATAATGATGGTGAGGAATTAGAGGCGGTCGTTTTAATCAAAAACTCCCAATTGCGGCATACCAAGAAGGGCAAACTATACCTGGCTATGACCTTTGGTGACGCTTCCGGTGAGATTCACGGTAATTTTTGGGATGCCAACAATCAGGACGCTGCCACGTTTAGTGCCGGGACAATCGTTGAATTGGATGGCCAGCGGGAAGAGTACCAGGGGCAACCACAGATTAAGATTTATGGCTTGCGGGTTGTCGGACCAGAAGAAGGGTATGACCTCAAGCAATTTATTAAGTCCGCTCCTGAAAAGATTTCCGACTTAAAGGAAGAGATTAACCAGTACGTGTTTGAGATTTTGAATCCAACTTGGAATCGGCTGGTCCGCTTTTTACTGAAAAAATGGGATCAGCGCTTCTTCGATTATCCTGCGGGTAAGAGTAACCACCATGCGGTGCGAGGCGGGTTAGTTTACCATACCGTTTCCATGCTAAGGGATGCTAAGGGGTTAGCTAATAACTATCCGCAAGTTGATCGTTCCTTACTCTATGCGGGGTGTATACTGCATGACATGGGTAAAGTACTGGAATTAACTGGTCCAGCCGCCACGCAATACACCACGGAGGGTAACTTAATCGGCCATCTTGTTTTAATTGATGAACAAATCATGTTAGCCGCGCAGGAACTTAAAATTGACGCTGAATCTGAAGATTTGCTGCTACTCAGACACATGGTCCTGGCCCACCACGGCAAGTTTGAGTACGGCTCGCCGAAACTTCCGGCTCTGCTTGAAGCGGAATTACTCCACCGCATTGACGATCTGGATGCATCAATTTATGCCATTACTAACGCATTGCAGCATACCAGGCCGGGTGACTTTACTGATAATATCATGAGCCAGGGCGGTCGGAAGTTCTACCGGCCGAAAGTCGATGAAGCGCTCAGTAGTTCACGCAAATTAGAATAAACTAAAAAAAGAAGTTCCATTGAAACTTCTTTTTTAGTTGATATCTATGAATTACTTCTTAGAAGCAGGTGTATCAACGTATGATGATAAGACATCCTTAAGATCCTTATCCTTGATTTGCGGATCGGCCTTCTTCAAAACCTTAGCAATTACGCTGCGTAAGGTTTCTTGGTTTTGTGACATTGACCGGTAAATTTGGTTGTCAATTTCCTTCTTATGCGAAGCAAATGATCCCTTACCTGGGTGCTTAATCATTCTAATAACGTGGTAACCAGATTGGGACTTAACTGGTTCCTTGGTGGTTTGACCCGTCTTCAGCTTAAAAGCAGCCTTCTTAAATGCAGGATCTAAACTTGAATCAGTTGAGTCAAACGCTGGCAGTTTACCGGCATCAGACTTGGTTCCAGTGTCTAGCGAATATTTCTTAACCAATTCCTTGAAGCTCTTGCCGTCATTCAGTTGCTTAATGATGTCTTCGGCCTGGGATTTCTTTGAAACAAGAATATGCTGAACGGTAACTTTAGGTTGGTATGATTTCCAAGCGTCCTCTTCTTGTTTCTTAGAAACTGATTTAATGTCCTTTAAGGCTGCTTCTGTAAGCAAGTTGGTTCTTAAGCTCTTCTTAAAGCTAGACGTAGTCATTCCATTTTGTTGCAATACAGCATTGAATTGACCAGCATACTGCTTTTTGTAGTTTTTGAACTGCTTGTCTACTTCATCCTTAGAAACTTTACTGCCGTATTGTTCCTCTAAAGACCGATTGATGATCATATTTGCTAGCGTGGTCTTACCTGCTTGCGATTCCTTCATCTCATCGTAATAGTCTTGCTGGGTAATCTTACCGCCCTTGTATGAAGCAACCGTCTTGCCGTTATTAGAACAAGCAGCAGTTGATAAAGCAAGACCTGCAACTACGACAGCTGCAGCTGCCTTCTTAAAATATTTATTCATAAAATAAATTCTCCACATCCTTATTAAAATAAGTCACTATTAATTAAGTCACTGTTACCTAATATAACATAAACTGACGCATTCAGTTTTTTAAATTTCCATTTTTTAGCAAAACGCAAACTTTCCTAAGATTAACTGTTAATCTATCTCCTTGTGAGGCGCGCGGGCGTGTTGGTCAATAAGTTCGGCTTGGTGCTGCATTTTATTAACCAAGCGGGCAGTACTGGTCTGATAGTAGTCAAGTTCATTTTCCAGTTCAAACATAGTTTTTTGCACTTTAGGTAATGCCTGGTCAAACTCTTGCTCCGCTGCTTGCAACTTGTGTACGGCTGCAGTTAAGTCACCTGCATCAGTCTTGGCAGCTTCAAACTGAGCTTGGATCGGTTGGCCCAGCCGGTGACCGTTTTTATCTTTGACCAAAGCTAGAATAATCCCAGTGGCCGCACCGACGGCTAGTCCTAAACTAAATTCTTTCATAAATTTTCCTTCCTTAAAATTGTTCCTTGATTTTGGTGGCGATTTTTTCGTAATCAGCTGAGGTATACTTTTCCGCATTGTTACGGGTTGCTAGTTTTAAGCCGTCACCCTCAAAGCGAGGAATAAAATGAACATGCGAGTGCATAACCACTTGATTGGCACTAGCTCCGTTGTTAGTGGTGATGTTCATACCGGTGATGTTAGTATCAAACTCCTTGATTGCGTTGGCGATGGCTGGAAGGTATTGTAAGTACCTTCGTGCATCCTCAGGAGTATAATCCAGCAAATTAATAATATGTTTTTTGGGTACCATCAGGGTGTGCCCTGGATTGACCTGCGATAAGTCTAGAAAGGCTTTAACGTCATCATTTTCAAAGACGGTGTAGCTTGGTACAGTGCCTTGAATAATTTTACAAAATAAACATTCCTTATCTAACTCAGCCATTTTTAAACCTCTTATTTCAAAATTTAGTTTCTATCAATATCATGCTATCATATTAAATAAGTAAATTCATTAAAAGAAAGACGAGAATTATGGTTCTGAAAATAGAGCACTTAACCGGTGGGTACACGGGTGTGCCAGTCATTAAAGATATCAATTTGGAAATTAAAGCAGGCGAAGCATTGGGACTAATTGGTCTTAATGGTGCCGGTAAATCGACTACAATCAAGCATCTTCTGGGTCTTTTGCGTCCGCAAAAGGGACAGATTAGGTTGAATGATATCGACTTGAGTCGCCAACCAAGCGACTTTAAACGTCAGGTTGCTTACATTCCTGAGACCCCCGTGCTCTATTCCGAATTAACCCTCAAGGAGCACCTAGAACTAACTATGATGAGTTACCACTTGAATGAAAAAAATGCCTGGGTCAAAGCTCAAGAGCTATTGCAGCTATTCAGGTTGGATGACAAGTTGGAATGGTTACCGATTCATTTTTCAAAAGGGATGAAGCAAAAAGTGATGATTGTCAGTGCCTTTCTAGCCGATACCAGTCTACTAGTGATTGATGAACCTTTCACGGGACTTGATCCGCTAGCGGTCAGCAACTTGATTACATTAATTAATGAAGCGACTGCTGCAGGCAAGATGGTGCTCATGTCGACCCACATCTTGACTGGGGCCGAACAGACCATCTCCCATTACGCTGTGCTCAACAATGGCACCATCGAAATGGTTGGTAGCCTTAACGCAATTCGCGCACATTATGGCCTAACGGAAGCGGACCCGATCGACCGCATTTACCAGGTTCTCAATCAGGAGCAGCAAAATGCGTGAGCTGGCTCAAGCAAGGTTGCGCAAGAACGTGCAGCAATCGCTCAAGTACCTAATGCTGGTCTTTAACGACTTTTTTATTTTAGCCTTAATGTTTTTGTTTGGTGGGCTAATGTTTTGGTATGCTCAAGCAATGAAGCAGCTGCCGACTGCTTTGTGGTTTTATCGGCCGCTAGTTGGCCTCCTGCTTGGCACACCGCTGCTAGTCGGGAAGTTGGTAACACTCTTAAAACCGGCCGACTTGCAGTTTTTATTACCCCAAGATGATGGCTTGCGGCTATATTTAAAACCGCTTTTTAGCTACAGTTTGATCGTGCCCACCATCATTTTGTTACTACTAGCGGGTATCTTATTTCCTTTTGCGGCGCTTAAGGCACAACTGCCAACCTTGAACTATCTTTTTGCTATTGTGCTGGTTTTACTGGCTAAAACATTGCAGTTGAAGGTGCAGGAACACAACCTTTTTGCAGGACGAAAGCTTGCGCTTGCGCCGGTCACCTTGAGTTTGCTTTTGCTTTTGGCAGTGGCAATGGTCAAGCCTAATAGTATCTATGGGCTGGTTGTGCTAGTTGCGGTCTGCATCATTTTGCTCACTTTAAGACCGCAGGCAAGTCCGTTAGTTGACTGGCCGTATGCAGTTGACCAGGAAGAAAAGCGCAAAAATCGAGTTTACACCGCCTTTTCGATGTTTACGGACGTGAAAGAAAAACAAATTAGTATTAGTCGCCGGCCTTATCTAGACTTTTTGCTACCCCGGCATTTGGACCGTGAAACTCCCAACCGCTTCTTATACCGGCGGGCCCTCTTGCGTAATCCCGAATACTTGAATTTGTTAGTTCGCATGACCGCCTTTGCGGTGCTAGTTTCCTGGTTAGTGCAAAATACTTGGTGGGCCCTTGGCTTAACCTGTTTAGTCGTCTTTTTGACAGTCTATCAACTATTACCGCTCGTTTGTGAATTTGATGATAATATCATGTACAGGGTCTATCCCATCGAGCGGACCCAACGGGGCCGAGACTTAATAACTGTTTTGGCGCTTGCCTTACTGCTGCAGTGGCTAATTATCGGCCTCTTTTGGCTGGTTCTGTTACCGATAAACTTGCAGTTGTGGGAGGCAATTGGTAGTTTGGTCATTTGGACTAATGTTCTTTTAAACCTTTACTTGCCATATAAAATAAAGAAAGGGAAGATTAATTAATGAGATTACGAAAAAAGCCCTGGGCCGTTGACCTGGTTCAGGCTCATCCAGAAAGTGTGCTTGACCGACCAGACCCGTCCAAGCAGATTGACTGGTCGCAGCGCTTCAGTGATTTTAGTCGGCCGCTGGCCATTGAAATTGGCTCGGGTAAGGGCAGATTCATTGCCAGCTTGGCTGAACAACACCCGGAAATGAATTTTGTGGCCGTTGAATTACAAATAACGGCTGCGGGCATAATTTTACGTAGCAAGTTAGAAAAAAACTTGACCAACCTGCAGATTTTGTGTGCGGATGCTGTCAATCTCGATGCCTTCTTTCCGCCTCACCAGGCCGAAGTGCTTTATCTGAATTTCAGTGATCCCTGGCCCAAGACACGGCATGAGAAGCGGCGCTTGACCTATCAGACCTTTTTAGAGAAGTATCAGACCATTTTAACGAGCGGGGGTGTGGTTGAATTTAAGACAGATAACGCGGGCCTATTTGCCTATTCACTACAAAGCATGAATAACTATGGCGTGTATTTTGACTTTGTCTCTGTCGACCTGCATCATGAGGCTGCAAAAGTGCTGGCTGCCAACGTAGAAACGGAGTATGAGCACAAGTTTGCGGTCCAGGGTAATCCGATTTATGCACTTCACGCCAGATTTAGGGTAAAATAAAAGGATAAACTACCAAAACTAATAGCGAGGTTTTATTATGGAACAAATTAAACAATTAGATGAGGCAAAATTAACTGAACTTACTGGCAAGGGACGAGTTGTCCTGGAATTTTCTGCCGATTGGTGTCCAGATTGCCGATTTTTGGAACAATTTATGCCTGCAATTGAGCAAGATTTTGCCGATAGCAAGTTTGTGCAAGTCGACCTCGACGGAGCAGTTGAGGTCGCAAAGAACCATGATATTTTGGGCATTCCTTCATTTGTGGTCTATCAAGATGGTCAAGAAGTTGGGCGACTAGTTAATAAGGAACGCAAAACTAAGGACCAAGTTGAAGACTTTTTACGGTCGATTGACTAAGTGAAAGAGGATTTTAGATGATTACTAGTATCAATAAGCGTAGCTATCCTAACACCTTGATTGTTATTTTAGGGCAAGACCAGGGGCTGAGTAAGTATGAGGAACAGGGCGAGGTAACCCGGATTGCTGATGAAACAGGTAAGACGATTGGTTATAATTTTTTCAATGTTGACCAGGTGATTGATTATGACAAGTTACCGGATGGTCAAGTTAAATTGACTGACGACCAATTGCTTGCCCTAAATCAAAAATTAACTTCTGCTGGTTTTGCTGATCAACTTGCTTATGGCCAGCCAACGCTAGTTTATGGTTACGTCAAGACCTGTGAAAAACATCCGGATTCAGACCACCTACACGTTACAACTGTTGATGTCGGTGGTGAGGAATACCAGATTGTTTGTGGAGCGCCTAACATTGACCAAGGCCAAAAAGTGGTGGTTGCTCTGCCAGGAACCTTGATGCCTAATGGCCAACAAATTTGGCCAGGAAAACTACGCCAGGTTGATTCCTATGGCATGATTTGCTCGGCTCGCGAATTAGGGCTCAAGCATGCTCCACAAAAGCGGGGCATCTTGGTTGTACCCGATGACTTTACCGTGGGTGCAGCATTTGATCCAGTGAAGTGCGATGAGCTGTTAGCAAGTGGTGTGCTTGCCTAAAAAAAGAACTTCCCGTTGAGGAAGTTCTTTTTTTGACAAAGTTATTTGATTTGGCGTGGTGCTGCTGCCCTTTTTACCTAAAAATGGTAGAATGGTAAGCGATTGAATTATATTGGGGGAGCTAAGGGAATGTTAGATAAGAACAAGCAGATTTGGCTAATTGGAATTAAGGGTACCGGAATGGCTGCACTGGCTATGTTGCTCAATGATCTGGGTTATGAGGTTGCCGGTAGTGACATTGAAAAATATACCTTTACCCAGGAACCACTTGCAAAAGCAGGCATTAGGGTCTTGCCCTTTGCTGCAGCTAACATTAAGCATGGCGGTCAGGTGATCGTCAAGGGCAATGCCTTCAAGGCTGATAACATCGAGGTACGCGCCTGCGAGGAGCAGGGGATTTCATGGCAGAGCTATCCCGATACGGTTGAAGAAATTGTCAAAATGCATACGAGTATTGGCGTTTCAGGTACTCACGGGAAGACTTCGACAACTGGCTTATTAGCCCAGGTAATGACTGAGGCAGCTCCGACCTCCTATCTGATTGGTGACGGCCAAGGCAAAGGAATCAAGGATTCGCGCTTCTTTGTTTACGAAGCTGATGAATACCGGCGCCACTTCCTCGCCTACCACCCGGATTACCAAATTATGACTAACATTGATTTTGACCATCCCGACTACTTTAAGGACCAGGATGATTACACTTCAGCCTTTCAGACTGCTGCTGATCAGACACAAAAGGGCTTGTTTGTCTGGGGTGGTAATGACCGCTTACGTCAATTACAGACCAAGGTTGCCAAGTATAGTTACGGTTTTAATGATAGCGATGACTTCCAAGCTGTTAACGTGAAGAAAATGACGACTGGTTCAACTTTTAATGTGGTGGCCCACGGGGCAGACTTAGGGGAGTTTACTATTCATCTCTTTGGTGACCATAGCATCCTGAATGCGACGGCTGTAATTGCAGTTGCTTATACCGAAAAAATCCCCTTAGCCGAGATCAAAAAGGGACTACTTGATTATCAGGGAGCAAAGCGCCGCTTTGCTGAAAAAGACTTTGGCGACGTTAAGATAATTGATGATTATGCTCACCACCCAACCGAAATGCGGGCTACCATTCAGGCAGCGCGGCAAAAGTTTCCGCACCAGCGCCTGGTTGTCGTTTTTCAGCCGCATACCTTTTCGCGGACTAAGAAATATGCTGCCGCTTTTGCTGAAATCTTGCGTGGAGTTGATAAGGTTTATATTACGCCAATTTATGCTTCGGCGCGGGAAGCAGGCGGAGATATCTCAAGTGCCGACCTAGTGGCCCAAATTCCTGGTGCTGAAGATATTGACCTTGATAACATGACTGAACTGGCAAAAAATAACGACAGTGTGATTGTCTTTATGGGTGCGGGCGATATTCAGAAGTATGAAGATGCCTTGGAAAAGTTACTCTAACTAAGTTCAAGTAGAAAGACTGTTACCTTATAGGTAATGGTCTTTTGGGTTGCCTGCTTATTCCGTTTAAAATTCTAGTTAAGCAGATAGAAGAAGCGAACCCGAGACCACATCCTGCAGCAAGCCGCAAAAACTGTTAAAATGGTAGTTGAGTTAATCAACTGCTTTGATGGATGAGGAGATTTAATGGCTGATCAAAAATTACTTTTAATCGATGGTAATTCCATTGCCTTTCGGGCTTTTTATGCGTTGTATCGCCAACTTGAGAATTTTAAAAATTCCGAAGGCTTGCATACTAATGCTATTTATACTTTTAAAAATATGCTTGACGTGTTGCTCGCTGAGGTTAAACCCAACCATATTTTGGTGGCTTTTGATGCTGGTAAGACAACCTTTAGAACGGCCATGTACGGCGAATATAAGGGCGGCCGCCAGAAGACCCCGCCAGAATTGCTTGAGCAGTTACCGTATATTCAAGAATTACTCCATGATCTCGGTATTTCAACCTATGAACTGGAAAACTATGAGGCTGACGATATTATTGGCACTTTTGCCAGATTAGGTGAAGAAAAAGACTTTAAGGTCACAGTTGTGACCGGCGATAAGGACCTGACCCAGCTTGCCACGAGCAAGACGACAGTTATGGTAACTAAGTCGGGTGTGATGAACTTAGAAAACTATACGCCTGAGCATATGAAAGAAGTTAATGGGGTTACCCCTACCCAGTTTATTGACATGAAAGCACTCATGGGTGATAACTCGGATAACTATCCGGGCGTAACTAAAGTTGGCCCCAAGACGGCCTCACAGCTAATCCAGAAGTATGGGTCGCTTGAAAATCTCTATGACCATATTGATGAAATGAAAGAATCCAAGCTGAAGGAGAACTTGCGCAATGATCGCGATCAGGCTTTTTTGGCCCAAAAGCTGGCCACAATTGAGCGGGCTACACCGGTTACAATTGGTCTTAAGGAGCTTAAGAAGCGCAAGCCAGACTACCAGAAGTTGCGTCGTTTTTATGAAAAGATGAACTTTCAAAAGTTTCTTGGTGAATTGGATCCGGCAGGTGATAATGCAGGCGCAACCCAGGCAAAGACGAAAACAGTGAAAGTTGATTATACCGAATTAACCGAAAATAATCTTGCTGCAATTAAGCCAGCTGAAAAACAGCCAATTAGTTTTTACCTTGGCCTACTGGGTGCTAATTACCACTTGGCCGACTTTGTTGGCTTTGCCATCAAAACGCAAGCTGGAATCTTTGTTAGCCGGGATGTAAATCTGTTAAAGACAACTGGATTAAAGCGGCTATTGGAAGATGATCAGCTTAAAAAGAACGTCTTCGACTTGAAACGGACGGTAGTTGGGTTACACCGGCTAGGAATTGAAGCTGGCGGGATTGATTATGACATGCTCCTGGCTTCGTACTTAATTAATAATGAAAATAATTCTGATGACCTGGGTGAAGTTTGCCGGATGTACGGTGAAAATTCGGTCAAAAGCGATTACGCGGTCTATGGTAAGGGCAAGAGTGTCAAAATTCCAGAAGATGACCAGGTCTTGTTCAACCACTTGGCCGGTAAGGTTAAAGCACTAGCAGAATTAAAACCGACCTTGCTAGATCAACTTAAAGAACACGAGCAAGATGACTTATATGCCAGTATCGAAATTCCCGTTGCGCGAGTATTAGCAACTATGGAAATCAGCGGTATTAAGGTTGAGGCGGCAACTTTAAGCGAGTTGCAAAATGAATTTGCGGTGGAGCTTAAAGAGTTAAAGCGTAAAATTTATCAGGAGGCTGGCGAAGAGTTCAACCTCAATTCCCCTAAACAACTAGGACACATCCTGTTTGAAAAAATGGGCCTCCCCCCGATTAAAAAAACTAAGACAGGTTACTCGACTTCAGTTGACGTTTTGCACCAACTGCAGGACCAAAGCCCGATTATTGCCCAAATCTTGACTTACCGGCAAATCGCTAAGATTCAGTCAACTTATGTCAATGGCCTCTTAGACGTCATTCAACCAGATGGACGGGTGCATACCCGCTACCTGCAAACTTTGACTGCAACTGGCCGCTTATCGTCAGTTGATCCTAACTTGCAGAACATTCCAACCAGAACTGAAGAGGGTAAGCAAATTAGAAAGGCCTTTGTACCAAGTCAGGCTGATGGCTATATCTTTTCCTGCGACTATTCTCAGATTGAATTGCGGGTTTTGGCCCAGGTTTCAGGGGATGAGCAGATGCAAGAGGCCTTTAGAACCGGCTATGATATTCATGCTCATACGGCCATGAAGATTTTCGGCTTAAAGTCACCGGACGAGGTTACGCCATTGATGCGGCGACGTGCTAAGGCAGTTAACTTTGGGATTGTCTATGGCATTTCGGATTACGGCTTGTCCAAAAATCTTAATATCAGTCGGCAGCAAGCCAAAGAGTTTATTGATAATTATTTCGCCCAATATCCGCAAATCAAGGAATACATGGATAAGGCGGTTCAAGTAGCGCGAGAAAAGGGCTATGCCGAAACAATTATGCACCGGCGCCGGTACTTGCCAGATATCCATGCCAAGAATTTTAATGTGCGTTCATTTGCAGAACGAACAGCAATTAATTCGCCAATCCAGGGATCAGCTGCTGATATTATCAAAATTGCGATGATCAACATGCAAAAGAAGTTGGACGACCTGCAGCTGAAGAGCAAAATGGTGGTGCAGGTGCATGATGAATTGATTTTTGATGTACCTAAAGAAGAGCTGGCTACAATTAAGGAAATTGTACCGCAAGTGATGCAGGCAGCGGTGCAGCTCGATGTTCCACTAGTAGCGGATTCAGGTTATGGTCATAATTGGTTCGATGCAAAGTAAGGAGTAATAACTAATGCCAGAAATGCCGGAGGTTGAAACGGTTCGGCGCACCTTGTTGCCGTTAATTAAAGGAAAAACCATCAAAGAAGTTAAGCTGTGGTATCCCAAGATTATTGCCAGTGACCCACTGGAATTTACTAGTCAGCTTGCCGGTAAAAAAATCGTGACGATTGACCGCTATGCCAAGTACTTACTGCTTCGTCTTAGTGGACAGTTAACAATTGTGTCGCACTTGCGCATGGAAGGAAAGTATCGCTTAGTAAGGGCTTCTGATCCGAAGGGGAAGCACGATCATGTTCAGTTTGTTTTTACCGATGGAACAGGCTTACGCTATAATGATGTGCGTAAATTCGGGCGGATGCAGTTGGTGAAGACGGGAACGGAAAAAATCGTAACCGGGATTAGTAAACTAGGTGTGGAACCCAATTCAAGTGGCTTTACCAAAGCTGCCCTGGTCAAGGGCATGGCCGGCAAAAATAAGAGCATTAAAAATGCCCTGCTGGACCAATCCGTCGTGGCGGGGCTAGGCAATATATATGTCGACGAGGTCCTATGGGAAAGCAAAATTCATCCCTTGAGTATGGCCAACCAAATTTCTAAGTACAAGCTTGGTCAACTTCATGACAACATTAACGCGCTGATTGCACTTGCCATTGCGGAACGTGGGACGACCGTCCACACTTATCTTGATGCCAACGGACAGACCGGTGGTTTTCAGAAAATGCTGCGCGTTTATGGTCACCAGGGTGAACCATGTCAGCGCTGTGGTACCCCCCTCGAGAAGATCAAAGTTACGGGACGCGGGACGACCTACTGCCCGCACTGCCAGGTGTTGTACAAATGACGTTGGTCTTGGGCCTAACGGGCGGGATTGCGAGCGGTAAAAGCACTGCTGACCGTTTTTTTAGCCAAAACCAGGTTCCCCTGATTGATAGCGACCAAATTGCGCACGATCTTTTAAATGTTGGAGCTGCCGGTTATGCTGCGGTAGTAGAGCAATTTGGCCCAGCAATTGTCAACTCTGACCAAAGTATTAACCGGGCTAAACTAGGACAGTTGGTGTTTGCTAAACCAGCGCAACGGGAAGTTTTGAATAATATTACCCACCCGTTGATTTTTCGGGAAATTCAGACTAAAATTACGCAAAATAGGCAAGCTAAAGTCCCGCTGGTGGTTTTTGATGCTCCGCTATTGTTTGAGTCTGGCGGCCAAAAATACTGTGACCGCACCTTGCTAATCGCTTTACCCGCACAATTGCAGTTGGAACGGTTGATGGCGCGGGATCGGCTAAGCCGCCAAGCAGCCCTAGAGAGAATTCACAGTCAAATGTCGCTAGCCCAAAAAGCTAAGTTGGCTGACTATGTCATTGCTAATACTGGTACAATAGAAGAATTAGAGAGCAAGCTAAAAAAATTGCTAGGTGAACTAAAGAAGGAGGACTAAAATGGAATGTCCTAATTGTCGGCAAAATGCCTCACGCGTAATTGATTCGCGTCCCAGTGATGAAAATCGGGCAATCAGACGGCGGCGTGAATGTGAAAATTGTGGTTTTCGCTTCACCACTTTTGAACGGGTTGAAACGACTCCCTTATTGGTCATTAAAAATGACGGAACACGTGAACCGTTTAGCCGAAAAAAAATTCTCCATGGTGTGATGGCAGCAGGGCAAAAGCGTCCAATTACTAGCGTCCAATTCGAGCAACTCGTTGACCACGTTGAAAATAAGGTAAGGCAACAAGGCATTAGCGAAATCTCGTCCAAGAAGATTGGGCAATTAGTGATGGATGAACTAGCTAATATTGATGATGTTGCTTATATTCGTTTTGCCTCGATCTACCGTGAGTTCAAAGATATGTCGAGCTTCATGAAGACCATGGAAGATATGATGGCTAAGCGCGAGAAGGGGGATTAACTGTGTCTAAGACCCCTAATCCCAAGCAGCCCTTCTTCATTACTAACCGGGTAGAGGTGTCCGCGCCAGAATTGCGTACCTTGGTCAAGCTTTATCAACCATTGGTGGGCTCCCAGGCACTAGCTCTTTACCTAAGTTTAAACGAGGATTACCGTTCTGATGCAATTTTGTCGGACTCCCAGGCCATCTATCAATTGTTTGAACAACTAGACTGTGACGGTAAGAGTCTTTTTGCAGCCCTTCATAAGCTGGAAGCGGTGGGGCTAGTGCAGACCCGTCTGGCCAATAATGAAATTATGGGTGAAGTTTTACTTTTTCAGCTGACCAGCGTGCCAAGTAGCAGTGAATTTTTTGCGACCGCGTTGTTAGCCAGCCTACTTAAGGAAAAGGTGGGCGTTACTGCCTTTCAAAAATTGAGTCGCGACTTTGCTCGTGAAAGTAAGCGCAATGAAAATCAGGTTAACGGTATGCAGAATGCCCAAGACATTTCGGCCTCGTTTATGGAAGTTTTTCGCTTACCGGCAGCAGAAGCAATTGACCCTTCGCTTGAAGTTAAGCAAGCCGCGCGCGAAAACCAGCCTCAAAAGGATGCTAGAGCTAGAATTAATGAAGATGACCACATTGATTGGGACTTTATGAAGCAGCAGTTTGAAATTTATCAAATTGCTGGCCCTGAAATTGATCGCAACCGTGAAGCAATTCGCGGCGTAATGCGGACCTATGGCTTGTCGGAGCAGGAATTCGTAGATGAGGCGCTGCCTTGTTTGCACGGCGATTACCAGCTTAATATGACTTTGGTGAAGCAGACCATAGCAGCCAGCGTACATGCGGATCGCACGCGCCAACAAATGAAGGCAGCAACGCCGACAACTGCTAACCGCGCCAGCAGTGGCGCTGGCTTAGAACCGCAAGCACAAAAGGTTCTGCAGTTGGCCCAGACCAAGTCGCCGGCCCAATTTTTGTATAAACTAAAAACAGCTAAAAATGACTATGTAGATGCTAGTGAGTATAAGGTAATTGATAGTTTATATAATGAAAAGGGTATTCCGGCGGAGCTGCTCAACATCTTAACTTATGCTTGCCTGAAGAGTGGTTCCAATATTTCTTATCGATTAGCCAATAAGATTTTGCATGACTGGCTGCAGCACGGGGTCAAAGATGGTCGTCAAGCCCTTGAATATCTGGCCCAAAGAGAGCAGAATAAGGGACAATACCAGCGTCTTTATGCGCCCCAGAAGCGGGTTGAAAAAGGAACTGATTGGAGCAAGCATCAGGCAAAGGAAAGGACAGATGTTTCGGCGGATGATTTGAAAAACTTTTTCAAAAATCTTGAAGACGAAACCGGGTTAAGTTAGGTGAATATGATGCAATCGATTGGTGACTTTATGGATAAAAATATTGCGAGTTTAGCCCAAAAAGAAAATCCGGCAGCGATCCGGGAACAGGTTCTGGCAGAGCCTAAAGTGCGAGCGTTTCTTAAAGCCCATGCGGACCAGATTACCCCAGATATGATTGAAAAAAGTTTGTCCAACCTCTATGAATTTTGCATGCAGCAGCATAAGCAGGATCCGGTGACCAGGGACTACCAGCCCCAGCTGATTTTGAATAGTAATGCAATCGATTTACAATATGCTCCGAAAGCTAGTAAGATTGCTCATGATTCCGAGCTCAAGGCCAGGAAAAATGTCAGCTTGATTAACTTACCGCAGTCTTTACATGAAGTTAGCCTGAGCGAACTGGAAGTGACAAAAGGGCGGACGGACGCATTAGCAGAAATTCGACAATTTTTAGCCAAATACCAGGAAAATGTTCACCAAAAGGGTCTGTACCTTTATGGTAATTTTGGCATCGGCAAAACCTACATGCTGGCTGGCCTAGCTAACCAGCTGGCGGCTTGGAACAAAAAGGTGGTGTTCTTGCATGTCCCAACCTTTATCGCCACGCTGTCCAGTCACTTTGGTGATAATTCTTTGCCAGATGAGCTTCAGCGTATTTCTAACTGTGATGTGTTGATTTTAGATGATATTGGTGCCGAAACGCTTAGCCAGTGGTCTCGGGATGAGGTACTCGCAGTTATTTTGCAGAGCCGCATGGACAATGTTCTTCCGACCTTTTTTTCAGCAAATATGGCAATGGACGACTTGGAAGAACACTTCAAGGAAACTAAGAATGCCCTTGATCCGGTCAAGGCGGCGCGGCTGTTAGAGCGGGTGCGAACACTGGCAACTGAAGTGACAGTTTCGGGTCAGAACCGGCGAAGGTAAATTAAAATAACCTAAAAAATAATTTGCATTCGTAATTTCTTTATGTATAATGATATTCAATGAATGAACATGATGCGGCTCAACTCAGAGAGAGAGACAGCTTCTGGAAGTTTTTCAAAAGAGTCCGCACCCCACTCATTTCACTAGTAATGGTTATTAAAAGGGTGAATTCCGCTATCAATTCGTAATGAGATAGGTTACATGTTTAACCTAATTATGGGTGGAACCACGTTAATAGCGTCCCAGTGCAGATTGCACTGGGACGCTTTTTTGATTATTTTGGAGGTAATTATGGGTTTTTCAATTATTTTGCCAGATGGCGCCCAAAAGAACTATGACCAGGCAGTCACCATCGGTGAAGTAGCACGTAGCATTTCAACTTCTTTAGGTAAGGCGGCACTTGCCGGCACCGTTGACGGCAAATTGCGGCCAGTTGACTTTGAGATTACGCATGCTGCCCAGGTGGCAATTATTACTGATCGAGATGAGGCCGGGCTTGCAGTCTTGCGGGCAACTGTCGCATTCGTGTTAGAAGCGGTGGCCAAGCAAGCATATCCGCAAATGCGTTTGGGAGAACATGCAGCAGATGAAGAGGGCTTTTTTGTTGATACTGATAAGAAAAATCAGATCAAGATTAGCGAGTTACCTGAACTGGAAAAGGCGGTTCAAAAAGCGATTAAGGCTGGCGACCGGATTGAAGCCGTACTAATGCCAAAAGCAGAGCTAGCAGAACTTTTCAAAGATGATCCTTTTAAGCTGGACTTGTTAGACCAGGAAGCCGATGAAGTGCAAGCATATCGGTTAGGCGACTTTGTTGATTTTGGCTTTAAAGCCCTATTGCCTAATACTGGTAAAATCAAACAATTTAAGTTGCTGTCGGTGGCTGGTGCATACTGGCAAGGGCAGTCGTCTAATCCAATGCTGCAGCGCATTACCGGTACTGCCTTTTTCAAAAAGGCAGACTTGGATGAAGATCTCAAGCGCCGAGCTGAAATTAAGGAGCGCGACCACCGGACGATTGGCCGCGATTTGGACCTCTTCTTTGTTGACCCGAAAGTGGGCGCAGGCTTACCATACTGGCTACCTAAGGGTGCAACTATTCGCCGGGTGGTTGAGCGCTACATTATTGATAAGGAAGTGGCTGCTGGTTACCAACACGTTAATACGCCAGTGCTAATGAACCTGGATGCCTACAAGACTTCCGGTCACTGGGCGCACTACCGCGATGACATGTTTCCACCGATGGATATGGGTGACGGTGAAATGTTAGAGTTACGACCGATGAATTGTCCGTCCCATATTCAAATTTACAAGCATCACATCCGCTCCTATCGTGAGTTGCCGATTCGGATTGCTGAATTAGGCATGATGCACCGCTATGAAAAGTCTGGGGCCTTGTCAGGGCTGCAGCGGGTCCGCGAAATGACCTTAAACGATGGCCACACCTTTGTTACTTTGGAACAAGTACAGAAGGAATTTGCCAAGACGCTGAAGTTAATTACCGATGTCTATGAAGACTTTGATATTACTGATTACTACTTTAGACTTTCATATCGTGATCCTAAGAACACTGAGAAGTACTTTGCCAACGATGAGATGTGGGAGCGCAGCCAGTCAATGCTAAAGAAGGCTATGGATGATATGGGACTCGATTATGTTGAAGCTGAAGGTGAAGCTGCCTTTTATGGTCCTAAGCTCGATATTCAAACTAAGACTGCTCTGGGAGCAGATGAGACAATGTCAACAATCCAGTTAGACTTTATGTTGCCGGAACAGTTTGATCTATCATATGTTGGACAAGATGGCGAGGATCATCGTCCGGTGATGATTCACCGCGGTATTGTTGGAACAATGGAACGGTTCATTGCCTATTTGATGGAAATTTACAAGGGTGCCTTTCCAACTTGGTTGGCTCCGATTCAGGTAGAAGTTATTCCGGTTAATTTGGACGCTCACTCTGATTATGCTAAACAAGTTCGTGATGAACTCAATAAGCAGGGCTTTCGGGCAGAGACAGATCTGCGCAATGAAAAATTAGGCTACAAGATTCGGGAGACACAAACCCAAAAGATCCCATATACGCTTGTTCTGGGAGATAAGGAAATGAAGACTAATTCAGTCAACGTTCGCCGCTATGGCACAGAGGAAGAAGTGGCTAAGAGTTTGACCGAGTTTAGTCAAGAAATTGCTCAAGACGTTCAAGCATATTCAAGGAAACATTAGTGAGTTAATACTGACAGTACATATTCTTTCAAGCCTTTATCCGGCCCATTAGTCTAGGTTTAGATGACTGGTGACTAAGAGAGTAATAAAGACCAAGTAGATATAGAATTCAACTAATAACTTGGTTAAGCGAGGAAAGCAGCATGAAAAGTAAGATTTGGCCAACTATCATCATATTTTGTAGTATTTTGCTAACTGCTTGTGGAAAAAAAGAAGCAGACCAGGCGACATTAAAGAACGTTCAAGCAGCTAAAACAATCACTTGGGCGATTGAATGTGATAAGCGCTTGTTTAGTTTGACTGACACTAAGGATAATATTGAAAAGGGCTTTGATGTTGATATGGCCAAAGCGGTCACGAAAGAAATTTTGGGTTCGCAGGGCAAGGCTAAGTTTGTCCTGGCTACTGCACAATCGCGTATTCCCTTGCTCAAGAACCATAATGTTGATGCGGTTATTGCTACGTTAACCATTACTCCAGACCGTGCAAAAATAGTTGATTTTTCGCGGCCATATTTTCAAGCCGGCCAGTCTCTGTTGGTTGCGCGTAATTCCCCAATCAGGGGTATTCGTGATCTCCCGCGCAAGACTGTCATTGGCATTGTTGGTGATAATTCAGTTGAAATGATCAAAAAATTGGTTCCCAAAGCCAAAGTAGTAACTATGCAAGATTATGGTCAGGCTGTTTCAGCCTTGAAGTCAGGCCAAGGGGACGCACTGACTAGTGATAATAGCGTGCTGTACGGCTTAGCGGTTCAAAATCCGGGTTTAGCAGTCCGCGGCGGCACGTTCACCCACGAGCCATATGGTATTGCGGTCAATAAGCATCAGGATGCCTTTCTTAAGGCCATTAATCGGGCCCTTGCCAAGATTCAGAGGAGCGGAGAGTACAATCAGTTAATCAAGAAGTGGTTCAGTAAAGTTCCAGGTTTTAACTACCGAAAAATGTACTACCAGGGTAAATAAGTTAGTTATTCCTAAAAAGCGGTAAAAGCCAGCAGCTGCTGTCAGCTGGGATGATCTTTTAACTAAATTGATTGACCGGTCGGCGTGAACTGTGTATAATTATGATAGTTGAGAACAAGAAGGAGCCTCCCGCTTCTCGCCTAAGTTAAGTTAACCTCTGGGCTAATCGATATTTTCTGTTGATTAAGAGCGGGTAACTTATGCCCGCTCTTTTCTTGTCCTCGCGATTATCATGGAGGTGAAGAATTATACCGAAGAATATGATATTAAACGATCAAATTCGTGCTCGCGAAGTTCGTTTAATTAACGAAGATGGTCAACAAGTTGGTGTTGTAACAAAGACTGAAGCCTTGCGCCAAGCAAGCAGTGCAAATTTAGATTTAGTTCTGATTTCGCCCAATGCCAAGCCACCAGTTGCTCGGATTATGGACTATGGTAAGTTCCGCTTTGAACAGCAAAAAAAGGTCAAAGAGTCCCGGAAGAAGTCCAAAACGGTTAACGTTAAAGAAATCCGTCTTAGTCCTACAATCGAGGGCAATGACTTCAACACGAAGTTAAAGCATGCGCAAAAGTTCCTGACTAAAGAGGGTGCTAAAGTACGTGTTTCGATTAGGTTCAGGGGTCGAGCTATCACTCACAAGGAATTAGGACGCGAAGTGCTAGAAAAAATGGCAGAAGCCACCGCGGATATTGCTACTGTAATTAGCAAGCCCAAGATGGAAGGCCGTTCAATGTTCTTGATGCTCGCTCCCAAGAGTGATAAAAGTAAATAGTTAAATTTGGAGGAATTAGAAAATGCCTAAAATGAAAACTCACCGCGCTTCTGCAAAGCGTTTTAAAAGAACTGCTACTGGTAAGCTGAAACGTCATCATGCTTTTACTGGTCACCGTTTCCATGGTAAGACTAAGAAGCAGCGTCGTCATTTGAGAAAGGCTGCTTTAGTTTCACGTAGCGACTTGAAGCGCATTAAACAAATGCTCTCGCAAATGCGTTAATCATGAAATAAAGACGATTTAGGAGGAATTTTAAATGCCAAGAGTTAAAGGTGGAACAGTAACACGTAAACGTCGTAAGAAGGTTATGAAGCTTGCCAAGGGTTACCGCGGCGCCAAGCATTTGCAGTTTAAGGCTGCAAGTACCCAATTATTTGTATCTTACAGATACGCATTCCGCGACCGGAGAAGACGCAAGAGCGACTTCAGAAAGTTATGGATTGCTAGAATCAATGCTGCAGCAAGGCAAAACGATCTTTCTTACTCGAAGTTGATGCACGGCTTGAAGTTAGCTGGGGTGGACATTAACCGCAAGATGCTAGCTGATATTGCTTACAACGATGCCGAGACATTTGCAAAATTAGCTGCAACAGCTAAGAAGAATTTAAAATAACTTTAAGATGGCGCTAAAAGCGTCATTTTTTATGGCTAAAAGTAGCATTTAAAGGGCCTAGTTTGATATATTAATCTAGGCAGTGTAAGCGAAAGGGAAGTTGGATGTTATTTAGACCGCGTTATACGATTGATGCAATCTACCATCTAAAGACAGAGGTGCTTTTGCAAATGGGAATTAAGGCAGTCTTCTCGGACTTGGACAATACGCTTTTGGCCTGGAATGAAGTTGAAACGGCTAAGGAAATGGACCGGTTGAATCGCCGGCTGGGTGATGCCGGAATCAAGTTGGTTGTTATTTCTAATAATAATGCTCAACGAGTAGGCCAGGTTCTCAATCCGTACCACATTGACTTTGTTGCTAAGGCGCGTAAGCCATTACCATTTGCGATTAGCCGCAAGCGGCAGGAATTAGCTTTAACTAAAAAGCAAGTGATGATGGTCGGCGATCAACTGATTACTGATATTCAGGCTGGCAATTTGGCCGGCGTCGAATCTGTCTTAGTTAAACCTTTGGTTGAGACGGATAAATGGAATACCCGAATTAATCGGTTCTTTGAAAAAATCATTTTTGGCATTTTGGGGATTTTCCGCCCGGTAACTTTTAAGGAGACGTTAAAAAATGGATGAGGATATTATTTGCATTGGTTGCGGAGCAGTCTTGCAAGCAGACCAGCCTGACCAAGCGGGTTATTTACCGCCCGCCCGGCTGCAGCAGGCTAGCGCTGAAGAGGATATTGATGTTTATTGCCAACGTTGCTTTCGCTTGCGCCATTATAATGAAATTATACCGGTCAGTGCTAATAACGACGACTTTTTGGCTTTACTTAACTCATTAGCCGCCAAAAAGGCACTGGTAGTCAATGTTGTGGATCTCTTTGACTTTACCAATTCACTCTTGTCGTCACTTAAACGATTTATTGGTAATAATGACTTCATTTTGGTTGGCAATAAATTTGATCTTTTTCCAGAAAATTCACGGCAAAGCCGGATTAAGGACTGGATGAGACAAGAGGCTAACCGCGTTGGTCTCTTTCCCAAAAAGATTTTTTTAGTTAGTGGCAAAAACAAAAAAAATCTAGCGGATTTAATCGCCTATTTGGAACGGAGAACTCGCAACCAAGACGCCTACTTTGTTGGGATGACGAATGTTGGCAAGTCAACGCTATTGAATGCAATTATTGACCAAATGGGCGACGTGAAGAATTTAATTACCACGTCACGCTTTCCGGGAACCACTTTGGACAAGATTGAAATTCCGCTCGACAATGGTCACTACCTGGTAGATACACCGGGAATTATGACAGAAAATCAGTTGGCCACGCGCTTAAATGCACAGGAATTAGCGGTCGTTTCTCCGCAAAAACCGCTAAAGCCCGCAACTTACCAGCTAAAGCCAGGCAATACGCTCTTTTTGGCTGGGTTGGGGCGGATCGACTATTTACACGGTGAACCGACGAGCTTCACCGTGTATGCAGCTCGAGGACTTTACGTCCACCGGACAAAAACTGTGCAGGCAGACGACTTTTATGCCAGACACCTAGGTGAACTGCTTGCGCCTCCTGCAAGTGAGGATAAGTTGCCACCTTTGCAGGGGCAAGAAATTCACACTAGCAGTAAAAGTGACCTATTATTTGGTGGAATCGGCTTTGTCACGGTTGCAGCAGATTGCTTAGTAAAAATCTACACTCCTGCTAGAATTGGTTTAGGTATCAGACGCGCATTGATTTAGGAGAAAAAATGATTGCGATAGCGAAAAGTTTGGCAGAAAATCCCACGGTTGCAGTGGCAGCAGAAAGAGCAGTAGTGGCAGATAAGGGAAGACAAATCGGCCTGCTAGGCGGCACTTTTAACCCGATTCATATTGGTCACTTGATTGTAGCCGAGCAGGTGCTGATCAAGTTGCATCTTGATGAAATTTGGTTCATTCCCACCAATATTCCGCCCTTGAAAGATGCCCCAACGGTTTCTGTGCAAGACCGCACGAATATGCTGGAATTGGCAACACAGGATAATCCGCATTTTCAAGTAAAGCTATTTGAGTTGCAGCGCGGGGGTGTCTCATATACCGTTGATACTTTGCGGTACTTGCGCAAAACCCAGCCAGCCAACCACTATTACTTGATTATGGGCAGTGACCAGGTTAATGCACTAGGTAAATGGAAGGAGCCAACCCAGCTAGCCCAAATGGCCACTCTGGTTGGCGTGCAACGGGCAGGTTATCCTCAACAGGCGCCATTACCAATGATTTGGGTAGATGTGCCAGCAGTTGAGTTAAGTTCAACTGCAATTAGGCAAGCGATTGCAAGTGGTGGCTCAATTAGGTACCTAGTACCGGCAGCAGTTTGCAATTATATTCAAAAAAAGGGGCTGTATCATGACTGACTTATTCTTTAAAAACACCTACTCACCCCTGACTAGTAGCGAGCTGATTGCCCAAGAAAGGGGCAATATGGCTGAAGACCGCTTTGGCCACTGCGTGCGGGTCAGTCAAACGTCCCGCAAACTGGCGCAGCTGAATGACTATGACGAGGACAAGGCAGCGCTGGCTGGCTTTGTCCATGACTACGCCAAGCAGGTGCCGGTTGAGGAGTACCGCGAGGTCATCAAGACCCAGGGCTTTGATCCAGACCTACTGGTCTGGGGGCGCCGCATTTGGCATGGTATGGTTGGCACCTACTTCATCAAGCGTGACCTCAAGATCACCGATGAGGAAATTTTAACGGCGGTCAGCCGCCACACTACGGGCGACACTACAATGACGACCTTGGACAAGATTGTGTTTATGGCCGACTATATTGAACCTGGCCGGGACTTCCCTGGTGTGGAAGAGGCAAGCGCCGTCACTTATGCTGACCTAGACGAAGGCGTGGGCTACCAACTGGCGCACACGCTTGACTTTTTAATCAAGCAAAGAGATAAGATCTATCCCCGCACATTAGATGCATACAATGTGTGGAGTATCAAAAATAAATAAGGAGAAAAATTGACTAATAAAGAGATTTTAGCCTTCACATTAAAAGCAATTAGTGACCGCCACGGCGAGGATACCACTGCTTATGACATGCAGGGTTATAGCATTTTGGCGGATTACTATGTTGTCACCAGTGCAGGTTCAAATAGACAATTGCATGCAATTGCTAATGCCATTATTGACGAAGCGCACAAGGCTGACTTTTATAACTACCGGGTTGAGGGGAATAGTGAATCTAACTGGCTTTTGCTTGATCTTGGTGATGTTGTTGTCAATGTCTTTACTGCGGAAGCCCGTGATTTTTATAATGTTGAAAAACTATGGACTGATGGCAAAAAGCTAGCATTAGAGGAAGAATAGCCAAGAATGAGTGTTGTCGGAATTATAGCCGAGTACAATCCTTTTCATAGCGGGCACGAATTTTTGATGAATAAAGCGCGCTACTTAGCTGGCAGTAAGGATCCAATCATTGTTGTAATGTCGGGAAACTACGTTCAAAGGGGCGAAATGGCAATTATGGACAAGTGGTCGCGCGCCCAAGCGGCACTTGCTAGTGGCGCTGACCTCGTTTTTGAGTTGCCTTTTTCGACTTCGGTTGAACCAGCTGACCTGTTTGCCCTTGGCAGCATTGATCAGTTGGTCAAATTAGGGGTTAGTGACCTGGTCTTTGGGGTTGAAGATGCCACCCAGAATTTTGCTTATTTGGGCAGTAAAATTGCTGAAATTCCGCATAGTCATATGGACTTTAGTGACTATAGTCAAACCTATTCAACCCAGTATAACCAGATGGTTGCGCGTGAAGTGGGCCATGAAGTTAATGAACCTAACTCAATCTTAGCACTTGCATATGCGGTAGCTAACCATAACTTGGGTTCCCCCCTGACACTTCATCCGATTAACCGGGTAGGTGCAGGCCACGATGACTTGTTGCAGAATAAGCAAATTGTTCAGAGTGCTAGTGCAATCCGTAACATTATTTTACATAAACATACAAGTGATGAATTGGAGCAGTGGATGCCTCCGCAAGAAGTGCAGTTATTATCCCAGCAAAAAAGTTATCCCAACTGGAATTTGTTATTTCCTTTCTTAAAGTATCGGATTGAATCGGCCTCCCTTGAGGAGCTACACGAAGTCTATCAGATGAGTGAGGGCTTGGAATACAAAATGAAACAAGAAATTCATCGAGCCCAGAATTTTACAAATTTCTTGCGTCGAGTTAAATCAAAGCGTTATACTTATTCCAGGCTACGTAGGCTATGCTTGTATACTTTATTAAATGTTAGACAAACAGATATGATTGCCAGTTTTAATCAGGAATCGTTGCTTTTACTTGGATATAGTAAACTTGGCCGGAAATACTTGAAACAAACCAGAAAGGAAACTACTGCTGATATTATTTCTAAGGTTGATCAGAAGAATACCAAGAGCGGCTCCTTGTGCTTGCAATTGCGGGTGGATCGTCTATACGAACAGATATTAGCAACTGATCAAAATTTTGGTCGGCGTCCGTTGGAGGTTTAGGATGTTAGCAATTAAGTTTTCTCAAGTAAAAAACAATGCTGCAGCAGCAATTAAAGTAACAGACAAAGTAGAAATCCGCCCTGAGTTTTTGGCTCGAAGCCAGAAATTAATCTATCAGGTGAAAGATATTCAATTGACCGGCGTGTTTTTCTATGAGGAGCCGTATGTAACCGGAAATTATCAGGTTAAGGCAGATTTGGTGGTACCTTCAAGCCGAAGTTTAAAACCGGTCCCTTATCAAGCTGATTTTACCTTCAGAGAAAACTATACTGAAGCCGAAATACCGGCTAAAAAGCTTGAAGAGAGCGAAATTACGCTGGTCAAGGTGGACCATGATACAATTGACTTGCAAACGGCAGTAGAAGATAATATTCTATTGCACCTACCCACTACCATCCTCACTGCAGCCGAGGAGGAACAGGGGCAATACCCAAGTGGTGCGGGCTGGTCAGTTATTTCGGAAGCAGAATACGCTGAGGACAGAAAAGAGCGGATTAATCCGGCTTTTGCCAAGCTTAAGGAGTTGTTAAAGCAGGATATTAACGACAAAACATAAATAGGACAAGACATTATGAAAAATCTGTGGTAAAGCAAAAACTCTTTAATCTTGTTTTAAAAGCGCTTTTAAAGTATGCTGTACTTATTAATAAGAATTTAAAGTTGTTTAGCAATTATTGATTACGAAAAGGATATAAAATGGCAAAAATTTTAATTGTTGAAGACGAAAAGAACTTAGCTCGCTTTGTTGAATTGGAATTAAAGCATGAAAAGTATGATACGGTTGTTGAAAGTAATGGACGTAGAGCCCTAGAGTTAGCTTTAAACGAGAATTTTGATGCAATTCTACTCGATCTAATGTTACCTGATTTGAATGGATTAGAAATTGCCCGTCGGGTTCGTCAAGTTAAGAGTACGCCAATTATTATGATGACCGCCAGAGATTCAGTCATTGACCGGGTTTCTGGCTTGGATCACGGTGCTGATGATTACATCGTTAAACCATTTGCGATTGAAGAACTCTTGGCACGCCTGCGTGCAGTTCTGCGACGCGTTAAGATTGAAAAAGAGGCCTCTGATGATACGATTGAAAAGAAGGTCGTTAAGTTTAAGGATCTGACCATTGAAACTGCTAATCGAATTGTGCGTCGCGGAGACGGCAAGGCGGTTGATTTGACTAAGCGGGAATATAACTTGCTGATGACCTTAATCAAGAATAAGAACAATGTTGTTAGTCGCGATCAGTTGTTATCAAAAATTTGGGGTCCTGGTTCAAATATTGAAACCAATGTGGTTGAAGTTTATGTGCGCTACCTGCGTAACAAAATCGATATACCGGGTCGACAATCATATATCAAGACTGTCCGCGGTACCGGATATATGGTAAGAGATGAGGACGATGAAAAGAACTAAAAGCAAAAAAGAGACCAAACATACGTCATTGATTGTGCACTGGGTAAGTGTGTTGGCATTGACGATTATGGTCTCTTTTATTGTATTCTCAGTAGTTATTTACTCCTTTGTGGGACAACAGTCAATGATCCAACAAAAGGAGACATCAAAAGAAATGGTGGTTAAGCTCAATGAAAATTTAAAGCAAATCCCGACTGAGCTTGAGATTGCCAATGTTGTTCCAGCACTGAGTCCTTCTGCTCGAAAAATTATGCAGGGTGATCCAGCAATTAGTGAAAATGTGCATAGTAGCAGTGCCTTTAGTGATGACTTGCTTTCCTCGCTGACTAATCCTGATTTGAACGTGGTTGTTTATAATTTGGAAAAAGAGGTGGTCTTTGATAATGGCGGTGAAATTCCGAAATTCAAAAGTTTTCAGGGCAACTACTTGATGGAGAAAAAAAACCAGAAAAGGCAACAATACTTACTAACTTATCAAAAAGTTAGGTCAGTCAGGACAGGCCAAGTGACGGGTTACATTGTTGTCGCCAATAAAATGTCATACTACAACGGCTTGATGAAGGAGCTGCTAACTTGGATGACACGTATCTCAGTAATAGCAATTGTTTTCTTTGCGGTGGTGGCCTTTGTTATTGTGCGCGGAATAGTTAAGCCGCTCAAGGAGATGTCCCGGGTGGCGCTTGAAGTCAATGATGACCCAAATAGTACGGCCAGAATTAAGGATTTTCATCGCCACGATGAATTACAAGAACTGGCTGTCTCGTTTAATCAGATGCTTGATCGCATGCAGCGGTACATTGACCAGCAAAAAGAGTTTGTGGGGGATGTTTCTCACGAGTTACGGACACCAGTGGCAGTCATTGAAGGACATTTAAACATGCTTGAACGTTGGGGCAAGGATGATCCCGAAATTTTGAATGAATCAATCACGGCTTCCCTTCAAGAAGCGGACCGGATGCAACATTTAATTCAAGAAATGCTTGACTTGACCCGGGCCGAACAGATTAATGTGCAGTATCCGAATGCAGTTACCAAGGTTGCGGATGTCCTCAAACGTGTTGTTGGAGACCTGGCCATGGTGCACCAGGACTTTGTCATTAGGCTTGATATGGATGACCTACCAGAAGATACAGAAATTCAAATTTACCAGGGGCACCTGGAACAACTATTGGTGGTTTTAATTGATAATGGTATCAAGTATTCCACTGATCGCAAGGAGCTGAATATTTCCGCCGGTTTGGGTCAAGCAGAAGTTCAAATTATTGTTCAGGACTTTGGTGAAGGTATTTCTAAAGAAGAACAAAAGAAAATTTTCAACCGCTTCTATCGGGTGGACAAAGCCAGAACGCGTGAAAAGGGCGGAAATGGTCTAGGCTTGTCGATTGCTCAAAAATTAGTGACGAGTTACCATGGCAAAATTAGTGTGGACTCGGTAGTTGATCAAGGTAGTCAATTTGTAATTGTCTTCCCCGCCCTAACTAAGTCACAGGCTGCGCGCTTGCGTAAGCGTGAAGCAACGGGGAACGCGCAAAGTAAATAAGATAAAAAGACCTGTTCAGTGAACCAAGTAATTCACTAAGCAGGTCTTTTATTTAAGTTGTTAAGTTACCGGCGTTTTTGTTTCCCCTTGTTGCGGTTGCGCAGGTTTTCATGTGCCTTTTGGTCATGCTCGGCTGGTTCCGGCGCACTAGTTTGCTGGTTGAGCAGAGCCTCAATCTTGGCGGCGGAGACAATTTCCTTAATTGGTTCGTGCTTTAGCTCTTCGTCGACCTCTTTCTTTACCTTCGGCATAATAATGAAAGTAACGATTACTTGCTGGATGACTGTGAAGAAGTTACCAGCGGCCCAGTATAAAGCGACTGAACCCGAAACTGACATTGAAATAAAGAGGGTCATTACAGGGTTCAGCAACATCATGGACTGCATTTGCTTCTTTTGTTCGGGGGCAATTCCAATCAAGGAAATATAGCCTTGAACGAAGGCAAAGATGGTGGCTACAATTGTCACGGCAATAGATCGCTCACTCAGTGAGATACCAAAGAAGGTAGAGTTAGCCAAAAACTTGGAATACATTACGGCTTGGTATATCCCGATCATAATCGGAAACTGAATAATCAGCGGGAGACACCCCATTCCCCCCGTTATAGACAGGTTGTTTTGTGAATAGAGACTACGTTGCCAGCCAGCCAAAGTCATTTGCTGGTCCTGGGTCAAGTCTTTGCGTTTCATTGTTTCCTGAATCAATTTCATCTGGGGCTGCAGACGAGCTATCTTCTCTTGCTGAGTTGTTGACTTTCTTTGCTGGTTCAGCATCAGCGGCAAAAGCACCATTCTGACGACAAAAGTCATGAGAATAATGGCCCAGCCAGCCCCATTGGCGCCGCCAATGGCGCTTGAGAAATAAAGCATAATATTTTGTAAAGGTTTGCCAATGAACCTGAAGATTGTTCCATAGAAGACATCTGTAGGCGGTTTATTAGCAGCACTGCCACTTTGCGCACAACCAGTCAAAACTAACATGACTGTTACCGTGAGGACAGCCAATCCGAGATATTTACGATATTTTTTCATTCAATTCACCACATTAATCATTTGCTAGTCAATACTTAATATAATACATGAAAACCGTGTATTTTGCTGACATTTGTTAATTTTTCTTTTTTAATGCTAGAAATCCGTGCCATTGGTGAAACATTTCGAGGTAACTCACTACAAAATTGGTTGACGCGGTCCAGGCTTGTCTGTAAAGTGATGGTTACGGTTGAATCAGCGTTATTGCGGACATTGCCGGCTAAACCCAGTTGTTTAGCCAAGGTCAATACGCTCCAGCGAAAGCCTACCCCCTGGACAATACCAGCAACAGTCAATTGCCAGCTTTCTACCGGAATTCCGTTGGACTTTTGCGCTGGCCGTGATGGCTTAAAAAAACTCATGATTGCTCCTTTCACTTCCATTATCCTGATTTTACCATTTTGCCTAATAAATATTACACTATAATAGAACGAGAAAGAAGAGGTTTGATTGATGGAAAAAATTAGTTCAGTTAACAATAAACTGATTAAAGACTTAGTAAAATTAAAGCAGAAAAAATATCGGGAAGAGACGGGGCTTTACTTAATTGAGGGTTTTCACTTAATTGAGGAGGCCTTGAAGGCCAATCGGACTTACGTTTATCTCTTAGGAACGTCAGCAGCCCTGAGTCAAGCAGAAACTGCTTATCAAGCCGATTTAACTAGTAAAAAGGTAATTCAAATTAACGAGGCAATTGTTCACCATTTAACTAGCACTAAAAATCCCCAAAATATTTTTATGGTGTTGAAAGTGGGGCAGCCTAAGCATTATCCGTTTGATTTTGGCAAGTGGGTCTTGCTTGATGACTTGGCTGATCCGGGTAATGTCGGTACCATCATTCGGACAGTAGATGCAGCAGGTTTTGATGGGGTCGTTTTGTCACCGCTAAGTGTTGATCTTTATAATCCTAAAACCCAGCGTGCAATGCAAGGTAGTCAGTTTCACATCGAGTTGCTTGTTCAAGATTTGGGTGAGACAATCGCGGCCCTTAAAGGCAATGGCATCCCTGTTTATGCTAGTATGTTAGACACAGCAGCCCAGGAATTACCAGATTTTAGGCCCGTCCCGCAGCTTGGCTTAGTAATTGGGAATGAAGCCCGCGGTGTAACACCAGCAATTGCCCGTAATTGTGATGAAAAATTATATATTCCCATTAAAGGACAGGCAGAATCATTAAATGCGGCAGTAGCTGCGGGTATTATGATTTATCATTTTGCCTGAGCTTTTGCACTTGTTTTTAGTAAGTGATTTTCCTATAATAAAGGTCAAGGTATGACATACTGTGGGAGGAAGATATTATGGCTCAGGATGTAAAAAAACAGGAAATTGGCGATTGTAGCGCTGTTGACTATGAATCATGCAACCATTTTATCAATGCGTTTAAAATTATTGGCAAAAAATGGAATGGCCTGATTATCAGTTCGCTCTGTGCCGGTGACTATATGCGTTTTAAAGAGTTGACCAGTTGCGTTTTGGATTGCTCCGACCGGGTGCTAGTCGAACGACTTAAAGAACTCGAAAAAGCAGATATTGTCAAACGGTCGGTTGATCGTGAGACTAATATTATTTCATATGGCTTAACCAAAAAGGGTGCAGAGCTCAAGCCGGTCTTTGACCAAATTCATGATTGGGCGGACAAGTGGGTTTGAAAATATCTGCTTGCATGTTGAATAAAAAAGCATTATTCTATTAAGTAATTACGACAACGTAGGACTAGTAGCAGTACTTGGTTACACAGAGAGACTTTTTCGCGGGCTGAGAGAAGAGTTTAACTGAAGCTGTGAATTTCACCTTACTAGTAGGATTTAATTAATTCCGGTATTCACCGTTAACGAAAACTTAAGTGTGGACTCCTAGTGAGTTCAAACTAGGGTGGTACCGCGAAACTTCGTCCCTTTGAGGACGGAGTTTTTTTATGTGAAAGGGCAAAACAATGGATTTATTTGAGCGACTGAAAGAGTTGCGTGATCAAGGGCTGGGCGAAATTGACCAGGCTAAAAGTGAAGAAATGCTGAATGACGTGCGCGTCAAGCTAGTGGGACGTAAAGGCGAATTAACTAAAATTTTGCATTCGATGAAAGATATTGAGCCTGGTCGTCGCCGTGAAATCGGTCAGCAGGTAAACAAGCTACGTGATTTGTTCAATACACGGCTTGATCATGCTAAGAGCGAGCTAGTTAAGGCTTTGATTGAAAAACAGCTTGAGCAGGAAAAGGTTGATGTAACTTTGCCGGGCCGGGTAGCCCACCTCGGCAGCAAACACCCAATCAACATTATTTTGGACGATTTGGAAAAGTATTTTATTGGAATGGGTTACGAAGTAGTCCAAGGACCAGAAATCGAAACAGACCATTATGTGTTTGAAATGATGAACCTGCCTAAGGATCACCCTGCCCGCGATATGCAGGAAACTTTTTATATTGATCCAGAAAGATTACTGCGATCACAGACTTCGGGGGATCAGGCCCGGGCTTTAGAAAAGTTTGATTTTTCTAAGGGGCCCTTGAAGATGGTCGGACCAGGTAAAGTATACCGCCGAGATGACGATGATGCGACGCACTCTCACCAGTTCATGCAAATGGAAGGTATGCTGATCGACGAAAATATTACGATGGGTGATTTGAAAGGTACGCTGGAAATGATGGCCAAGCATGTCTTTGGTCAGGATCGCCAAACACGGTTGCGGCCCAGTTATTTTCCTTTTACTGAACCGTCAGTTGAAATGGATGTTTCGTGCTTCAACTGCGATGGTAAGGGTTGTGCTATTTGTAAGCATACCGGTTGGATTGAAGTTCTAGGTGCCGGTATGGTTCATCCAAATGTTTTGGAAAATGCTGGAGTTGATTCGAGTGTTTATGGCGGTTTTGCCTTTGGTGTCGGCTTAGATCGGTTTGCCATCCTTAAGTACGGCATTGATGACATTCGCGATTTCTATACCAATGATGTTCGCTTCTTAGAACAATTCTGTCAGGAGGAAAGATAATGCTAGTATCATACCAGTGGCTGCAAGATTTTTTAAAGTTAGAGCAGGATCCCCAAGACTTGGGCGAAGAAATCACGCGGACCGGTGTCGAAATTGCCGAAGTGAAGCACCCTGAAGCCGGCTTAAAAAAACTAGTTGTCGGCCATATCACTGACTGCCAACCAGTCGAAGGCACCCACCTGAACGTTACGCAAGTTGATGTTGGGGAAAGGGACCTTTACCAAATTGTCTGTGGTGCTCCAAATGTGGCGGCGGGTGAAGATGTGGTAGTTGCTTTGCCTGGTGCTCGAATTGCCGGTAACGTTAAGATCAAAAAGGGCAAGTTGCGTGGCATTGAGTCGAATGGGATGATTTGCGGCTTACAGGAAATCGGCTTTGCTGATAACTTAGTCCCAGAAAAATATCATGATGGGATTTACGTTTTCCCGCAAGCTGCTGGACTTAAACCAGGTCAAGCGGTATTTACTCCGCTTGGGATGGATGACTATATTTTCGATTTTGACATTACTCCCAATCGAGCTGACACGCTTTCGATGGAGGGTGCGGCCTATGAAGTAGGGGCAATCGTCGATGAAGCAGTCAAAGTTGAAGATGTGCTGTTAAAGGCAGACGGCCCCGATTGGACGGAAGATTTTTCGGCGCAAGTTGATCCGCAACTTGCCCCTAAATTCTATTTGAGGAAGATCAGTGGCCTCAAAATTGGCGATAGTCCACTTTGGATGCAAAGGCGCTTGTGGAACGCTGGCATTAGACCGATTAACAATGTAGTCGACGTGACTAACTACGTGATGTTGTTAACCGGTCAGCCAATGCACACTTATGATGCACGGGCGTTCGCTAGTAACAAGTTGGTAGTGCGCCAAGCCGCTTCCGGTGAAAAGTTGACGCTCCTTAATGACAAGGAAGTTGATCTTGATCCTAATGACATTGTGATTACCAATGGTGATCAGGTAGTGATGTTAGCTGGGGTGATGGGCGGACTTAATTCTGAGATTAAGGACGATACCACCGATATCATCTTAGAATCAGCGATTTTCGATCCGACGCTAATCAGAAAGGCAGCTCTACGTCATGCTAACCGGACAGAAGCTTCCAGCCGCTACGAAAAGGGCGTTAATTGGGATGCTACGGAGCGGGCACTAGATATGGCTGCGATGCTGCTGCGCAATGAGGCTAGTGGTCAAGTGGCCGCAGGCGTAATTACTGCTAGTGCTGAAAAACGGCAGCCAGTTCAAATCAAAACTACCGTATCATATATTAACAAGGTCTTAGGAACTGAACTGGCTGCTAGTGAAATGATGCGAATTTTTGCCCGGTTAGGTTTCAAGGCGCAGTCTGCAGCTGATGAGCTGACTGTCAATGTACCTGCCCGGCGCTGGGACATTGCCATTGCTGCTGACTTGGTAGAAGAAGTTGGACGGCTGTACGGCTATGACAATATTGTATCGACTCAGCCAGCTCTAGCTGAAAGCCACGGTGGTTATTCTGCTAGTGAAGAAGTCCTCAGACACATCAAAAATCTGGTAGAGGGCCAGGGCATGCTTGAAGCAATTTCATATTCGCTGACTTCACCGGAGAAGGCTGTTTCTTACACCAAGTTACCAAAGCAGCCAGTCCAGATACAGTTGCCGCTGAATTCTAGTCGATCTACCTTGCGCCAAAACCTCTTAACGGGGTTGGTTGATGCTGCGAGTTACAACATGGCGCGCAAGCAGAATCAGTTAGCCCTGTTTGAACAAGGCCGGGTATATGACTTGGATGGGGGCACTTACAATGAACACGAACATTTAGCTGGACTTTATTCCGGAAATGCCTATTTTGAAAACTGGCAACACGATAATGAAAAAATTGATTTTTATTATGTCAAAGGACAGCTTACTAACCTATTCCGTGCTCTGGGGATCAACCTAAAGGAGGTTAGTTACCGGGCTGCCGTTATTCCGGGAATGCATCCCACTAGAACTGCTGCTATTTATCTAAAAGAGCAGTACGCTGGGATGGTCGGCATGCTTAGCCACATGGTGACGCGTTCCAATAAAGCGCTAAGTGGTAGTGAGCTTTACGGCTATGAGTTGGATTTGGATACAATTATCCCAATGATTCTTAACCCCAAGACAGTGGCCCATACAGCCCCGAAATTCCCAGCGGTTGAGCGTGATTTGTCCATTTTAGTTGACCAGGAAATAGTTAACCAAAAGATTGAGTCGGTGATTAATGCAAGTGGTGGTAAGTATCTTTATGATTTGCGGGTAATTGATGTTTACCAAGGTCCGCATATTGCTGATGACAAGAAAAGTATCGCTTACCGGCTGACTTTTTTGAATGAGCAGGACACCTTGACTGAAGGTGTCGTAGCCGAGGCGATGGATGCAATTACCAGTAGTTTAGAAGAAGAACTACAGGCAGAAATTAGGTAAATTTGACAAAAGGTTGACTTTAGAGTTAGAAATCAATAAGATAACCTGTGCAAAAAGAAAATTTTAACTTTAAGGAGCAGAAAATTTTATGCCTGAAAAATCATATCCAATGACTGCTGAGGGAAAAGAAAAACTTGAAGCTGAGTTGAAGAATTTAAAAGTAGTTAAACGGCCAGAGGTAATCGAGCGGATCAAGGTTGCACGTTCATTTGGCGACCTGTCCGAAAACTCCGAGTACGATGCAGCCAAAGATGAACAAAGCCACCTTGAAGACCGGATTAATGTAGTGGAAGAAATGCTCAAGTACGCTCAAGTGGTTGATGCCCAATCGACTGATCCGGATGAAGTAGCGGTAGGCAAAACGGTCACATATACCGAAGTCGGTGAAACTGACCCTGAGACTTATACAATTGTCGGCAGTGATGAATCAGACCCACTGAGTGGCAAAATTTCCAATGATTCGCCGATCGCGCAAGCTATTTTAGGCAAAAAAAAGGGTGATACAGCAACTATTGCAACACCTAGTGGCAAGTTTGACGTGGTAATTAATAAAGTCGAGGAATAGTTCGTAAGGCCATGTTTGCTCATCGTTAGCAAATAAGTGAGCTTAAGGTTAAAGCTTTCTAAACAAAAAAGACCAGCATGATTGAGGTCAAGTCCTAATTTAGGACAGGCCTGCAAAACCATGCTGGTCTTTTTATGGTAGCTTTTAGTGACTAGTAAAGTAGCGGTAGTCCTTACTCTTATCAAAGACTACGCCGCGGGCATTTTCACCGTTAGAAATAGTGAATTCTGCTTTAGGGTATTTTTCGCGGACTTTTTCTTCTAAACGATTACGTAACATGCTGTTATTGGCCAGGACTGAGCCAGTCAGTGCGATTTTCAGTGGTTTTGGTTCTTCATACCGGTCCATCCCAATGACAATATCGCGCGCCAGTAACTCGCCTTGTTCCTTAATGACGGCCGTAGCATCCGGATCGCCGTCATCTGCCAGCCGAGCTACCTCAACCGCCATTGCGGCGATATCGGAGTTAGCTAGCTTGTAAAACTTGGCTGTAGCGGCAACAATATCATCGACCTGAAAGAGCCGGTTGAAAAGAGGAATCAATTGGTTAGCTTCGCGTTTGTCCCAGCTGAGCAAAGCCACTTTGAGTGCGGCCAGAGTAATGGCGTAGCCAGAACCTTCATCACCTAAGATTGAACCATACCCACCAGTAGTAATGATTTTGCCCTTTTGTAGACCATTGAAGACAGACCCAGTGCCGGCGATTACTAGGCCACCGTCTTCACCTTCCAGTCCGTTATACAGGGCTAGCAAGGAATCGGTGACGGCTCTGGTCGGTAAGTTATAAGCCTTGGCTGAAATTTCCGCTGCTACTTCAGAGGCGTGACCAATCACCGATAAGCCTGCAATCCCACACATAATTCTTTGGCAGTCACCGTCGATTTGATCAATCAAATAATTAATCGCACTTGTGATATTGGTCAGGGCAGAGTTGTAATTCGTGTTGACCTGGCCGGGACCGGTTTCAGTTCGATTAAGTTCGGCGCCCTTCATGTCGTATGCGACCGCAACCGTGTGAGTTCCGCCAGCATCAACCCCAATTTGGTATTTGAGTGTCATAGTTAGTTCTTCTTTCTAGTAAATATGATTGTTTAAACTTCATTTTATAACAAAAGCCGCTAATACAGAAGTTTTTTTCTGCTTGTTAGGTGATTGGCCAGGATATTTTCTTTCTGCCTTTTAAGGAACTTTCTTTAAAGAAGCTCTGGCGCTAATCAATAATCTGGTAAAATTTTCGCAAAGCTCTCCGCCAGCAATAGAAATATTGCCTACTTTTTGTTAAAATAGCCCTAGTTTAGTGAGGTTTGATTTTAGTGAAATTTTTTAAGCAAAAAAGCGCGGATGATAAGTCCCCCAAGCAGTCTTCAACGCCAATCAGAATGAAACTCATACTGGGGATTATTTTTGTTCTGTTTGCGGCTTTAATTGGTCAGCTGGCCTATCTCCAGATTGGCTATGGTTCACGCTTCAAGGCGGAGGTTCAAAAAGCAAATTCGGCAGTAGTTTCCAGTCAGGTCCCCCGGGGCGTAATGTATGATAGCAAGGGCCGCACCTTGGTTGGAAGTAAGGCCAGCAATGCGATCACTTACACCAAGAGCGTGTCGACCACGACTGCAGATAGTTATCAAATTTCCAATAGTCTTAGTCGCTACATTCGTATCAAGAGTGAAAAGCCCACTGATCAGCAGGTAGTTGATTATTATTTGGGCAATAAGGCCAATAGTGATCGAGAGTTGGCCTTAGTTCCTAAAGCGATTCAGAAAACACAGGATGAGGAAAAGATCAATCAAGCTGTTCAAGACCAGGTGCGGCAGAGGAATATTCAACTCACGGACCGCCAAAAAACGGCTGCTTTAATTTTTAACAAAATTTCTGGGGCGTACACACTTTCAACGATTTATTTAAAAAACAACGGCCTAACGGACAAAGAAATTGCCGAGGTGGGTGAACATTTGGCAGATCTTCCGGGTGTAGGTATCGGGACTGACTGGCGCAGATCCTATCCCAATGGCTCGTCAATCAAGAGTATTATTGGCTCGGTTTCAACGGAAAAGACGGGCCTGCCCAGTGATGACTTGCAGTATTACCTGACTAATGGCTATTCACGTAATGATCGGGTGGGTACGTCCTACTTGGAAAAAGAATACGAACCGCTATTGAAAGGGACTAAGGCGACTAGCAAGGTATGGGCCAAGACTGCTGGTAATATTGAACAGTCTAAGTCTGTCTATTCAGGTCAGGCTGGTGCGAGTCTAGTCTTAACGCTTGATGCCAAGTACCAAAAGTCGGTTCAGAAATCACTAGAGTCAATCTATGCGGCCGCCATTGCCTCTGGCGCAGCCCATTATTCTAACGGGGCCTACGCGGTGGCGATGAACCCTAAGACCGGAGCAATACTGGCAGTTGCCGGGATTAGTCGCGACCCAAGTAAAAATAAAACCACTAGAAATGCCCTAGGGGTAATTAACCAATCTTTTGTTATGGGTTCTGCTGTTAAAGGGGCAATGGTTGCTGGTGGCCTGATTAACAAGGTTATCTCTCCATCCAGTAATGTTTTTCCGGATACACCAGTTTATCTGCCAGGTACGCCAATTAAGAAGTCAGTGTACCCAGTTGGCACCTTCGGCTCGCTAGACGCTGAATCTGCCCTTGAGGTTTCTAGCAATATCTACATGATGCACCTGGCTATGAAGTGGGTGAATGCCAAATACGTGCCTAAGCAAGATATCCGGATGCCCGACACTGCTTTTGACACTATTCGGCACAACTTTAACATGTTTGGGTTGGGACAAAAGACGGGGGTAGACTTGCCCGGTGAAATTTCAGGAATCCAAGGACGCTCCTTTAACGAACAAGGCCATATCTTGTCTGGATCAGTTTTGGACTTATCCTATGGTAACTATGATGCATACACGCCCATTCAGATGGCGCAGTACGTGTCGACGATTGCCAATGGTGGTTACCGGATGCAACCCTATGTAGTACAGTCGGTGGGTCGAACTGCCAGCAATGGCAAGAAAATCTACATTGACTATAATAAAAAACCTAATGTGCAGCTGCGGGTGCCTTGGACTAAGGATGAGTTAAATATTGTCCGGCAAGGTTTTTGGCGGGTGGTTCACGGTACCAATTCTTGGGGAACCGCGCATAAGTTGAAGGATGTTAAACCAGCGATTTCTGGTAAATCGGGAACTGCGCAAACTTTTTACTTTGATCCCAACCACCCCAACCGGAAGAACCCACCTGAACTAGTCAATGCAACTTTTGTCGGTTATGCACCGTCCAATAATGCAGAAATTGCCACTGCGGTGGTTTTCCCCGGACTCGATCCCGATTTGGAAGGATCCTACACGTTGCAAATGACCAGGGCGATGGTCCAAAACTACTTTAAGTTACATAAAAAGAGAAATTAGTGAATAAGTCTGGCAAAGATTTCAGAAAAATGCTAGAATGATACAGTCAGAAATAAATTTGTAGGTGGTGAATGAGATGGCAGATAACATCATTTTAGAATGCACCGAATGTGGCGACAGAAGTTACTTATCTAAGAAAAACAAGCGTAAGCATCCGGAACGTTTAAGTTTGAAGAAGTATTGTCCAGTTGAAAGACACGCAACTCTTCATCGTGAAACTAAGTAGTAAACTAATATAGCAGGAGCCGATGTTCCTGCTATTTTTGTATGGAGAAGCATGGATAAGAAAAAAATACGGCAAGCACAAATTACCCACTTAACCGCCTTTGCACACAGTGCAGCAAAAAAGACCGAGGACCAAAAATTGCTCAAGCAGTTACTAAATTCAGGATTGCTTGAGGGTAAGAGGACCGTTGGGGTAACTTCTTCACTTTCATATGAAGTCGATACGGCAGGTCTTATTGCCTATTTATGGGATCAGGGTAAGGAGGTTTATTTAGCCCGAGCCAATAATAACCTTGAGCATTCACAGGATTTCCTTTATTATAGCTACATGACCAAAATTAAACAGTCCCCATTCGGGGTCACAGAAGTGGCTGATCCTAATGCGGAAATCAATAATTGTCTTGATTTAGTGCTGGTACCCGGTCTAGCTTTTGCGGTTGATACGCATCAGCGTTTGGGCTTTGGCGGCGGTTATTATGATCGCTTTTTAGCTAAGCATCCTAATACGGAGACCGTGGCTTTGGTCAATTCCCAAATGATTTTGGCAACAGCCAGCTGGCAACCGGAAGCAACGGATATCCCAGTTCAGACAATTGTAACTACGCAGTCAATCTTGCATAAATAAGTGAGGCTAAGATGAATCAACGAGATAATCTCAAAAATTGTTATATGACGATGAGTATTTTAATCGTGCTACTTATCGTTTTCATCGTCGAGATCGCACTTGGTGGCTCTCAAAACACCGCTGTTTTAATTAAAATGGGGGCGATGAATAACTTGGCGGTGGTAGTTGGTCACCAGTGGTGGCGGTTGTTCACTGCGCAATTCTTGCATATGGGCATTCTGCACCTAGTTTCTAATGCGGTCATCATCTATTATTTAGGTATTTACATGGAAGAAATTCTGGGACATTGGCGCTTTTTGCTGCTCTATTTGTTATCTGGAGTTGGGGGCAACCTGCTTAGTTTAGCTTGGGGAAGTGATCAGGCAATTAGTGCAGGCGCCTCTACTGCCCTGTTTGGACTTTTTGGTGCAATGACTGCCATTGCCTTGAATAATCGAAGTAATCAGTTGATTACCTATCTGGGCCGGCAGTCGTTCTGGCTAGCCTTGATAAACATCGGTTTTGACCTATTTGATCCCAATATTGACATTCAGGGACACCTGGGCGGCTTTATTGCTGGCTTTTTATTGGCAATCGTGATGGGCAATTTGGCCATGGGCCGGTATCGCAATAAAACCCGGTTTGTGGCGGCGTGTCTTCTAGTTGTTTATAGTGTATTTACGGTTAGATTGGGAATGATTATTGATTTATCATGAAAACGTTATACGATGTACAACAGCTTCTAAAAAAATATGGTATCTTTGTTCATGTTGGGAAGCGCATTTGGGACATTGAGCTAATGGCATTGGAACTTGACAACCTTAACCGGGCGCATTTGCTTGCTAAGCATGACTACTTGGTTGCCAAGTTAATTTTGCGTCGTGAACACGAATATGAAGAGCGGCTTGCTAAAGACCAGCATAGCTCTTAGCATAAATTAGTAGTATATTATTCAGGTAAGCAGTTCGGGGAGAAATAAACTAATGTCAACTTTTTTAATTATTGTCGATGCTATCTTAGTAGCCGTGATTTTAGCCTTTGTCTCAGTTTGGCTGTGGAACAAAATTCAAACCAAACGGTTAGGCAACGGTGATTTAACTAATGATGAATTTAAGCAGGGCATGAGAAGGGCGCAAATTGTCGATTTACGAGAAAAGGCCCCCTTTAAGAGGAAGCACATTGATGGTGCGCGCAACCTTCCTTATACCATGTTGAAGTACCAATATACGGAATTAAGGACCGACCTGCCAGTATATCTGTACGCTGATTCGCTGTCAGTAACACTGCGTGCGGCGAGATTTTTGCAAAAAAAGCATTTTTCTTCGATTAAGTGGCTGAAGAATGGTTTTGAAGATTGGGATGGTCGGACAAAAACATCTAAATATTAACTAAAAACATGTTTGGCGACTCTTTCAAACATGTTTTTTCGATATAATTAAAGGATAAAAAGATGCAAAAAGTATTAGCAATTGTGGGTCCCACAGCAGTTGGCAAGACTAGTTTGGCAATTGAGCTGGCGCGCCAATTAAAGGCCGAAATTATTTCAGGTGACTCAATGCAAGTTTACCGCGAAGTGGCAATTGGAACGGCCAAGGCGACGCCAGCAGAACAGCAAGTGGTAAAGCATTATTTGGTTGACACGCAATCGGTTTTTGAACCTTATGCAGTGACTGATTTTGTAAGACAGGCTCGCGAAGCGATTGCTGAAATAGCCAATAAAGGAAAGCTACCACTACTGGTTGGCGGGACCGGCTTTTATGTGAACGCCTTACTCAACCAGTTGCAGTTGGGGGAAAAAGAGGAGCAGCTAACTGCGGTTGAGCCCAAGTGGCAAAGCTTACTTGACCAAGCCGGTCCCCAAAAGCTATGGCAAGAGTTAAATAAACGAGATGCCAAAACCGCAGCTCATCTTCCAGCTGCTAACTCCCGGCGGGTCTTAAGGGCCTTAACGGTGATTGACCGGACAGGTAAAAAATTTTCTGAGCAACAAAAGGAGATTAAGCCGCGTTATGACTACTTGATTATCGGGCTCAATGCAGAGCGCCAGGAAATATATAACCGGATCAACTTACGGGTAGATCAAATGATGGAGCAGGGCTTAGTCAAGGAAGCGAACTTTGTTTACCAGAATAGGGACCGCGAGCAGCAAATCTTGCAGGCGATTGGCTATAAGGAATTTTTTCCGTATTTTACCGGCGAAAAAACCCTGGCGGCCTGCGTTGCCGACCTTAAAACGGCCTCGCGCCGGTATGCCAAACGGCAACTGACCTACCTGCGGCATCAATTACCGGTAACCTGGGTTGATCCGCTGAATGATCCCGCATATCTGACTAAAATAACAGAAAAAGTAGAGGAATGGATAAATGAATAACTGGCCGGCAGAATTGCAAAAAATTGTGAGCGAGATTGATGTCCAGGTGGCGGCACAATTAGCAAAAATAGACGAAAATATTTTAGTTAATCAAAATAAAGTTTTAACTGCTTTTAAGGACCAGGCTGTGGCTGAAGCAGACTTAATTGGTAGTACGGGCTATGGCAGCGACGATAGTGGTCGCGACAAGCTTGATCGCATGTATGCACAAATTTTTCAGACCGAAGACGCACTGGTGCGTTCACAATTTGTGTCTGGCACCCATACACTGGCAACTGCAATGGCAGGTAACTTGTTGCCCGGTGATGAACTGATGTACTTGACTGGTATGCCATATGATACGCTTCAGCAGGTAATTGGGCTGGCCGGCGATGGACGTGGGAGTCTAAAGCAGTATGGCGTTAAGTTTTCTCATGTCGACCTCGAGGATGGTCAGGTTGACACTAAGGCAGCGCGTCAGTTGCTGGCCGACCATCAACCGAAAATGGCGGTCATTCAGCGTTCACGGGGCTATGACACACGGCCCAGTTTGACGGTTGACCAAATTAAACCGCTGATTGAGTTGGTGCGGGCAGTCAGTCCAAAGACGATTATCTTTATTGATAATTGTTACGGCGAATTTTCTGAACAGCATGAACCAACCGAATATGGCGCTGATCTGATGGCCGGTTCACTGATTAAGAATGCTGGCGGCGGTCTGGCAAAGGTTGGCGGGTACGTTGTAGGTCGGCATGAACTAGTCGAGAATACCGCAGCACGCCTAACCGCCGCTGGAATTGGTCGTGCTGAAGGGGCTAGTTTAGCGAACAATCTTGACTACTTTGAAGGTTTGTTTATTGCACCAAGTATCACTGGCAATGCGATCAAGGGTGCAATATATACTGCTGCACTATTGGAGCGGATGGGTTTGGAAGTTACGCCTAAGTGGGATGAAGACCGTACAGATCTTATTCAAACGGTGATTTTTCATGACCAGGAAAAGATGGTTCGCTTTGCCCAAATCCTGCAGGCTAATTCGCCTATCAATTCCTTTGTGGAGCCGGTGCCAAGCCATGATACAGGATATGAAGATCAGGTAATTATGGCCGCTGGTTCCTTTATCGAGGGGGCTAGTATCGAGCTTTCGGGGGATGGCCCAATTCGCCCGCCCTATGCACTGTATTTGCAGGGGGGGCTAACTTTTGCCCACGTGAAGATTGCGATTACTAATGCGGTCAATGAGTTGTTTTATAAGTAGCAGACAGTTTAACTTAAATAAAGCTTTGGTAAAGTTTCTGGAAAAATAGTTAGACCGCTTTACTTTTTATGACGCAAATGCTAAGGTATTAATCAAGTTTTGGTAAGAAAAGCAAACTCTTTAATGGGTTATACCAATTATAATTATTCATATTTCTAGGTGGAGAAAACATGACAAAAAAAATTACAGCAGATGATATTAGAAAGAGCGTCGCAGAAAATGACGTGCGTTTTTTACGGTTGACCTTCACCGACATTAATGGGACGTTGAAGGCGGTTGAAGTTCCTAATAGTCAACTAGAAAAAGTTTTAAGTAATGACATTCGCTTTGACGGTTCGTCGATTGATGGCTTTGTCCGCCTGGAAGAAAGTGATATGGTTTTGTATCCTGATTTTTCAACCTGGGCGGTCCTACCATGGACTGATAACCAAGGTGGTAAGATTGGCTGTTTAATTTGTTCTGTGCACATGACAGACGGGACCGAATTTGACGGGGATCCGCGGAATAACTTGCAGCGAATTATCAGGCAGATGAATGACATGAGCTTTTCAGCTTTTGATATTGGCTTCGAAGCAGAATTTCACCTGCTTAAACTTGATGAAAATGGCAAGTGGACCACTGAGGTTCCTGATCACGCCTCGTACTTTGACTTAACTTCACAAGATGAAAGTGCAAGTTGCCGGCGTGACATCGTGGAAACGCTAGAAAGCATTGGCTTTGAAGTTGAGGCAGCCCACCACGAAGTGGGCGATGGACAGCAGGAAATTGACTTCAAGTTTGATGATGCACTAACGACGGCTGACCGGGTGCAGATGTTCAAGATGATTGTCCGCGAAATCGCTAAAAAGCATGGTTTGTATGCAACTTTCATGGCCAAACCGCTCCAAGGTCAGGCTGGCAATGGAATGCACACGAACATGTCCTTGTTTAAGGGGAAGAAAAATGCCTTTTATGACCAAGATAATGAATTTCACCTTTCAAACAACGCCCTGTTTTTCCTGAATGGAATATTGGAACATGCCCGGGCAATCACTGCTGTCGGTAATCCAACCGTCAACTCATACAAACGGTTGATTCCTGGTTATGAAGCTCCTGTTTACATCTCCTGGGCTTCCAAGAACCGCTCGCCGATGGTCAGAGTACCCTCAGCAGAAGAGGTTAATACCCGCCTGGAAATGCGCTCAGCTGACCCAACGGCCAACCCCTACCTCCTGCTGGCAGCTTGTTTAGCAGCCGGATTGAATGGTATCAAAGAAGAAAAGATGCCAATGGAGCCGATCAACGGCAACATTTTTAAGCTAAGTGAAAAGGAGCGAGAAGCAGCTGGGATTAAGCCGCTCCCATCAACTTTACACAACGCACTTAAGGCTTTTAAGAAGGATGAACTAATTAAGTCAGCGCTTGGTAATCACTTAACGCAGAGTTTCATTGGTTCTAAGGAACTTGAATGGAACCAATATACCCAAACCGTCTCCGATTGGGAGAGAAACAGGTACATGGGCTATTAATGTTAATAGAAAAAAAGTCAGAGGCAGTAACGCTCGCCTCTGGCTTTTTAAATAGATCATAATTATTTTTGCTTAAACTTAATCGCAGTAGCGCTCAGGTCGACCGTGTAGGTCGTCTCTTCAAGCGGCCGTTTCGTCATTGCCTGGTCAGTTGAGTAGATAATCAGGCACAACTTGCTACCAGCCGGAAGTTGGTAGTAGGTTGGCTGCAGCTTGAAGGTCAGGTCATAAAACTGCCCCGGTTCAATTGCTACTGGCTTCTTCATGTCGGCATAGTTTTGTAAGTTCATGTGTCCTTTGGTAATCAGTTTGGCATGAGTCAACTTGTCTGGCATGAACTCCTGCAGGGTATCGGTGCCAAAGCGGAAGCCCAGTTCCTGACCGCCGCGCATTAAAAACTTAGGTGTAGCAGTTAGCCGTCTGCGGTCGCCCAGTTCAACTAGCGCAACCGATAGTTGGCCTTTGTTCAAGCTGGATGAAACTCGTACCGTGACTTCAGGCCGACCCACAATGGTCACTGGGTGGATAAACTCATCCGTAATAAAGCGCAGGCTTGCCTTGGCCCATTTATCATCACCGCAAATAAACTTGTACTGCCATTCGCTTTCAGTGAGGTGGGCCTTGTTAAATTCCACGCCGCCTTGGTCGATGAATGCTGCTTTGGCCTGACCGTTTCCGTCTTTTTGCAGTTCTCCCTCATCGGTGGGGTAATAGCTGGTGGAGTGTCCAACTTCATCGCTCCAGTCTTCTTCCTCGTGCCACTTGTCGGCTTGCAGGTTGTCCTGAACCATTACCGCTGGCCACTGTTGCTCTGCTCCATTATTGACTTCGAGTAGTTCATGGACAAACCAGAGGTTCATAAGATCGGTAAAGTCAATGGAAACAAGGTTGTTCATGTTGTAGTGGGGTCCTTGGTGCAAGAATAGGTGATGTTCGATCGGCAAGTTCTTGACCTGCTGCCAAATCTTATAAACGTTCTTGGGCTTGACGTTCCAGTCATTCAGGCCGTGTACGCTGATCCAGGAACACTTGATGCCAGCCGCCTGGTGGCGGTAGTTGCGGGCCTCCCAAAAGTCTGAGTATTGGCCGGTCTGGCGGTCTTCCTTAGTTTGAAGCTGTTTTTGCATTGCATCATATTTAGGCTTAATCTTGAGATAGTCGCCCGCATCCCATAAGTTGGATTGGCAAGTTTCGGCTAAGAGGTCCAGGTCTTCGCCTTGGCAATCTTCGGGTGCTATGACCAGGCCGTGTTCGCGGTAGTAGTCATACCAGGACGAGATGGCCGCTTCAGAGACAACGGTCTTGAGGCCGGCCACCCCCGTCGTAGCGATGGCAATCTGTAGTGTTCCCAGGTATGACCGTCCGGTCATGCCGATGTTGCCATTGCACCAGGAGGCCCTGGTCTCATGCTGACGTGAGCGGTCAGTATAGGCAATTCGGTCGCCGTGCAGCCACTCAATAATTTCTTTGGCACTCTCGGTTTCCTCTGGTGCACCAGTGATACGTAGGCCGTCACTGCCGCGCGTACCGATGGCGCCCGCAAAGACACTGGCAAAGCCGCGCGCCAACATGTACTCGTTGAGCCCGTATGAAGACTTGCCCACTGCTTTTTCAACGGGTGGATGATTTTCGTGATTAGCTGTTGACGGTTTTGCAGCCGGAATAATGTTGCTGGCCTCGTATTGAGGATTAGTCCAAGCACAGGCGTTCGCTAAATTTGCATCAACTGAATAGTTCCGTTTTTCGTTGTCGATGATTCCACCAAAATAGGGGCTAGCAGTATAAAGAGCCGGAACCTTTAGCTGCTGACTTTCGACTGGTCGAAAAATTGTCACTTGCAGCAAGTCGGATTGGCCATCTTCATCAGTATCAAGGTCACTCTCGACATAGACGACTTCACGGATTACCTTACTGGTGTCAAAAACGGGTAGGCTCTTACCGTTTAGCAAGACAAATTGGCTACCTGGCAGAGTCTGTCTGCGGTCGGCAAAATAGCCTTTACCAGCCATCACGTCGATTAACAACTGGCCGTTTTGAGACCGGGTGTTCAATAGGCGGTAAAAGGCGGTAATCAAATCCGTGCAATTACTAATGTTTTCGACCACTGGCAAGGCATTTTTGGTCATAAAGCTAAGCGGATCACTCAATTCGTAGTCATAGTGGACGTGGTACCCCAAAAGTTGCAGGGCTACGTTATAAAACTGGGCTGGGCTCATTTCTTGCGGCTGGGTTGCTAAATAGCTAGCCAGTGTTTCTGTTTCAGAAACGGCAAACTCAGTTAACTTGGCCTGACGAGTAGTACTGTCCGTTAGGTTAACTTCAGCTAGGGTGTTTTCAACCATTGTGGCCAGTAATTCACCAAAAGTGCATTGTTGATAATCTACCGGTAAAAAGTTAATTTGTAACAGTTCTTTGACCTGTGTTGCATAATCTGTTTCGACGTATGCGTATTGATTATATCTCATGTTTTCTCCTTTTTTTCTTCATTTTACTAGTTTCTGTTAAGATAGAAAAGAAAATGCCTAAAACAAAAACGGGCACGGATGCCCGTTTTTGGTTATAGCCAGGTAGTTTGATAAATAGCTTCATTAAAACCGCAGGTCAACTTGGGTCCGTCAACCACTAAAGGACGCTTAATTAGTTTGCCATTTTGGGCCATCAAGGTGGCGGCTTCCTCAATGGTCATGTCAGCAACCTTATCCTTTAAATGCAGCTTGCGATAATCTTGACCGCTGGTATTAAAAAAATATTTCAAACCTCGATCTTGGTGGTCAGTCATCCACTTAACTAGGTCGGTCTTCTTAGGTGGTTGGTCAACTAGGTCTTGAAATGCCAGTTCAACCCCGTGACTTTGTAACCATTTTTGGGCGCTTCTAGAAGTTGAGCATCGTTTATAACCATAAAATTTAATCATTTTCCTACCTTCTTTTTTTGCAATCAATGATCTAGCTAATTATAGCAAGGAATAGGCAATTGATCCAAGTCCCAAGGTCACGTGCTTAGTTAAAGTCAAGTTCAAAGTCCTTGCTGGTGAAGAAATGCAGTTTATTATTGAAGAGATAGTTGGTCAATAAAGCAAGCCCAATTGGTAAAACAAAGAAAAGCACTACTAGCAGAGTAATATTTGCGCCAGTAGCTGGACGGTCGGCAAGGGCAGCCATGGGTCCAATTAAACCAGAAAAGCCGAAACCGGCACTCATTGGGTTACCGCCAATTTTAAAAATAGCCCCTAAGGCTCCTAAAATACCAGCATTCAGCATGATTGGGATAAGCAATTTTGGTTTAGTCATTAAATTGGCCATCTGCATTTTGGGTGAACCGAGGAAGTGAGCAATTGAAGTGCCCACGGTGTTTGCTTTCCAACCAAAAACGGCTAAGGCAAAGGCAGCGGCAGTAATACCTAGGTTGGCAGAACCAGCTGCGACCCCAGAGATACTGATAGCTGTTGCAATCCCCACTGAAGAAATAGGCGAAACAATCAGCAGGGCAAAGACAACACCCATTACTAGTCCCATCAATACTGGCTGTAAATTCATCAAATGTTCGACACCGAGACCAATTAAACGTGTAACCTGACTAACGGGAATACGAGTTAACGAACCAATGCCACCCGCAATCAGCAGCACTAGGAGCGGTACTAGCAAAATTGTGTATGCCTTGAGCCGCTTACCCATTAAAAGAATCAAACCATAGGCAAGCATAATCGTAATCGCGATGTTAATGACATCACCGCTACCGTTCACGGTAATCTGCCCGTTCTTCAGGCTCATATTACCGGCCCCGGCAGTTGCGGCGAGCGCAAGCGATGATGTTTGGATCGGTGACAACTTGGCCGTCATACCCACACAAACCCCACTAATTGCCGGTAGCAGGGCTGCTGCAAAGGCAGTTAGCACCAGCATAAAATTGAGTTGTGGCCAAAGCGGTGCTAGTGCTTTGACTAACTGGTTAATTAAGGCACCGGGAATTAGGGCAACGACAATGCCCGTTGATAATCCATTTAATGTATTTAACGTGACTTCTTTCAAAGTAACTTTTTCTGTAGCTTCCATTTTTTCCTCCTAAAAAAGACCCACACAGACAACAACTGTGTGGGTCTTCCTGAAAAGAAAATACGGTTTTGACACACAGTTGCTAGAGATTGAACTGTGTGTCTCGGGCTACGACAAACTAGGCACTCAGTTCAGTATACTGAAGTACCAAAAATAGTATTTAACTTCTACTTGAGTGTTTTTACTATTAGTTGTCATTTTGTAACTCCTTATCAACATTTATTCAGTATCATACAGAAATAGCAGCAAAGATGCAAGCTATTTTTTACCAAAAAAATTTTGGGGGACTGCCACAATCATAAAGATTCTCTATTAGACTATTGCGCAATTTTCGGCTTTGAGCTACACCGAAAGGAAATATCATCAAACAAGCTAGCCAACTGTTAAAAATCTTAGGGATTCTAACATTTTCTTGATAAGCAAAAAGCCTTGACATCAGCGTTTTCAGCTCTTCAAGACTTTTTAAAGATGTTAGGAATGATCCGGGTGAGATTCGAACCCACGACCTACGGTTTAGAAGACCGTTGCTCTATCCAGCTGAGCTACCAGACCAGGCGTAATTTAATGTTCTGCGCTAGAACAATAACTATTATAGAAAAGATTCAAGCCAATTGCAATCAAAAGTTTTGTTGTCAGTCAATTCTCCAATGGTCAGCTAGAGGAAGTAACTTTTTTAAAAATGCAACTAATCATATAAATGTATATGGATGATTGTGTTAGGTATGTTAGCGTATGTAGAACAAAGATTTTTATGTCTTTTCAGCAGATAATCTGTATAATTAGAGTAAATTACTATATTGATGGTGGAAAATATATGAAACGAAAAATTCTAAAAATGTTGCCGCTACTAGCTGTATTCGTAGCTGTTTTAGTCCATAGTCAGCCAGTTCGAGCCGAGGTTGATTATGACCTTGAAAACAACGTGGCAATTGCCCAAGTCAACAATGATGGTTCGCTCACGATGAAGCGGCAGATTACTTATAAGTTTAATGATAACGCCCGCGGAGTCTACTATAAGCAAAACCTGGGAGTAGGCCAGACCATTGCTAATGACCGCGTGCTGGTCCAAGACAATAATGAAGCAAGCAGGCCCGCCCAGAAATATACGATTGAGCGCTCTAATGAGGGCTATCGTTTTAAGGTCTACCACGCAGTAAGCAAGGGCAACAGCTTGACGGTTACCTATAAATACACGATTAAGCGCGCTGTTACTAATTTTCGTGATACGGCTGAGTTGAACTTTATGATTATTGGTAATGGCTGGGACACAAACATAAAGCACGTTGAAGCCAAGGTGCTTTTTCCGGGGCCAGTTAAGGGGCTGAAGGCTTGGGCTCATGGCCCGCTTACCGGTAAGATTAAGGTCTTACCTAAAAAAGGCCAAATTGTGATGACTGTAGACAACCTTGACGGACATACCGGGGTGGAGGTTCACACAATCTTTCCAATCAGTGTTACGGCTGGTAACCAGCGGGTAGTTAACGAGGATCACCGGCAATATGTCCTGGATCAAGAAGCCAAACTTGCTCGCGAGGCCAACCACAAACGGTGGCGTGACAATATCTTTTACTTTGGCCTCCTGGCAATTAGCTTAATCAGCGGTCTACGGGCCATCTTTGTAGGTTTTGCGGCTAAACAACAGGGCTTTAAACCGACCAATCCAGCCTTACTTCCCCATAATTATGAATTGCCGCAAGTTGATCCAGTTTCTGCTCAAGTCCTGGACCGGGGTGCAGAACCTGATAGTCGCGCCTTTACCGCCTACTTGCTGGAGCTCGCCGTGCAAAAGAAAATCAAAATTGAAGATTACCAAGTAGGACGTAAGACATTCTATCGGATTACTTTGTTAAAAGGCGAAATAACTAAAGAAGATCCACTCCTCGATACTCTTTTCAATAGTTTGGGAGATGGTAAATCCTTTACTACTGACCAGTTGAAGCATTATCATGGCAAGCAACTAGGTAAAAGTTTCGATATTTGGGCCAAATACGCGTACAATGACGTCGCTGATCGCGGCCTGCTTTCTTTAACTCAGGTTGAGCTGGCTATCAAGTTCAAAGCTAAAATTATCATTGCTCTTTGTATCAGTTTTAGCACAACTCTCCTGGCAATAATGTTGTTCAAACGGTTTGTTGGGCCAGTGGTTTTAGGTGAAGGGCTAATCCTTGTCTTGGGTATTATCAGCTTAGTGGTCGGTTCCAAGCGCATTGGTATCTATACTGCAGAAGGTGCAGACGAGACCAACAAGGTGCGCGGCTTTAAGCACATGTTACAGGACATTGGGCGCTTCAATATGCGTGATGTTGGTGACCTCATGCTCTGGGAAGACATTATGCCCTACGCTGTGACCTTTGGCCTAGCAACTAAGGTAATCAAGGAAATGAAGGTTGAGTTTACGGATCAAGAATTAGCACAAAGCACTTTCTACAATGATCGCTGGCTATATTACAATACTGGTCAGGAGAGTTTTGCGGAGAGCTTTAATACTAGCTTTTTATCAGGGGTGGCAACCGGGTCTTCTGCTGCTGGGGGATCATCTGGCGGTTTTTCGGGTGGTTCATCCGGTGGTTTTGGAGGTGGCTCTGGCGGAGGCGCCTTTTAACCTAAATAAGTGAAAAGTACGGTCTGGCTTTGTGCCAGGCTTTTTTATTGCTATACTAAGTAAAACGGTTGAGGGGCTAGGAGACAAGATGTTTGATTATCGTAATCACTTAAAGCAAATTCTAGAGCGAACGACAGGAGATGATCGCAGTCTGCGTAACGGCCTGGCGGCTATTAAACTGTTATTAGGGCTAGCCGACGATGAAAGTGGTGCAACGGCGGCTAACCGGTCACCAGAAATCAGGGTAGACCAGGCGCAACTCAATCATTTATTAACTAGTCTTACCAAGCTAGTCCAAAATCCAGCTGATGCGTCAGCTCAAAATGTTGCTATTAGGGCACTTCATCAACTAATGCAGGCACCTGAGAGCGAGTCAACTTGGCGGCAAAATCTGACCAAACTGGAAGAAGCACTACGTGCGGCTAAGACTAGCCAGGAAACAACTAACCGAAAAATCTTTGAACAGGCCTTGCAGGTAACTAAGCCGCCTCGCCGTGACTATCGCAAGGGCAAACGGTACACGGTTATTCGGCTTTTGTCTGGTTGTGACCTAATTAATACTGGCAACCGGCGGGTATATACTTTGGCAGAGAGTCAAATTCATGCCCTAAATTTAAGCAGTGGCGATATTGTGGAAGCAGTCCCGGCCAGCAGTCCCGGCTATGAAGCAGAAATTTTGCGGGTGGTCGGACATCGCCAGCTTGCTAGCATGGAAGTCGATCAAATTTCTACGTTTAAGTATGCCGTGGTTCAGGGGCGCGCAGGACACTTGGCAATTAGTCGCAATGTCAAGGGCGAAAAGCTAAGAATTCGCGGTAAGTCAGTGCTTTTACCAGTTGATGCGAGCTGGTATCAAGAAGGTGGACCGGGTCTTAGCGATGGTTCAATTGTTGACTTGGCCTGGTACGATGGTGATGTTCGGATCAAAAAGAATCCCGCAGCGGCTGTTCGGATACGCTGGGTTTACCAGGTTGAGCAGGCTGAGCGAGCAGCTCGCCCCCTCAAGAAAAAAGCTAAGCAGGATCGGCAACTTGAAGAACTGCCGCGCTTAGATCTGGATTTGCATTATCAGCGGGTAGGGATTGCCGTTGGCAACAATCAAAATGAAGCGATACTAGAGGGTGTGGTTAGGCGGTATCATGGTCTTCCGTTTGCAATTGATGCCTTCCAAGGCAAGCGGAAGGTAATTGAACAACAGCTTAAGGATTTGGATATCGTCATTTTGGTAACAGCCTTTGCCGCACACGATAGTACGTGGAATATTAGCGAATATGCTAGCAAATACAATATTAAGTTTGCCGTCAGTTCTAGCAAAGGTTATCAAGCCTTTGAACGGGCCTTATACCGTGCTGAAAAGGGCCTGCCTGCCTACGAGGGCAATCAGACTATTGATTACCGCAGGCTTGCGCACTAATGCTAAACGGAGGCGGTAAGGGTTACTAATTATTAAATTGGGGTCAGCCGTAACCCTTAAGAAAAGGTTATACCCTTGCATATTCCTTGAGTAAATTTGTTATTTTTTAGTACAATAAAGATAACATTTTAATGAAAGGAAGATGAGATGAAGACACAAAAACACACTTGGCAATATTGGCTATTTTTTCTGGCAGGCCTGGAAATAATTGCCATTGCAATCAACTTTTTTTACGCGCCAATCAACATTGCGGCAGGAGGTTCGACGGGAATTTCCATTCTAGTTGATGCCGTTTGGGGTATTAATCGCTCTTTGACCGTCTTTGTGGTTAATGCCCTGATTCTGGCACTGGCCGTAATATTTTTGGGTAAAGAAACACTCAAAAAGGTGGCTTTAGGCAGCATGCTTTTGCCGGCGCTAATGGCCATTACGCCCAGCTTTAAATTGACTTCCAACAACGTCCTGGCCGTGATTTACGGCGGTGTTTTGATGGGGGTCGGAGTCTCTATGCTATACCGCATTAACGCCTCAGCCGGCGGTACCACAATTCCGCCGCTAATTATCAAAAAATATTTTTATGTCGAACCAGCCTTGTCCCTAATGGTGATTGACCTTTCAATTATTGTTTTGAACCTTTTTGTAGATGGTACTGAAGCTTTTCTGTTAGCAGCCTTTTCCCAAGTAATTACCACAATTACGATGCGCTACACGGAAACCGGCTTTGACAAGAAGTACCAGGTGCGGATTATGAGTAATCGCAAGCTTGATGAAATTCGGGACATGCTCCAAAATGATTACGATGGATTGACTGTTTATAATGTGGTTGGTGGATATAGCGACAAGGACATGCAGCAATTGGTTATTGTAGTTGACACTAATGAATACGGTCAGCTGGTTGCCAAAGCTCGGGCAATTGACGCAGAGGCCTTTATTGTTACCGAAAACATCGCCAAGGTTCACGGCGGTAAGTGGCAAATCTAAAAAAAGCGCAAGTACTGTAATGGTACTTTTTTTATTGCTAAATTGGTTGAGCAGTAGTATTATGAAGTAGTTGTATTTGTGGAGACCTCCACATCTGCAACCGCACAGTTTGGGGTAAGAAGTCTTTTTACTAAAAAGCACCCCACTTGGCGAGTCTAAGTATTTTTTGGAGGGTAGTAAATGTACGCAATCATTAAAACCGGTGGTAAGCAATACAAGGTTGCTGAAGGCGATAGTGTTTTTGTTGAAAAGCTTGACGTTGAAGAAGGCCAGGAAGTCACCTTTGACGAGGTAATCCTGGCTTCTGATGGTAAGGACGTTAAAGTTGGTACACCATTAGTTAAGGGTGCTAAGGTTGTTGCCAAGGTTGAAAAACAAGGCAAGGAAAAGAAAGTTGTTACTTTCAAGTACAAGCCCAAGAAGCACTCACATTCAAAATATGGTCACCGTCAACCTTATACCAAGGTTGCTGTTGAAAAGATTGAATTAAGCTAGAGGTGAAATGATGATGAATATTTTAAATCTTAAATTATTTGCCCACCATAAGGGGGGCGGTTCTACTGCCAATGGTCGTGATTCAGCTGGTCGCCGTCTGGGCGCCAAGGCTGCTGATGGTCAAACAATTCATGCCGGCACGATTATCTACCGTCAACGCGGTACTAAAATTCACCCGGGCAAGAATGTTGGCCGGGGCGGTGACGACACTTTGTTTGCATTAGTGAACGGCGTTGTCAAATTTGAACGCAAGGACAAGTACAGAAAGCAAGTTTCTGTTATCCCAGTCGAAGAAGCTAAGTAAGTTAGTTCTGCTAAGAAGACGAAAAGCATACGCTTCTCGTCTTTTTTGTTTTTTACTTTTGGCCAGTAATTGTTAAATAAACAAGCGAGTGAAGAGCTTTAGCGGTAAAATAAAGACATGTATGCCCAATAAAAGGAGGGTTCGCTATGGAAGAGCAAGACGAGCTATTAACACTTTTAAATAGACGGATTAATAAAGTAAGTGGATTGATCAAAGAACGCGGTGCAGACGGCCTGCTTATTTTTAACCAGGCGAATTACCGGTACTTGACTAATTTTACTGGTGAAGAAGCGCAGTTGATTTTGACGGTCAGGGGTGATCGGATATTACTGTCTGATTCGCGCTTTGCTGGTCAGATTAAGGCTGAAGCACCTGGTGAACTGAGCGTGATTATGAAGCAATCAGATCAAGATGCCGAAATCACCAGGCAGTTACAAGCGGCTGGTTTGAAGAAGGTTCTAGTTGAAGGCGAATTTGTCTCTGCAGTGGAATTCACGCATTTACAAAAACTGAATCCGCAGATTGAATTTGAATTATCTGAAGAACTGGTTGAGCAGGTGCGCAACGTCAAGGATGACCTGGAACTAGCAACGTTACGGCGGGCAATCGACATTTCAATGGATAGTTTCAATGAAATCTTGCCCCTAATTAAGCCGGGTGCAGTAGAACGCAATATTGGTGCCAAACTGGATTACTTGTTTAAGATCAATGGTGGCGATGGCCCCAGCTTTGACACGATTATTGCCTCTGGGGTCCGCTCGGCTTGGGCCCATGGGGTTGCCAGTGACAAAATGATTGCAGACGGCGATCTGGTAGTTGTCGACTTTGGGGCCTTCTATCACGGCTATGCAGCTGACATCACGCGGACAGTGGCGGTCGGAAAAGTAGACCGTAAAATGCAGCAAATTTATGATATTGTGCATGAGGCGCAGCGACGGGGAATTGCCGCTGCAGTAGTGGGTAACTGTGGTCGCGATGTCGACCAGGCCGCGCGGGATTACATCACCGAACAAGGCTACGGCCAATACTTCGGTCATGGTATTGGTCATGGTATCGGCTTAGAGATTCACGAATTGTGTCAACCAGCACTGCCTTTTGGTAAGCAAGAACTGGTGAACAATATGGTTCATACCGTTGAGCCCGGAATTTACTTGCCGGGCCAGGGCGGGGTCAGAATTGAAGATGATATCTTGGTTCACGATCAAACTCCCGAAACACTTTCAAGTTTGCCCAAGGACGAGTTAATTTCTTTATAAAAGTTAAATATTATTGATAGTAAAATCACGTATGAATTGGTAAGATATTACTATGGAGATGAGGTACTTAAGATGACAATGATTTCAGTTAATGAATTTAAGAATGGTCTAACCATCAAGCATAACAATGACTTGTGGCGAATAGTTGAATTTCAACACGTTAAGCCTGGTAAGGGGAGTGCTTTTGTTCGTTCTAAGCTCAAGAGTTTGAACTCCGGGGCAGTTCAAGAATATACCTTTAGGTCAACTGCCAAGGTCGAGACTGCGGAAATTGAAACAAAGGGGATGCAGTACTTATATAACGATGGCGCTAGCTATGTTTTCATGGATACTGCAACTTATGACCAATTGGCTATTCCAAATGACCAGATAAAGGATGAAGCTAAGTTCTTGAAGGAAAATATGGATGTCAGTGTCATCATGCATGAGGGCAAAACCTTGGGTGTGCAATTACCCAACACGGTTGAGTTATCAGTTACAAAAACAGAGCCCAATATTAAGGGCGATACGTCTTCAGGCGGTGGTAAGCCTGCAACAATGGAAACTGGCTTGGTAGTCAACGTACCCTTCTTCATTAATGAAGGTGACGTGTTAATTGTTAATACGGTCGATGGTTCATACGTATCCCGTGCAAATAAGTAGTTTTTACGAGGTTAAATAAAATGGCAGATAGTTCAAAAATTGTCTTAAATGGACAAAATAACGGTGATGAGATCGAAATCGATTCAAGTGTTCTGGAAGTTATTATGGGCATTGCTGCCGAAAAAGTAGACGGCGTTGCAGCCTTACATGGTGATGTTAGATCAGGGCTTAACCGCGTCTTGGGGCGTGAAGATCGGGGCCGCGGGGTCACGGTCAAGCTTGATGACGACCGCAACTTGATTGCAGATGTCTATGTCAGTGTAGTTGCAGGTGGTTATGTACCTAAGATTGCCATGAACTTGCAAAAGTCTTTGAAACAGCAGGTTTTGCAGATGACTGACCTGACTCTTAAGGAAATTAATGTTCATGTCGTGGGGCTTGAATTTACTGAAGATGAAGAAGATGGCAGTGGTACTTCAAAACTATTTTCGGACATTGATGAAAAGAGTAGCAATGAATCAACACGAAAGTCGTAGAGTGGCAATGCAGGGGGCTTTTTTGGCTAATCAGAATCCTAAACTGACTCCTGCCGAAGTTGAAACGAAAATTGTCGCCGTCCTCAACTTAAGAGAACTCTCGGCTTATTCAAAGACAGTCATTGAAGGTGTCGTGGAAAAACGAGATGAGTTGAAGGGCCAGCTTGCCAGTTACTTAAAAAAAGATTGGCGGATCAACCGCATTAATCAGATTTCACTCGCTATTTTGGAAGTTGCCTTGTACGAGATTGAGTACAGCAAGGAAATTGAACCTAGAGCAGCAATAAATGAGGCTTTGAACCTGTGTGATGAATTTTCCGACCCCAAGAACAAACCCTTTATTAATGGAATCTTAGCGAATTTTATCGCAAAATAACAAGTAGTCGGCTTTAGGCCGACTATTTTTATAGAAAAGGGATGAAGAGCAATGGCCCAACTCTTGAATGGTAAGTTGCTAGCTAGTCAACGAGCTGCTAAACTTAAAGAAGAAGTTAATAAGTTAAAACAGCAGGGGATTAAGCCCACGCTTTGTGTAATTAACATTGGCAATGATCCAGGCAGTAAGATTTACTTGAAAACTAAAAAAAGGCGAGCAGCTGAACTAGGGATTACGCAGAAGCTTTACCAGCTGCCCGCGGAAGTGGATCAGGCTAATGTGGTAAAGTTAATCGACCAGCTTAACGCGGATAAAAGTATTAATGCGCTAATGATTCAGTTACCAGTTCCGCATCAGCTTAACTTGAATGAAGCTCTGGGGCGGATTATCCCTGAAAAAGACGTGGATTGTTTGTCCCCCAGTAACGTTGGCCGCTTATGGCGCGGCGACCATTTTGTCGAACCTGCTACTGCACACGGTATTCTGGCCCTGCTGGACCATTATGACCTTGATCTTCATGGTAAAAACGTGGTGATTATTGGGCGTAGTAGTATTGTGGGTAAACCCTTGGCTGCGCTCTTGTTAGAGCGTGATGCAACTGTTTCAATTTTGCATTCTAAGACTAGGAACTTAGGTGAATATACCAAAAATGCTGATATTTTAGTTTCAGCAGCCGGTCAACCAGGCCTGGTTAAGGCTGGAATGGTTAAGCAAGGGGCAGTGGTCGTCGATGTGGGGATTAACCGGGTCCACGGCCAAACAGTTGGCGACGTTGATTTTGCTGACGTGGCCCAGCGGGCTAGCTATATTACTCCGGTTCCTGGAGGAGTTGGGCCGTTGACGGTGGAAGCATTGATGGAACAAGTGGTTGGGCTAACAAGGAGGCAAAATGGAAGATAACAAATATCTCACCGTTTCAGATTTAAATTATTATATTACGCAAAAATTTAAAAATGATCCCTACCTGCACAAGGTTTTTTTGCAAGGTGAATTATCTAACTTTCGTTTTCGCCGTAACTCTCACCAATACTTTTCGCTCAAAGATGAAAAGTCTAAGATTAATGTGGTGATGTTTCGGTCCCACTTTGACCAAGTTAAGTTTAAACCGGAAGAGGGTATGAAAGTATACATTACCGGTTATGTTAATGTATACGGCCCGCAAGGTTCTTACCAGTTTTATGCGGAATCGATGGAGCCTGCTGGTCTAGGCGCACTGTATGAACAGTTACAACAACTGCAGAAAAAGTTGGCCCAGGCAGGTTTGTTTGACCAGGGTCATAAGCGGCAATTACCGCACTTTCCCGACCACATTGCCGTGGTTACTAGTGCTTCCGGAGCAGTTATCCATGATATTTTGGTTACTGTTAACCGCCGCTTTCCCCATGCCCAGGTTGACCTGTTCCCAGCTCAGGTGCAAGGCGATCGCGCGGCCGACTCGTTGGTAGGGGCAATGAAGCAGATTGCTGATGCTGGTGACAAGTATGATGTGATGATTATTGGCCGCGGCGGGGGTTCGCTCGAGGATTTGTGGCCATTTAATGAGGAAGTGGTGGTGCGGCAAGTCTATGCAATGGCGATGCCGGTTATTTCTTCCGTTGGCCATGAAACGGACACCACCTTGTGTGACTTGGTTGCGGATGTTCGGGCAGCTACTCCTACTGCAGCAGCTGAATATGCAACCCCCAATTTACCGGATGAATTAGCTGGTATTCACCAGCTGCAAAGTAGACTGCTGGTAAGTGTCCAAAACATTATCCGGGTACGGCGGGAAGCGCTCAAGCGCATCAATAGTGCAGTAATTATGCGTGAACCAGCACGACTTTATGACGAACAGGCACAGACTTTGGACCTGTTGCGTGACCGCCTGCATAACACCATGCTGCACCAACTGGAACGTGAGCGGCAGGCTTACCAGTTGACCCAGCAAAAACTGACCGCAGTTAATCCCGGCAAAAGAATCGCGCAAATTTTGCAAGAGGAAGGCTTTTATCAGCAAAAATTAATAAGCAATATGCGCCAACTTTTACGAGAAAACAGGCACAGACTAGCCCAATCAGCTCAGCAATTAGATGACTACAGTCCCTTGAAAACGCTTGACCGAGGTTACTTGTATGCCACCAAAGACCGTGAGACGGTTAGTTCAGTTAAACAAGTCAAGCAAGCGGATGAGCTCAGTCTTCATTTTAAAGATGGGCAAGTAGTAGCAAGAGTTACAGCAGTTAGGAGAAATAAAAATGCCAACAAAGAAAAATAGTTTTGAAGCAGAATTAAATCAGTTACAGCAGATTGTCAGCAACCTTGAAAGTGGTAATGTACCCTTGGAAGATGCCTTAAGTGAATTCCAGACCGGAGTGAAACTTAGCCGCGAGTTAAACCAAAAATTGACTGCCGCCGAGGAAACTGTCGCTAAACTAATCGATAGTGACGGAACCGAGCACCAAATTGACCCCAATAATGCAGCAGCACCGGAAGAATAAGATGACTTTTAACGAATTTAGAGCAAAATGGACACCGGTAGTTGATGACTACTTGGCAGCGCACCTGGCTAGTGAGATTGATGAGGTCAAGCTTAGCAAAATTATGACCTACTCAGTCATGGCTGGGGGTAAGAGATTACGCCCGCTGCTCTTTTTGGCTACACTTGATGCCATAAATCACCACATCACGGCCCAGGACATCCAAATTGCGGGTGGAATTGAATTGATTCACACGTATTCCCTAATTCATGATGATTTGCCAGCAATGGATAATGATGACTACCGTCGCGGTAAGCTGACCAGCCACAAGAAGTGGGGCGAGGCCGAGGCGATTTTGGCTGGGGATGCACTATTGCCACTTGGCCTGCAGTGGATTGCAGAAGGTAGTGAATCAGCTGACTTGGTCAAGATTATGACCCGTGCAATTGGTGCTAACGGAATGGTAGGCGGTCAGTATTTAGACATAGCTGCGACTAATAATGCCACTGTTGCTACCGATGCTAACCTAATTAACCGGATGGAGTGGCTTAAGACAGGATGCTTAATTGTTGCTAGTGTAGAAATGGCGGCAGTCGCTGGTTGCGCAAGTGCAGCCAATAAAGCCAAACTGCTTGCTTTTGGTCGGTCCTTTGGTCGATCCTATCAAATTTATGATGATTTGGTTGATATTGTTGAAACAAGTACAGCAGCTGGTAAGGCCACCCATAAGGACCAGGAAAATGGCAAGCACAACACTTTAACCATGCTGGGGGCAGAGCGCAGTCGTGCAGAATTACGAACACTAATCAAAGCCGCACAGACTAGCTTAACTGGCTTGGACAGCGGTATTTTAGCTGGCTTTCTCGACCTATATCAGAAGGTGCTCTAAAATGGCTAAAGAACGAGCAGATGTAATACTGGCCAAACAAGGGCTATTCCATTCCCGGACCCAGGCCCAGCGGGCAATTATGGCGGGACTTGTTTCCGATCATAACCACCAGCGCATTGATAAAAGTGGCAGTAGTTTTCCCGCAGATGAACACTTCTTTATCAAAGCTTCGCACAAAAAGTACGTTTCGCGTGGTGGTTTTAAGCTGGAAAAAGCCTTAGCGGCCTTTGATATTGACTTGACCGGCCGTACTTGTTTGGATATCGGTTCTTCAACCGGTGGTTTTACCGATGTTGCCTTGCAGAATCGGGCCAAGCTGGTTTATGCCCTTGATGTCGGCTACAACCAGTTGGCCTGGGAATTGCGCGATGATCCGCGCGTAGTAGTAATGGAAAAGCAGAATTTCCGTTATAGTAAACCAGCGGACTTTACTAAGGGCGTGCCAGACTTTGCAATGACTGATGTCTCCTTTATTTCGCTTGATTTAATTATGCCGCCAATGTTTGCAATCTTACAGGATGGCCGTGATGCAGTGTGCTTGATTAAGCCGCAGTTTGAAGCAGGACCAGAAAACGTAGGTAAACATGGTATTGTTCATGATCATGCGATCCACCGCGCCGTCATTCAGCATACGATTGAGCAGGCACTGGCCTGTGGTTTCAATGTGTTGGGGGTAGACTATTCTCCCATTAAGGGTGGTAAGGGTAATATTGAGTTTTTAATTCACCTGCAAAAAAGTAGTGAGCAGGGTGGTCAACTTTGGTGGACCGGAACACCGGAAGAAGTTGTTGAACGAGCGGTAGCTGAGCTTTAGGAGAAGAAGATGCTAGTTGAACTGGATATTAAGAACTTCGCGATTATTAAGGCACTGAAGGTTCGCTTTCAAGAAAATATGACGGCCCTAATTGGAGAAACCGGTGCTGGTAAGTCAATTATTATTGATGCGGTGTCACTCTTAATGGGTGGTCGCGGGCAAAAAGAAATGATTCGTAGTGGCGAAAAAAAGGCGGTTGTGACGGGTCTATTTGATGTTAATCAGGGAGCGGAACAGATTACCAAGCTTTGCGCTCAATATGGCTTGCCAGCTTCCGATGGCCAACTCGTCATCAGCCGGGAATTAACCAAGGGACGCAGCGTTGTGCGCATTAACGGTCAGTTAACGACGACCAACGTGCTGCGCGAACTAGGCAATTACTTAGTTGATATCCATGGCCAGAATGACCAGCAGATCCTAATGGATCAAGACCGGCAAATCGACTTGGTGGATAACTATGCTCCATCAGAATTCAAAGACCGGTTGGCGCAATACCAGGTAGACTTTAAAAAATGGCAAAACTTGTCAACGCGGCTAGAACACCTACATCAGGATGCCCAAGCACTTGCTCAAAAACAGGATATTTTAACCTTTCAAAATGATGAACTAACTGCTGCTGACTTGAATGATCCTGAAGAAGATGAGCAACTTGAACAAGAATATACTGAGCTCAACAATTACCAAAAGATTGTTGAGACAGCTAATTATTTAATGCAGTTATATGACGACGATGAACACGGTCTTGAAGCGCTACTGGGCAACGCTCAAAGTGCTGCTAATGAATTGGCAGAATACGGAGACAAGTTTAAGGACATCGCTAAGACAATTGATGACGGTGTCTTTGCGCTGAGTGATGCACGTAGCGCGTTAACTAATGTTCTCGATGGAATGGACTTCGATGGTGAACGCTTCCAGTATGTCTCTAACCGCCTCGACTTGCTTAATTCACTCAAAAAAAAGTATGGTCCGACTCTGCAAGATGTCTTTACCTTCTACGAAAAAGTGCAGGATGAACTGAGCCACTATGAAACGGGGGGTTTGGACGAGGAAAAGTTGCAAAAGCAGCTTACCAAACTCGAGGACAAACTGACCGCGGAAGCTGCAGCTTTACATGAAACCAGGAAAAAAGTTGCTGATCAGTTGGAGGAGCAAATTAAGCAGGAACTAGCTGATTTGTATATGGCCAAATCCCGCTTTGCCATCGCTTTTTCTGCTGCTAAATCGTTTACCAATAAAGGTACGGATGAACTGGTTTTTTTGATTGCTCCTAACCCCGGTGAAGAGTTACTGCCACTGGTTAAGATTGTTTCCGGAGGTGAGCAATCGCGGCTCATTTTGGCCCTCAAGGCAATTTTTAGCAGGGTAGAGCCAGTTGCCACCATGATTTTTGATGAAATTGATACTGGTGTCTCCGGCCGTGTTTCAGCTGCAATCGGGCAAAAGTTGCACTCGATCGGTGAGCATAAGCAGGTGATTGCAATTACCCACTCGCCACAGGTGGCCGCCGCTGGTGATCAGAAATACCTGGTAGCCAAGGAAGTTAAGGAAGGCGCTACCTATACCCAAATTGGCCCCTTGACGCAAGCAGAAACCGTTACGGCAATTGCAGAAATGATGGCCGGCAGTAATGTTACTAAGGCGGCCAAGCAAAATGCCAAGGACTTAATGAAGAATTTTAACAGGAAAAAGAAAAAATGAATTATGTTGAAAAAGTTAGCCTTAATCCTACCGAAGTAGCGCAGGCTAAAGAATTAACCCAAAAGGTCCATGCAGCTGATGGCACCTATGAAGATATCTATTTGAGTAATCGCTATAATTATTTCGCTGAAATGCCAACCTTTGTGCTGGCTTATGAGGCCAGCAAGTTGGTAGGTCTGACTATGCTCTATGCCGATGATGAACCAGACGAAGTGGTTGATGTGCATCTTGAAGTGGCTCCTGATTTCCGGCGGCGCGGAATTGCTAAGGAAATGCTAGTGCGGGCAGAGAAAATTTTAGGTGGCTATGGTTATCACAACTATAATTACGTTTCTGAAAAAAACTTCTTGGAGCAGAACTCAGACTTCTTGCTAAAGACGGGCTTAGTAATTAAGGACCGCACATATAACATGCGCACCAAAAGTCCGCTGCGGGTTGGTCCAACTGATCAGTTGGACCAGACGTTAGCAGTAAATGAGTTAAAACAAGCTGATGTAGCTGAAGTTGCTAAGTTCCACAGTAAAGCCTTTGGCGATAACCTAACTTCATCGACCAAGTATATCGAAGAAGGTTTGCAAAATGAAGAAACGAGCAGCTTTGTGTTGCTCTACCAAAACAAAATTGTGGGCTATTGCGCCGTTGAGTTGGGCAGTTATGATTATTTCTTTGGTTTGTTTATTGCCTCGGCGGTTCGTAATCGCGGCTTTGCCACCTTTTTTGTCAAAAAAATGACGCAGCTTCTCCAGCAAAAGGGCTCAAAGGAATTTGTCTTGGACGTTGAGACAGATAATACTGCAGCAATTCATGCGTACCAGAATGCTGGCTTTAAGATCAATGGCGAGACGGATTACTTGGAGCAGAAGGCAGGTAAAAGTTCCGGTCTTAAGTAAGATTTGCTAGTAATTAGTCAAACTTCTGTTCAAGTTATAGAAACGTGTTTTTAGGCCAGATCAATGCGGAAAATATCATCGAGATCAACCACATGCAGTAGTTTTTGATTAGCTGAACGCAAGACGAAGCGGCCAACTGAAAGACGTTTGGTAATTTGACCAATTTCACAGCGGCCATCGCGATAACTTAGCAAGACATCTACCCGGTAGAGCATTGCCCGGTCGAGCATTGTGAGAATTTCATGTTGATATTGGCTGTAGATACTCAATTTTTCGTCATCATAGGCAAATAAGTAATGATAGATTTTTTTAAGTGTATTTTTCATCTGTTCACCCTGCAAAATTTCCGAACTCTTGTTTGATTGATTACATTATAAGAACATTTGTTTTAAAAAACAAGCTTTTTACGAAAGTTTATTTTAGTTGATCGAGAAATTTTGATTTTTTTCTTGCTAATCAGCGATTGTCTGAATGGTCAGAACTTGAAAAACTTTCCCTTTTAGTGCAAACTAGAGGTAATTGCTTTGGATAGGGGAGTATGGCATGGCAGAAAAAGGTTTGTTACTTGTCCTTTCGGGACCTTCTGGAGTTGGCAAAGGAACCGTTAAAAGTGCGATTGTTGATAATAAAGTTTTTCCATTTGAATATTCGGTTTCAATGACAACTAGAAAGCCCAGACCAGGTGAGGTGGACGGTCAGGATTATTTCTTTGTCAGTGAAGCCCAATTTAAAGCGGCTATTGACCAGGGGCAGTTGCTAGAATACAACCAATACGTCAACCATTATTATGGTACCCCACTTGTACCAGTGAAAAAGATGCTGGCTGAGGGTAAAGATGTCTTACTGGAAATTGACGTGAATGGTGCCCGTAAGGTACGGGAAAAGATGCCAGATGGGGTCTTTATCTTTTTGACTCCACCGGACCTGCACACTTTGCACCTGCGCCTAGAAAACCGGGGTACGGAACCAGAAGACGTGATTATGGGTCGAATTAACCAGGCCCGTACCGAAATTTTGGTCATGCAAGACTATGACTATGCTGTGGTTAATGATACAGTGGCCAATGCGGTTGACCATATTAAGGCAATCGTAGATGCGGAACATGTTAGTGTTAAACGCGTTATTGATACTTATCGAAAAATGGTTAGGGAGAATTAAGATGAGAGTTACATATCCATCAATTGACAAATTATTAGACCGCGTGGATTCACGCTATTCATTATCTGTGCTAGCGGCAAAACGGGCACATGAGTTAGAAGACGGTGTTCCGGAGGCCTTAAAAGAATACCAATCACTAAAGCCGGTTGGTAAAGCCTTAGAAGAAATAGAAGCTGGCAAGGTTACTGTTGATTCTAATCAGATTGGTTAATCAACAGTTGGTTAAATTTATGACCCCCATCCAAAAGATGGAGGTCATTTTTTGAAGGTGATTGCATGATTGCGCAAATTATTGTTGACATTGCAGCTAAACAGACAGACCGCATTTTTGAATATCATGTGCCAGACGAACTAACCGAGCTTGAAGTGGGTTCGCGTGTTTTTGTACCTTTTGGTCCACGTAAATTGCAGGGCTTTGTGGTTGGCTTAACCAAAGAAAGTCACTTTCAGGGTAAGCTAAAGGATTTACTGGTGGTGGTCGATGAGCTGCCACCGCTGACGCCTGAGCTAGTTGACCTATCAAAAGCGCTAGCTGATGAGATTTTTGCTTATCGCATTGCGCTTTTGAAGGCAATGCTGCCACGGGTAATGCGCGCAAATTACCGCAAAATCTTGACACCGGTGTCAGCAGCAGCTAAGCGGCTACCTTTTTTTAGCGGTGATCCAGTAGATCTGAACAAGATTACTGATAATAAAGAAATCGCCTATATTCGCAAGCTCTTGCGCAGCGGAGACGCAGAAGTTGAATATATCGTTGAAAATCGGGCACGGGTCAAGACCCAAAGCTGCTACGCTGCACCTTTGGCGGTAGCCCAATACCGTAAAATTTATGAAGGTCTACGCGCCAATGCCTTAAAGCAGCAACAATTGTTAATGTACCTAATTGAGCACAGTGATGATTTTCCCATGCTGCAGCATGACCTGGAACGTGCTGCTGGCGTTCAAACTGGGACGCTAACTGCTGCCGTTAAAAAGGGTTGGCTGAAAAAAGCAGCAACTGAAGTCTATCGAGATCCACTGGCAGAATTCAATGAGCAAACATCGTCGCCAGTCAAGCTGCGCTTAAACCAGGAACAGGAAGCCGCTTTGCAGCAGATCAAGCCGGCAATCGAAAACCAACAAGCCCAAACTTTTTTGCTTGAAGGTGTAACTGGTAGTGGCAAAACCGAAGTTTACCTGCACGCAATCAGTCATGCCCTGTCTGCCGGTCAAAATGCTCTGATGCTTGTACCAGAAATCTCGCTGACCCCGCAGATGGTTGACCAGGTTCGGAGCCGCTTCGGCAGCGAGGTTGCTGTTTTACACAGTGGCTTGTCTGAAGGCGAACTCTACGATGAATGGCGGCGCATTCGGCGCGGCGAAGTGCGGGTCGTGGTTGGTGCCCGCAGTGCCGTTTTTGCTCCGCTAACTAATATTGGTCTGATTGTCATTGATGAAGAGCATGAAGCGACCTATAAGCAGGAGGATAACCCGCGTTACCATGCTCGAGATGTGGCTATTTGGCGGAGTAAGTATAATTCTTGTCCGTTAGTGCTGGGCAGTGCAACACCTTCATTAGGCAGTCGCGCCCGGGCACAAAAAGGCGTTTATCAACTCTTGCAACTGCCTAAGCGTGCTAACCAACAAGCGTTGCCAGAGGTTCAGGTAATTGACTTAAAAAAGACAAATTTTAGTGGAACACAATTTGATCTGTCGAATCAACTGGTTGACGCAATTAAAGTTCGCCTAAAACGGCAAGAACAGATTATCTTAATGCTTAACCGGCGAGGCTTTGCCAACTTTATGCTGTGCCGGGAATGTGGTTATGTAATGCAATGTCCCAATTGTGACCTGTCACTGACCATGCATAAAGATACGGGGCAAATGCAGTGCCACTATTGCGGTTATACGATTCCTATTCCGCAAACGTGTCCTAATTGCCAGAGCCCTCAAATTCGTTTTTTGGGAACAGGTACGCAAAAGGTAGAAGAAGAGTTGCAAGAGCTGGTGCCGGAGGCGCGGATTTTACGGATGGATGTTGATACGACCAGGCGGAAAGGCAGTTTTAAAAAGATGCTTGATGCCTTTGGTGACCACGAGGCTGATATTTTACTAGGTACCCAGATGATTGCTAAGGGGCTAGACTTTCCCAATGTCACACTGGTCGGAGTGGTTAATGCCGATACGGGTTTGTGGCTTCCTGACTACAATGCCTCCGAGCGTACTTTTGAGCTTTTGACTCAAGTTGCTGGTCGGGCTGGTCGCTCAGCCAAAACGGGTGAGGTGCTTATCCAGACCTTTAACCCCGACCACTATGCAATTAAACTGGCGCAAACGCAGGATTATGAGCGCTTTTATGCGTATGAAATGAAAGTGCGCCACGCCGGGAATTATCCGCCATACTTTTATACCGTACTTGTTTCTGTGGCCGCGAAGAAGGCTGAAAATGCAGCCAAAGAAGCTTTCAAGATCAAGACTCAACTTCAGCAGAACCTGCAGCGCTCAACCATTATCTTGGGACCGGCGCCGAGTACAATTTCACGCTTAAAAAATCAATATTATTATCAAATACTGGTAAAATATAAAAAAGAAGATAATTTAAATAGTTTATTGCATCAAATTCAGGCTTCCGCTCAGAAGGTGAAGAAGTACGGCTTAAGTATCTACATTGATAACGAGCCTGAAGGAATTATGTAAAAAGGAGATGCTCAATGACATCAGTGATTTTTATGGGAACGCCAAACTTTGCGGTACCAATTTTAAAGGGACTTGTTGAACATAACTATGAAATTAAGGGCGTTGTTACCCAGCCTGACAAAAAAGTGGGTCGTAAGCAAATAGTGGCCCAAACACCCGTTAAGCAGGCGGCGGAAGAGTTGAAATTACCCGTTTTTCAACCAGATAGATTACCCCGTTCACCAGAGCTGGCGGAACTTATTGACCTGCATGCTGACTTAATTGTAACTGCTGCTTACGGTCAGTTTTTGCCTACCAAGTTTTTGAAATCGGTCAAGATTGCTGCAGTGAACGTTCACGGGTCGCTGCTCCCCAAGTATCGCGGAGGGGCACCAATTCAGTATGCCTTGCTCAAGGGTGAAGCGGAAACCGGTGTAACTATTATGGAGATGGTCAAGGAAATGGATGCTGGTGCTATTTACGCGCAAAAAGTGCTTAAAATTAAGGCAGCTGACACGACTGGCACGCTCTTTGATAAGTTATCGCTGCTTGGTCGCGACTTGCTACTTGAGACCCTGCCGCGAATTATTGCAGATCCGACGGACAAAACTCCGCAAAATCAGGATCAGGTAACCTTTTCGCCAAACATTAGCAAGGACCAAGAACAAATCAAGGTGACGATGACCGCTCTAGCAGCTAATAACCTCATTAGAGCGCTGAATCCCAGCCCGGGAGCGTATTTGGTGATTGATGGCAAACGGCTCAAAGTTTGGCGGGCCAAGGTTAATTCGCAAAAAACTAACCTGCCGGCTGGTAGTTTAGTTGCAAAAGACGGCCGTTTCGCCCTCAGTTTTGCCCAAGGTACAGTTTTAGATCTGGTTGAAGTGCAGCCTGCAGGAAAAAAGCAAATGCCAGTGAAAAACTTTTTGAACGGCCAGGGTAGCAAGTTTACAGTAGGAGAAAAAATTGTCGACGACTAAAAGTGCTCGTGCTGTCGCCTTAGCAACTTTAATCCGTGTCTGGCGTGACGGCTCATATTCAAATATTAGTTTAAATAATAGTTTTCGCTCCTCTGACTTGTCGCAGACAGATCGTAATTTCACGACTCGCCTGGTTTACGGTACAATCCAAGAAAAAATCTATTTAGAGTTCCAGCTGCAAGATTTGGTTAAAACCAAGCTCAAGGAAGATTACCTGTGGCCATTATTGTTAATGTCGGCTTACCAGTTGCTTTTTATGGACAAGGTACCCAACCGGGCAGTCTTAAATGAGGCCAACATACTGGCCAAGCAATTTGGCAAACCACACTCTACTGGTTTTAAGATTGTCAACGGTATTCTACGTGCCTTGCTCAGACGGGGCAGGGTGCTGCCGCAGGTGACGGCACCTGACTACTTGGTGGTTAAGGAGAGCATGCCCGTTTGGCTAGTCCAGTATTTGGTGGACCATTGGGGCGCGGAGCGGGCGGCCAGCATTCTGGCCAGTGTCAATGAACCAGCCAAAAACACCGTACGGATTTCCCAATTAGTTTCGGCTACAGAGGTCGTAACCGCACTGAACGACTTGGGTTTTGCTCCCTGTGAATCGCAAATGACCGCCCAAGAAGTTGTTTTAGACCATGGCGGAATCAGTGATTCAGAGCTGTTCAAAGAAGGAAAATTGACAATTCAAGACGAAGCTGCTAGTTTAGCAGTGAGTGCATTCAATTTCACTGGGGATGAAGAGGTACTTGACGCATGTAGCGCTCCGGGCGGCAAAACCATTCAGCTGGCTGAACAATTGTCCGCAGGGCGAGTTACTGCCCTAGATATTCACCAAAACAAACTGCGTTTAGTGCAAAAAAGCAGTCAGAGAATGAATGTTGCAAGTAAAGTAAAAACTCAGAAAATGGATGCCAGATTCGCAAAAGAGGTCTTTCAACCGGGGCAATTTGACAAAATATTGGTTGATGCGCCATGTTCAGGATTAGGTCTGTTGCGGCGCAAACCGGAAATCAGGTATAACAAGAGTCTTGCTGATTTGACTAAGTTGCAAAAAGTGCAGCTGGCAATTCTAAATCAGGTAAGTTCACTTTTGAATGATAAAGGCGAGTTAGTTTATTCTACTTGCACTTTTACGGTTGAAGAGGATGAGTATGTGGTCCAAGCCTTTTTAAGCGATAATCCCCAATTTAAGTTGCAACCGTTTGAGACCGGGAAAATTGCTGCTCCTAACGGTATGGTTAAAATCCTGCCGGATGAATATGGCAGCGACGGTTTTTTCATTGCTAAATTTGTAGTGCGAGGTTAAGTTTTGATCGAAACAGCATTTGCTTCAAGTATCGGACGGATACGGAAGAGCAATCAGGACTTTGTCCAGGTTTTTAAGAATAAAAAGGGAGCCACCATGGCGGTGGTCTGTGATGGAATGGGCGGTCACCAGGGTGGTGATGTTGCTTCAACGATGGCGGTCCGCCACCTAGGGCATAGCTTTAGTACGACTGACTTTTTTGATTGTCAAAGTGCGCGCCAATGGTTAGATGTCCAGCTGAGTGCTGAAAATGAAACTATCTTGAAGACTGCTGACCGCTTTCCTGACCTTAATGGGATGGGAACGACGATTGTGTTGGCCATCGCTTTTAAAGGCGAAGCATTGATTGCTCATTTAGGTGATTCGCGGGCCTATGGCTACACCAATGGTGAGTTTATGCAGTTGGTTGAAGACCATTCGCTAGTTAATGAATTAGTGAAGATGGGGCAGATTACCAAGCAACAGGCGCGCAATCATCCGCAAAAAAATATCATTACCCAGTCACTTGGTGTTTCTAGTACAATCAATCCGGAATATCGGCAGATCGAGCTGAACGATCATGATTTAATCTTATTATGCACGGATGGACTCAATAATTCGCTTAGTGATCCTCAAATTCAGCAGATTTTGGCGACCAAGGAGTTATCGCTCAAAGACCGTTGTCATAAGCTAATTAACGAGGCTAACCGCTTAGGTGGTGGAGATAATATCACTGTCTGTCTAGTGCTGCATGAAGGCGGTGAGCAGCAATGATCACCAAGGGTTACTTACTAGGAGACCGCTATCGTATCGTTGATACACTGGGTGAGGGCGGCATGGCCAATGTCTATTTGGCTGAAGACATTATTTTAGAACGTAAAGTTGCCGTCAAAATCTTGCGTTTGGATTTACAAAAGGAACCCCAGACCCTGGCCCGTTTTCAGCGGGAGGCTTTGGCGACTAGTGAATTAAGTCATCCTAATATTGTGATGGTCTTAGATGTGTCGACCGATCACGGTATTCCATATATGGTCATGGAATATGTTGATGGTCCAGACCTTAAAGAGTATATCAGGCAAAATTCGCCACTGGATTTGCATAATGTTATCCGCATTATGAATCAAATATTGAGCGCAATGACCTTAGCCCACAAGCATAACGTAATTCATCGTGACCTTAAGCCGCAAAATATTCTGATGGATAAGCGCGGCAATATCAAAATTGCCGACTTTGGTATTGCCGTAGCATTGAACCAAAATTCTGTCACGCAAACAAATTCTGTAGTAGGTTCGGTTCACTATATGTCACCCGAACAGACTCGCGGAGGCATGGTAACTAAGCAATCTGATATCTATTCCTTGGGCATAATCCTGTATGAGTTAATTACGGGTTCAGTACCCTTTAGTGGTGACTCTGCAGTCTCAGTGGCACTAAAGCACGCCCAGGAACCAATTCCAGCAATTAAGCAAAAGGACACTAAGGTTCCCCAGGCTCTTGAAAATGTTGTGCTTAAAGCAACAGCCAAAAATCCCCGTGACCGTTATTATTCAGCCAGTGAAATGAAGGCAGATTTAGACACAAGTCTTGATCCGGCACGGGCTAATGAACCAATCTTTTCTGCTAATGATGGGCTGAATAATGACGAAACGATTATTTTGCCTAATTTCAAGCTTAATAATGATGCTGGTCCAGACCGAGACGAGGCCAAGCAGGCAGACCAAGAAAAAGACCAGGAAACTACCAAGCAGGCGCTCCAGGCCGGTAAATTTCAAAATTTACGTAACCATAAGTGGTGGTGGCTGTTTATCGGTTTGGCTGCAATACTGGTTGTTGGGTTGATGGTATTTGTGCTGTCTAACCGTAATGGCGGTGAGGTACGCATTCCTGATGTGACCAACTTAACTGAAAGAAGTGCGCGGGCTAAACTAGAAAGCGTGGGGTTAAAGGTTGGCCGTATCAAGCATCGTGAGTCTAACAGTATTGATCAAGGCCGAGTAATTGAGACTAGGCCAACTGCAGGTGAACAAATTAAGCGCGGCCGGATAATTGACCTTTATATTTCCGCTGGTGCCGGCATGGCCCGTGTACCCGACGTTACCGGTGATGATTACCAAGAAGCGGTCGATAAGCTGGAAAAGATGGGCTTTGAAGTTATTAAGGAGAGTCGCTTTTCTGCTAGCGTTCCCGCCAATCATGTCATTAGCCAGAGTATCGCTGCTGGGGTTGAGGTTAAACCGAACCAGACCACAATTACGCTGAGTGTGTCCAAAGGACAAAATGACCACCTGAGAGACACCATTAAACTGCCTAATCTAAAAAATCGCTCACTTAAAGAGGCTAAAGAATATGCACGTCAGCATGGCCTAACCTTGCAAGTCAGTCAGACTTATTCTGATAAGGTCAAGAAGGGGATGATCGTGGAGATGAGTCCTAACCCAGGTACCAGGGTACCACGTGGCAGCACCATTACCATTAGTGTCTCTGAAGGTGCAAAGAAAAAGAGTGATGATACGACGATTAGGACGTTCTCAGTCACTTACGAAAAAGATGAAAATAATGATGAAGACCACCAAGGCAATCATGTGCAAATCTATATTGCCGACGACAACCACTCGGCCAGCAATGTTTACCGTGACCTTTATATTAAGCGAGACATGAACTTTTCTATTCCGTTCCACCTAAAGGAAGGTGCGGGCTCCTTGCGGGTTGTCCGTGATGGTCAAACGATTTTGAACCAGAAGGTAAGCAAATAACGATGACAGCAGAAGGTATTGTAGTCGGCTTAATAGCTGGCTTTTACGATGTTTTGACAAGCCAGCAGGTAGTTCGAACTAGGGCGCGGGGCGTTTTTCGCAAAAATAAATTGAAACCTACAGTTGGTGATCGGGTCAAAATTCAAATTGACGATCAGGGAACAAATTACTTGCTTGAAGTTTTCCCCCGTAGCAACTTGATTGGTCGACCAGCATTGGCTAACGTCGATCACGTTTTGCTAGTAATGTCAGCCGTTGAACCGGATTTTTCGCTGCAATTGCTTGATCGATTTTTAACCTTTTTTGCTTGGCAGCAGGTTGCAGTTAGTATTTACCTATCTAAGGGAGACCTGACCGGTGAAAAAGCGCTGACGCACCTTAAAAGCGACCTTGATTACTACCAAGCAATTGGTTATCCCGTTTTTGATGACTGGTCGGGTCTAGCAGTCAAGCTACCGGAAGCAATTGGCCCAGAGCAAATTTGGACACTAGCGGGTCAATCTGGGGCAGGTAAGTCGACACTGATTAACCACCTTAAAAAGGACCTAAGCCAGGAAACCGCGGCAATATCGACTAGTCTCAACCGGGGTAAGCACACGACGCGGACCGTACAATTGTTCAACCTGGGCAAGGGTTTTCTGGCTGACACCCCAGGCTTCTCTGCAATTGACCTAACTCCCATTAAGGTCAATGAACTTGGTAATTACTTTGTCGAGTTCAAACGAGCTAGTAGCCAGTGCAAGTTTCGCACCTGCCAGCACCTCAAGGAACCCAAGTGTGAGGTCAAGCGACTGGTTGAACTGGGCCTGATTAAGCGGAGTCGATACGATGACTACTTGCTAATGCGGACGGCAATTGCTAATGGCCAGTTGCCGGAGTATTTAAAATAAGGAGAAAAAGCTTGATTGCACCTTCAATTCTAAACATTAATAATTTGAACTTAGAAGCAGATCTTAAAAAAGCGGCTAAAGCTGGCATCACCCGTTTCCATATTGATATCATGGACGGTCACTTTGTGCCGAACCTGTCCTTTGGTCCCCAACTAGTCAGTGATTTTAAACATGCCTTTCCCAACCTTGAGGCCGAGATTCACTTGATGAGCAATAATCCCGGAGTTTTAGTGCCAGCCTTTGTGAAGGCTGGGGCCGACCTAGTGCTGCTGCATTATGAGGCCATGAACGAAGCGGAAGTCAATGGATGGCTAGATTACTTGCATGAACACCAGGTGCAGGCGGGACTGGTGTTGAACCCGGACACGCCGGTTGCCGTTTTGTCCCAGTTTGCTGCTAAACTTGATCAGGTGTTGATAATGACCGTTTATCCAGGTTTTGGCGGGCAAAAATATCTTCCTGAGTCGGCTGATCGAATTCAGCAGGCTAAGCAAGTATTAGGAACAAAAGTTCCGCTTGAAGTTGATGGCGGAATTAACGCCCAAACGGCCAAACTGGCAAAGGAAGCTGGGGCCAATATTTTTGTGGCAGGTTCATACTTGTTCTGCCAAAACACGATTGAGGCACAACTTGCTGAATTAACTGAGGCATTACAATGAGGGCCTGTGCACTTTTAGGGGGCCCCAAGACGCAATGGCCTACCGACCTCCAAGCATTTTTAGCCGCAAGGCAAGCAGCTGGAGACTTACTCATTGGTGTTGATCGCGGCAGTCTTTTGCTGGAAGAATTGAATCTGGTTCCCGACTTGGCAGTTGGAGACTTTGACTCACTTAAGAAGACCGAATTAGCCCAAATAGAAGAGAATGTTCCCGATCTACGCTACTCGATTCCAGAAAAAGATTTTACCGATGCCGAGCTAGCAACTAAATATGCTTTTGTCGACTATCAGGTTGATGCCTTAACCTTATATGGGGCAACGGGAGGCCGGCTCGATCATTTTTTAACTAATCTTCTGATGGTAGTTAAGTCAGATTTTAGTCAATATGCCGAGAATATCGAGTTGGTCGACCAGCAAAATGAGCTACGTTTTTACTGGCCGGGTCAGCACCTGGTTAACCGCCTGCCAGGGTATACCTATTTTGGTGTTGCCCCCTTAACAGCAGTTACTGGCCTGAGCATTACCGGTGCTAAGTACGAGCTGAATAACTATACTAGTGCAGTTCCACTTTCTTTTGCCTCAAACGAGTTTCTACCGGGCCAGGATGCATTTGACTTGTCTTTTGCTAAAGGCATTGTGGCAGTCATTCAAACTAAGGATATTGACCGGTACCAGAGTATTTGATGCTGAGATTCGGGTAACTGGCCTCCAATTGAGCTCGCGCATATAAGTCGATTGATACCTTGCTATCTTTAAATAAAAGTAGTTAAATATAACTAAATTATTATATTAAAATAATCGCTCTAACAAATTGAGCTGTTTAAAAAATACTCTGTCTAAAGCACATACTGGGTTTTATAAAAAATCACTCAACACTTAAATACTTATGTAACAAAAACTCATTAATCATGGGTTTTTGTTTTTATATATGAAAATTACCTTGAGTATAGATAATAGCAATGATATTATTAGCAAAGTGGATAATATGGGAAAGCAAACACTAGTTAATCAGATAATAACAAAAACATTATTATGGTTATTGAAGGGAACACTTAATATGAAAAAATCTAGTATCCAGCACCAAGGCGAAAAGCTCTTATTTGGGGGCGTCACTGCCATAGGATTGTTTATGCTTAATGCTAAGATCGTGAAGGCAGACGATGTAGTTTTAGAAGAAATGGCGCAGAAATCTCCCAATAAAGGAGGAACAAGCACTGCACCAGAGCTAAATGCAAGCACAAATGAAGCTTCTAATGATACCGCTACTAATACTGGCGCAGCTAAGAGCACAGCGACGGACAGTGCGGCTGCCGTGGCGCCAGCTAAAAGTAATAAACTGACCAGGTCAGTAGTGAATACCAGTTGGAACGGACTCCAAGTTGCCTACGATGATGTTAGTGGTATATTAACAATTCCGGGCGGCACTGCTAGTAACCCAGTTGTGCTTACTAATCCAGATCCGATGGGTGGCTATGTTCCGGGTATCTATACACCAGATATTAAGCAAGTTAAGTTAATAGGACAGTTTAAGCTGATTGGTTCAGTGGATCGTTTGTTTGCTGCCTTAAATAGCGCAACCAGTATTACTGGGTTAGCTAACGTTGATACTTCTGATGTTACTGATATGTTTAATATGTTTGCTAACTGCAACAGTTTAGAAGATATTGATGTCAGTCATTTTGATACCAGTAAAGTTACTAATATGGGACAAATGTTTTTTGCCTGTCACAACCTAAAGAAGGCAGATGTTAGTCATTGGGACACGTCTAAAGTGACTAACATGAGTTTCATGTTTGATCTCAATTATATCAGTGATGGCACTATTCACCGCACGAAACTGACGGAATTAGATGTCAGTCACTTTGATACTTCTCAGGTTACAGACATGAGCCAGATGTTTGCTGGTTGTACGGAGCTTAAGAAGCTGGATGTTAGCCATTTTGACACGTCTAAAGTGACTAACATGCATGACATGTTTGGGGATTGTCATGATCTAACTGAACTGGATGTGACCGGCTTTGACACGTCTAAAGTGACTAACGTCGGCGCTATGTTTAGTGGCTGTGCCAGCTTGGAGGAACTTGATCTGAGCAAGTTCGACATGACAAGTATTAGCAGTTATGGCAAACCGGCTATGGGTTACAAAGACCAGACAACAGTTGGGATGCTTTCTGCTATGCCCAAGCTAAAAATCTTGAAGTTAAGTCCCAAATGTGATGTTAAAAATGCAGAACTTTATAGTTGGTACTATCTAGAGGATGCACCTGTTATGCTCAATCCTAATAGTAAGTGGGTTGGTCTGGCTGGAGGTAAGTTGACTGATGCCAAGGGACCCAATGTCTGGACCCCAGAGGAATTAGTGAATGAGTATCGCCTAGGCACAGACGCGGACACCTATATCCGTTCTGGTCAGCTGATAGCCCACTACCAGGATGAAAGTGGGCAGACGCTGGTACCCACGCGCACAATCCGCGGCTTAATTGATAAAAATTATGACACGGCGGACTATCAGGCAACGATTCCGGGCTACACACTCAAGGAAGTGCAGGGAGATCCAGCCCGAAAGTTTGAAGAGGGTAATGACAAGGAAATTACGTTTGTCTATACCAAGCTACTAATGCCAACCCCAACCGCTACGGTTACCGTTCATTATCAAGATGAGGGCGGACAGACAGTTGCACCAGATGAAGTCTTGAATGGCCCAATTGGTGCTGCATATCAGAGTACGCAGAAAGTGATTCCGGGCTACACCTTTAAGGAGGTGCGCGGGGATGCCAAAGGTTACTTTGCCGCTAACCCGCAAACAGTCAGCTGGGTGTATAGAAAGGATCAGCTTAATTCTCCGATTAGCCCAACATTTCCAGTTAACCCTGTAACTCCCAGTGGACCAGGAAATCCTGTATCGCCGAATGATATAGTAAGCGCCGTGAATCCAAGTGTGCCAGCATTACCGAGTAATAGCAGTCAGGATGATCCAGGTAAAGAACCAAGTACTGGTAAACATGGCAGTACAACTAAATCAGCCAAAGATCCTAGAAATATTTTTTTAAAAGCGAATGACCCAATGACAAATAAAGTTAGTGCTAAAAGCGATCAAAGCAGCAAAACCTTGCCTAAAACGGGTAATAACCAAAAACTGAGTATAGCTACATTAACTCTAGGTGGAGTGCTGGTAATTATTGCCCTTTGCGGCGCCTGGGTCAGTCGCAAGCATCGCTCTAATCAATAAGAAACTAAAAAGCAAGAAACAAAAAAACCATTTTCATACTGTGAAAATGGCTTTTGTTTGAACTGAATAAAAAACTAGTAGAAGTATACTTCTACTAGTTTCATCGTAATTAAACGCGAGTTACTTTACCAGACTTCAAGGTCTTGGTTGAAACCCATACGCGCTTTGGTTTACCATCAACAAGAATACGAACTTTTTGAAGGTTTGGCTTCCAGGTCCGCCGTGATGAATTCAGTGAGTGCGAACGTGTGTTACCAAAAGTGGTCTTTTTACCAGTGATATAATCTTTTGCCATTTGCTAAACCTCCTTTTATCTATGTTTTCATACTCAATTAAGATAGCATATCTTTTTAATCATTGCAACCACAAGATTTTTTAAAGAAGGAATGTTGTATTTCTACTTGCCGACTATGATAAAATAGATACATAATATTGAGAACAATGATACGGAGGATAAACATGGCTGTTAAAATCAAAACGAATAATGGTTTGATTGATATTTCAAACGGAGTAGTTGCAATTGTCGTTGGTTGTGCAGCTACATCGAATTACGGTGTCGTAGGAATGGCCTCGAAGAACGCTTTTCGCGATGGTTTCGACGGCATTCTTAACCGGGCCAATTATAAGCGGGGCGTCGTTGTTAAGTCTGAAGATAATCGGATTACAGTGGATGTTTACATCATTGTTGGCTACGGTCTAAAAATTTCGGAAGTAAGCCGTAATGTGCAGGGCAGTGTTAAGTTCAACTTGAAGAATCAACTTGGGATTGATACAAAAGCTGTTAATGTCATCGTTCAAAGTGTAAAAGTGCTTGACGAATAACTCAAGCGGAGGTTATGGATTTTGGTTTTAAAGGAAATAGATAGTAAAAAATTTAGAGATATGGTTCGTGTGGCTACCCACCGACTGGGACGTAATGCCGAATTTATCGACTCTTTGAACGTCTTCCCAGTTCCTGACGGTGATACTGGGACTAATATGAATTTGACCATTGAAAGTGGCGCCAAGGCTGTAGCTGAAAATACTAGTTCAATGGTTGGCGAACTGACGGAAAGTTTAGCTAAGGGTATGCTGATGGGTGCCCGCGGTAATAGTGGGGTTATTTCTTCGCAACTTTTTAGGGGCTTCTACAAGGCTACGGTGGGCCTGAAGACAATGAATGCCCAAGAACTGGCCAATGCCTTCTCAAATGGTGTTGCAACGGCATATAAGGCCGTCATGAAGCCGGTTGAAGGGACAATCTTGACAGTTGCTCGTGTTGCGGCTCAAGAAGGTGCTAACAAGGCTAATGAAACCGACGACGTTGAAGAGGTACTGACCGCCATCGTTGAAGGAGCTAAGGCTGCTCTAAAGACCACGCCTGACTTACTGCCCGTGCTGAAGCAGGTTGGTGTAGTTGATTCTGGTGGTCAAGGCTTATTGTTTATCTATGAAGGCTTTTTAGAAGGTTTACTCGGTGAGAAATTTACTGACCGCTATCAGCCGGATGAAGGTGAAATGGATGAAATGATCAATGCGATGCACCACCAGTCCGTCCAATCGCAACTGGCCACGCAGGACATTGAGAACGGCTACTGTACGGAGATCATGGTTGATTTAACCGCAGATGTTCCCCACAAAAAACCGTTTAAGCTGGAAGAATTCAGAGAACATCTTTCTGGTCTTGGTGATTCCCTGTTGGCCGTTTCTGATGATGAAGTTGCCAAGGTGCATGTTCATACTGAACATCCAGGTGCCGTCTTCACTTATGGTAGTCAATTTGGTCAACTAGGTAAGATTAAAATTGATAATATGCGTATCCAGCATGAGACAATCGTTAACAACAGTGATGAGGACCAGCAGAGTGTTGAATTTGCGGTTATCGCTGTGGCTTCTGGTAATGGTATTCGTACTTTGTTTGAAAGCGAAGGCGTGAACCGGATTATTTCAGGTGGTCAAACGATGAATCCGTCAACTCAGGATATTATTGATGCAATTAAGAAGTCTGGCGCTAAGAAGGCAATCGTGTTGCCTAATAATGGCAATATTGTCATGGCGGCTAAACAAGCTGCTGAAGTTAGCGACTTGCCTGTTGGTATTGTTCCATCCAAGACTATTTCGCAAGGATTAACGGCAATGTTGTCCTTCGACCCAGACTTGTCGGTTGAGGAGAATGTTGACAATATGACTCAAGCTCTTGCTGATGTTGTTTCTGGCGAAGTTACCCAGGCCAACCGTGATACGACTATCAATGACGTAGAAATCCACCAGAACGACTATCTTGGCATTATTGATGGTGATATTAAGATTGCTGAGACTGATGTGGTGACGGCTGCTTTCGACATGGTTGAAAAAATGCTAGATGAAGATTCAGAAATTATTACCATCATGTTTGGTCGTGATTCGAATGAACGCGAAGCCCAAAAAATTGTTAGTGCTCTTGAAGAAAAGCATGATGAACTTGAGTTTGAAATTCATGACGGCGGTCAGCCAGTATACAACTTCCTGGTTTCTGTAGAATAACAATGGATGCAAAAAAAGTATTTGCTCCCGTAACAAACCTTAAAGGGGTGGGAACAAAGACTGCAGCAGCACTGGGAAGCCTAGGCATTTATAGTATTTATGATTTGTTGTTTTACTTTCCCTTTCGCTATGATGAGCTTCAGACAATCCCGCTTGACCAGATCATGGATGGTCAAAAGGTAATGTTAAAAGGAATAGTAGCGACAGCTGCATTTGTTAGCCGTTTCGGTTATAAGAAGAGCCGACTTAGCTTTAAAATCAGAATTGACCATGATGTTGTCATGGTCAATTTTTTTAATCAACCTTGGCTCAAGGATAAAGTGGAGGTTGGCCAGGAAGTTGCCATCTACGGCAAGTATAATCTGGCCAAGCAGAGCCTTTCAGGCTTTAAGTTTGTTGCTACCAAAGAAAACGATAGCGGAATGGCTCCGATCTATTCAGTTAACCGGCACCTACGGCAAAAAAAGTTACTTGAATTGATTAATCTGGCCCTGACGGATTTTTTACCAGAAGTTGATGATGTAGTGCCAGCTGACTTGCAGCAAAAATATCGTTTGTTGTCTGAACAAGATCTAGTCCAACAAATGCATCACCCCAAAAATGGTCATGAGGCAGAAAGAGCTCGGCGTAGCGCCATCTTTCGTGAATTCTTTATCTTTGAAATGGAATTGACCAGGTTGACTGCCCATAATGAGCATAACCGGGGCATCGCCAAGCACTATGATCTGAAAGAAATAGCTCGCTTAACCGCAATGCTACCTTTTGACTTGTCGGCTGATCAAAAGCATGTCATCAATGAGATTTTTGCTGATATCCACTCGAGCAGGCAGATGGAACGTTTGCTCCAAGGAGATGTCGGATCAGGTAAGACGATTGTAGCCATTTATGCCATCTATGCTGCTATTACGGGTGGTTTTCAAGCGGCGTTGATGGTACCGACTGAAATTTTGGCCAGCCAGCACTTCAAAAAAATCGATGAACTGCTGCGTCCTTTGGGTGTGCGTACTGCACTTTTGACGGGAGCGACCAAAACATTAGAGCGCCGGGAAATCTACCAGGAGTTAACTGATGGCACTATTAATGTGGTCATTGGTACTCATGCGTTGATTCAGCCCAGTGTGATTTTCAAGAGTCTGGGTCTGGTCATTATTGATGAGCAGCACCGCTTCGGAGTGACTCAGCGGCGGTCGCTGATTAACAAGGGGAATGTTCCAGATGTGTTAGCAATGACTGCTACACCAATTCCGCGGACGTTGGCTTTAACTGTTTATGGCGATATGACGCTTTCTGAAATTCGCCACCTCCCGGCTGGGCGTAAGCAGATTATCTCTTCCTGGAAGACCAGTAGCCAGATGGCTGAGGTCTATCGCTTAATGCAGGAGCAACTCGCTGCGGGCTTTCAGATCTATGCGGTTACGCCACTAATAACCGAGTCTGAAGCACTAGACTTAAAAAACGCTGAGGAACTCTATGCTAAGTTGAATCATGATTTTCCGACGCAAGAAGTGGCTTTACTCCACGGTCAGATGACGAGCCCGCAAAAAGATGAAATTATGACAGCCTTTGCCGCGGGTGAGATTGACATTCTGGTCGCAACCAGTGTAATCGAAGTTGGTGTTGATGTCGCTAATGCCAATATGATGGTCATTTATAACGCTGATCGCTTTGGTATGAGTCAATTGCACCAGTTACGTGGCCGAATTGGTCGGGGCCAAACACAAAGTTACTGTGTCTTTCTGGCTGATCCCAAAACTGCCACTGGTAAGGCCCGGATGCAGGCTGTTGCCGCGACTACTGATGGTTTCAAACTAGCAGAAGAAGATCTAAAGATGCGCGGGGAGGGTGATCTTTTCGGAAAAGCCCAGTCTGGTCTGCCTGAATTTCAAGTTGGCAATGTGGTCAATAATTATGAAACTTTGGTTGTGGCCCAGCAAGAAGCTAAGAAGTTGGTCAAAAATGACCCTGAATTACAGCTCCAGACGCATGAAACTTTGAAACAAGTGTTAGAATATAAACAACTACAGCAAGAACGAACTTAGAGAGATTGTGATGAAAATGAGAACAATTGCAGTAGATGCAATGGGCGGTGAGCATGCTCCCGAAGCAATCGTCCAGGCCGTATTAAAAGCCAAAGCAGAATTACCGGAGACTAAATTTATGCTCTTTGGTGAGCAGACCAAGTTGAAGGAGTTGCTTGGCCAAAACGAGGAACGGGTTGAAATTGTGGCTACCTCTGAAGTAATCAACGATGAGGATGAACCAGTTAAGGCAATTCGCACTAAAAAAGATTCTTCTTTAGTGGTGGCCGCCCAATTTGTTAAGCAGGGTAAGGCCGATGCCCTCCTGTCGCTGGGAAACACTGGTGCCATTTTAGCCAGCGGGATATTTATTATTGGTCGCATTAAGGGCATTGAACGGCCCGGATTGATGCCAACCTTGCCCGTGAAGAATTCTGATGATGGCTTTGAGATGATTGATGTCGGCGCAAATGCTAAAAGTAAGCCGGAATACCTCCTTAATTGGGCCAAAATGGCTGCATATTACGCAGAAAAAGTGCGCGGCGTTAGTCAACCGCGAGTAGCACTGCTCAACAATGGCGCCGAAAGCGATAAGGGAGATGATGTACACCAGCAGGCCTATGAACTGCTAAAAAGCAGTAGACTTAACTTTATCGGCAATATTGAAGGTAACGAATTGCTTGATGGTAAGGCAGACGTTGTGGTCACTGATGGCTTTACCGGTAATGCTGTGCTCAAAAATCTCGAAGGCACGGCCAGCGTTTTGATTCATTTGCTAAAAGCCGGATTGTTAAATAACGGTTTTTGGGTTAAAATTGGTGCTTTATTAAGCAAAAAAGCTCTGAAAAATCTTGCGGCGAAATTCGATATTGACAAATATGGCGGTGCCGTCTTGCTTGGTGTTAATGCGCCAGTGGTTAAGACCCATGGTCGCTCTGATCAGCGGGCCGTCTACTACACGATTAAACAAGTCGACAAGATTTTACGTGAAGAGATTATTGAAGAGTTTAAGGCGGAATTTGGCCAAGCTAAATAATTATATCTATGACAAGGGAGAGAAATGATGACTGAAGAAGAAATTTTTACTAAGATTCGCGACATTCTCGCTGACAATCTTGAAGTTGATAAGGAGAAGATCACCAAAGAAACCAATTTCACTAGTGATTTGGACGCTGATTCCATTGATTTGGTTGAGTTTATTTTGCAACTAGAAGATGAATTTGGCGCCGAGATTTCTGATGAAGACGCAGAAAAGATTAAGACAGTTGGTGATGCGGTTACTTATATAGCCGCTCACAGAAATTAATTTCTAGTTTATCAACTTGGCATTGCATATAGCCGGTTTGATGGTTATAATTAGAAATTAAATAAATTTATTAAGTATCTTTAATAAATCAGCTAAAAGATTTGAGAGGGGAATGTCCTTTGGAAAGACCAAGTGATCTCTTGTTAGATATCCAGCACCTGCATACGGCTTACCGATTACAAGGCAAGTTTTATGATGCTGCTGATGATATCAACATAACGCTGAAACGTGATGAAATTCTATCGGTCGTAGGTGAGTCTGGCTGTGGCAAGAGTACAATTGCTTCAAGTATTATTGGCTTATACGACCACAAAAATACTAAGGTAACTGGCGATATTTTGTACAATGAATTGAATTTGGTAGGGCTTAATGAGTCGCTATTTGATAAGATTCGGGGAAATAAGATTGGGATGATTTTCCAAGATCCGTTAGCCAGTCTGAATCCGTTAATGCGGGTTGGTGACCAAGTAGCAGAAACGCTTTATTATCACACTGATATGAACGAAAAGCAGCGTCATGCACGGGTTATCGAGTTATTCAATCAGGTTGGCATGCCAAAGCCGGAAGAGACATACGCAATGTATCCGTTCGAACTTTCGGGTGGATTGCGGCAACGGATTGTGATTGCGATGGCAATTGCCTGCAAGCCAGAAGTAATTATTGCTGACGAGCCAACTACTGCACTCGATGTGACCATTCAAGCCCAAATTTTGGACTTGCTAGAAGACATTCAGCGGCAATCACATTCTGGTATTATCTTGATTACCCATGACTTGGGCGTGGTGGCTGAGACAGCTGACCAAGTAGCAGTTATGTATGCGGGGCAGATAGTGGAGAAGGCGGACGTGAAGACCATCTTTGAACATCCGCTACACCCCTACACCAGATCACTGCTCAATTCGATGCCTCAGACTGAGGATGAAGAAGATGACTTGCACGTTATCCAGGGAACAGTTCCGTCTTTGCAGAACATGCCACGTGAAGGTGACCGCTTTGCAGCGAGAATTCCGTGGATTCCTGCCAGTGCGCACGAAGCGGAACCAACCATGCACGAAGTTGATCCCGGTCACTGGGTAAGATGTACCTGCTGGAAGACGTTCCACTTCCAAGATGAAGCGAGTGGGGAGTAGTTTTATGGCTAAAGAAATTATTCAAGTAAAAAATTTAAAGGTTCACTACCCAATCAGATCAGGCTTTTGGAATCGAATTACGGACTATGTTCGGGCCGTTGACGATGTTAGTATCACTATTAATGAGGGTGAGACTTATGGCTTAATCGGTGAGTCCGGGTCAGGTAAGTCAACCACAGGTAAGGCGATTGTTGGCGTGGAGCCAGTAACTAGTGGCCAGATCATCTATCAAGATGTTGATATTACCAAGTCTTCGAATCGGCGTAAGCTTGACTACAATAAGGATGTCCAGATGATCTTCCAGGATTCCCTGTCAAGTTTGAACCCCAGGAAGCGAATTGAAGATATTATTGCTGAGCCGATCCGCAACTTTGAGAAGTTAACAACTGATCAAGAGCGCGATCGCGTACAAGAGCTACTTGATATTGTTGGCATGCCGAGCGATTCTATCTATAAGTATCCGCATGAGTTTTCGGGTGGTCAACGACAGCGAATTGGGGTTGCTCGTGCAGTTGCGACTAATCCAAGGCTAATTGTGGCCGATGAACCGACCAGTGCGCTTGACCTTTCTGTGCAGGCGCAGGTACTCAACTTCATGAAACACATTCAGCAACAGTACAACATTGCCTACTTGTTCATCTCCCATGATTTGGGTGTGGTTAAGCACATGTCCGAGAATCTCGCAATCATGCACCGTGGCCGTTTGGTTGAAATTGGCAGCCGGGAAGATATCTATAAGCACCCCATGCACATCTATACCAAGCGCTTGCTATCAGCCATTCCGCTGGTCGACGTGGAACACCGGGAAGAGCATAAGCAGAACCGCGAGAAGGTTGAGCAAGAATTTCAGAATGATCAGAGCAAGTGGTATGACAAAGACGGACGCGTCTTTCCATTGCAAGAGGTATCTGGTAAGCACTTGGTCGCACTTCCTGAAGATGAAGTTAAGCGCGCAGAATTAAATGAAAAGGGGAGCGATTAATAATGTGGAAAACAGTCTTAAGACGTATATTAATTATGATCCCGCAATTGATCATTCTGAGTATCTTGGTCTTCTTTTTGGCTAAAATGATGCCCGGTGACCCGTTTAGTGGTCAGATTAATCCGAATACGGATCCCAAACAATTAGAAGCTTTAAAGCGGGCAGCGGGTCTGTATGACCCAGCACCGGTGCAATACGCACGCTGGGTTGGTAACCTCCTCAAGGGTGACCTAGGAACAAGTTACATTCAACATGTTCCGGTAACCTCACTGATTGCCGATCGCGCAGTTAATACCTTCTGGTTATCAATTTTGACAACTGTTATCAGCTACTCAATCTCAGTTCCGCTCGGCGTTATTGCTGGTCGTCACCAGGATGAGTGGCAGGATCAAGCCGTGCAGATTTTCAACTATATTACCTTTGCAGTGCCACCATTTGTCTTCTATATCTTAGGGATTTGGCTGTTCGGCTTTACGCTGGGTTGGTTCCCCATCTCTGGATCGGTCTCGCCAAGTGCCTCAGGTTTCTGGGGGACGATTGGCAGTCAGCTCTATCACATTATCTTGCCAGCAATCCTCGTGGCTTTGATTACGACTACAAGTATCGTTCAATATCTGCGAACTGGAATTGTTGACAATAAGGTTGAAGATTATGTACGGACAGCCCATAGTAAGGGCGTTCCAGACAACGTGGTCTTTCGCAAACATATTCTGCGGAATTCTTTGCTGCCAATCGCCTCGTCGCTTGGTACGGTAATTACCGGCTTGTTGAGTGGGTCAATGATTGTTGAAACAGTCTTTAGTTACCCTGGAATGGGTAAACTATTCCTAGACTCAATCGGCCAACGTGACTATACGACCTTAACCGCGTTGATTTTGATCTTTGGTATTTTGACCTTGCTGGGTAACTTGTTATCTGACATTATCATGAGTATTGTCGATCCACGGATTCGGATTAAATAAGGGGGGAGAAAGAAATGTCTGAAAAGAAAGAAAACACTGCAAAAACAGAAGTTAAAAAAGCAAAAGTTTCTTCTCCTGCCTCAAGCTTTAAGGTAATTGTACGAGAAATTGTCAAGGACAAAATTGCCTTAACCGCTTTTATTGTCATTATATTAGTTATACTCTTCACCTTTGGTGGCTCACTGTTCCTTAATAAGGAACAAGTTACTGAAACTAACATTGTCGATGCTTACTTTGGTTGGGGCATGAATGGGCACCTCCTAGGTACTGACGATGGTGGTCGTGATATTGTCAAGCTCTTAATGATGGGTGGACGTAACTCAATCTTAATTGGACTGTGTGTAACCTTAATCTGTGAGACTGTTGGTGTCCTTATCGGATTAGTTTCCGGATACTACGGCGGTTATGTAGATGCAGTTATTATGCGAATTGTTGACTTCGTTCAAGTTCTACCTGCACTACCAATTGAAATTGTCTTAGTAACTGTTGTTCCTAAGTTCAGTCCATTAACTTTAGTTTGGATTATTTCGCTCTTTGGGTGGACATCGACGGCGAGGTTAATGAGGGCCTTTGTGCTCTCTCAACGTGGTCGCGACTATGTGCTTGCATCTAAGACTTCAGGTTCATCGGACTTGAAGATTATGTTCCGGGAAGTTCTTCCGAATATTACCTCAATGTTAATTATCGACGTGGTACTTACGGTTGCAGGTAATATCGGGATTGAAACTACTCTGTCCTTTATTGGCTATGGACTGCCTACTGATGTGCCATCTCTTGGTACGTTAATCAACTTTGCCAATGATCCGGTCAATGTGGTCAGCCGACCTTGGTTGTGGCTACCAGCGACAGTTTTACTATTAGCGATCTCCTTAAGTATTAACTATGTTGGACGGGCACTGCAACGTGCGGGCGACGCAAGACAAAGAGAAAATTAGATTTATCAAAAACATTGCTAAAAAAAGCAATGTTTTTTTGTGTTGTTTTAATTATATTTTTATTATTTTGTGATAGCTAAAAACTAATAATTAGAAATGAATATGATAGAATAAAGATGTTAACTTATTCCAAAATACTAATGTTTAGCATTAATAGATAGGAGTATTTTTTTAATTATGAAGAAGACAAGATTGCTTCGTTCTGTCGGCATTGTAACTGCTGCAGCGTTGACACTGGTTGCTTGTGGTAAGAGTAGCGATACAGCTAACAATGAAAATGCGAAGGTCGCAAGTAAGTTCCCTGAGGCTGTTCCGACTAAGGAGGCTAAGCAGGGTGGGACGCTCAAGTATGCGATTGAGACTGATACCCCGTTTACTGGTATTTTTTCAGATGAGCTATATACGGGTTCTTTGGACGCTGATGTTGCTTCACCTGGTGAAGAAGAATTATTTGATACCGATGACAGCTTCAAGATTACTGATAAGGGTCCTGCAACAATGAAGTTGGATCAGAAGGCCAAAACGATTACTATCACCGTGAAGAAGGGTGTGAAGTGGTCTGATGGCAAGCAAGTTACTGCCAAGGATATTGAATATCCATACGAAATTGTTGCTAATAAGAAGAGCAAGTCACAACGCTATACCAGCGAATTAGAAGATATTGTAGGAGTCAAAGAATACCACAATGGCCAGTCTAAGACTATCTCTGGAATTGAGCTGCCAGAAGGTGAAGACGGCCGGACGGTAGTTCTACACTTCAAGGAAATGAAGCCAGGAATGCTATACAGTGGTAATGGCTATTTCTGGGAATCAGCTGCCCCATATCATTACTTGAAGAACGTTCCGTTTGAGAAGTTACAGTCTTCTGATCAAATTAGGAAGAAGCCAATGTACTTTGGTCCATTCAAGGTTCAGAAGATCGTCCGTGGTCAATCTGTAACTTGGGTACCTAACAAGTACTACTGGCGCGGTAAGCCAAAGTTAGACAAAGTTATTTGCCAGGTTATTTCACAAAATTCAGCATCTCAGGCGATTAAGAGTCATAAGTTCGATGTTGCTCAAGTAATTAATTCGCAATGGGACCAAGTTAAGGATACCAAGGGGGTTAACTTTATTGCGCAGATCCCATTGCAATACCGCTACCTAGGCTTCAAAGTGGGAGAATGGGATAGCAAGCAAGACAAGAACGTCATGAATCCTAAGTCCAAGATGAGTAATAAGTCACTTCGGCAGGCTATGGGTTATGCTATGAACGTTGCTGCGGTTGATCAGCGCTATACTTCTGGCTTGAGCTTCCCGGTTACTACCCTAATTCCTAAGCAATTCGGCGATTACTTCGACAAGGATGCCAAAGGTTATTCCTACAACTTGAAGAAAGCTAATGATCTTTTGGACAAGGCCGGTTATAAAAAGAAGGGCAAATGGCGTGTTCAGCCTAATGGTAAGCCATTAACAATTAACCTCTTAGCCATGACTGGTAGTTCTGTTCAGGAGCCAACTATTCAGAACTATATCCAACAATGGAACAAGATTGGCCTGAACGTCAAATTAGTTGGTGGTCGTTTGACTGAGTTTAACTCGTTCTATGACAAGGTTCAGCACGATGATCCAGAAGTAGATGCATTCTTTGCCGCTTGGGGTCTGGCGAGTGAACCATCGCCTGCTTCGATGTATGGTGAGGGGGCACCAATGAACTACACCCGTTTCGTTACTCCCGAGAACACTAAGTTATTAAAAGAGATCGACTCCCAGAAGTCCTTCGACCATAACTATCGTGTTCAAAAATTCCACGAATGGCAAGAGTACATGAATGATCAAGCTTACGTCATTCCAGTTGAAAATTCCTACAAGGTAATTGCAGTTAATAACAAGGTTACTGGATATTCCACTAAACCTTCTGACAATTCTAATGGTCACCAATTGTGGCATAAAGTTGGTTTTGTTAAGTAAAGTAAAAATTAAATAAGTCAAAAAAGTCTCAAGTCTACTTGAGGCTTTTTTTGCTGATTAAAAAAATTTGTTGAAAACTTGGCTATATTAGGTAAAAATTAATCTATCTATTGAAAATTTAATAAAATGTGCTAATATTTAATTATTAACTTGTTTTAGAAACTTCACTTAACTACTTAATGAGAAGGAGTCATTTTTGATGAAGAAAACAAAATTATTTAGTTCACTTGGAGTTGTAAGTATGGCAGCCCTGGCTCTAGCAGCCTGTGGCAAGTCCAATAACGATAATACCAATGAGGCTAAGACGGCAAGTAAGTTCCCAACAGACATGCCGAAAAAAGAGATTAAAGAAGGCGGTACGCTTAAGGTTGCTTTAGAAACAAATTCACCATTTACTGGTATCTTTTCTAGCGAATTAGCTATTACAGCATATGATAGTGATGTTGCCTCTCCAGGTAATGAGTCGCTTTTCGATATCGATGATGATTACCGCATTAATGATAAGGGTCCAGCTACCATGAAGCTAGATCGTAAGAATAATACGGTTACAATTACCATGAAGAAGGGTGTAAAATGGTCTGATGGCAAGCAAGTTACTGCCAAAGACATCGAATTTGCCTATGAAATCATTGCTAACAAGGCGACTAAATCGCAAAGATACACTAGCCAATTAGCAACTATTAAAGGTTTAAAGGAATATCATGAGGGCAAATCTAAGACCATCTCTGGCATTGAAATGCCAGATGGTCCAACTGGTCTCACCGCGATCCTGCACTATGATACACTGAAGCCAGGAATGACTAACAGTGGTAATGGTTACATCTGGGAGCATGCTGCTCCATATCATTACCTAAAGGATGTACCATTCAAAAAACTTGAGTCCTCTGATCAAATTAGAAAGAGCCCACTTTTTTACGGTCCTTTCGTTTTGAGTAAGTTAGTTCGTGGACAATCTGCAACTTGGACGGCAAATAAGAACTATTGGCGTGGTAGGCCGAAGCTGGATAAAATCGTTTACCAAGTTGTTTCGCAGGAATCTGCTTCGCAAGCTATTAAAAGTCACAAGTTTGATATTGCGGACGTAGTCAATGCTCAGTGGTCTCAAGTTAAGGGCACAAAGGATGTTAAATTCGTCGCAAATATTCCACTTTACTACAGTTATTTAGGCTTTAAAGTTGGTAAATGGGATGGTAAGAAGGATAAGAATGTAATGAATCCTAATGCCAAGATGGGTAACAAGTCTCTCCGTCAGGCCATTGGATATGCCATGAATACTGATCAGGTCTATAAGCACTATACTAAGGGCCTTTCTTTCCAGGTGCCAACTCTGATTCCAGCACAATTTGGTGATTACTTTGATAAAAGTATTAAGGGCTATACATACAACCTTAAAAAGGCCAACGAAATTTTGGATAAGGCTGGTTACAAGAAGAAGGGTAAGTGGCGTGTCCAACCTAATGGTAAACCTTTGAAAATTAAGTTGATGGCAATGCAAGGTACTTCTATTCAGGAGCCAATTGTACAAAATTACCTGCAACAATGGCACAAGATAGGCTTAGATATTAGCCTAGTTGGCGGGCGGTTGACAGAATTCAACTCATTCTATGATAAGGTCCAGCATGATGATCCGTCTGTTGACATGTTCATGGCTGCCTGGGGTCTATCTTCTGAACCATCCCCAGCTGATTTGTATAAAGAAGGTGCCCCATTTAATATGACGCGCTTTGTTACACCAGAAAATACAAAATTGCTTAATGAAATGGACTCACAAAAAGCCTTCAATCATAAGTATCGTGTTGAGAAATTTCATGAGTGGCAAAAATATATGTTTGACCAAGCCTATGTCATTCCAATGTATAATGCATACAAGGTAATGGCGGTCAACGACAAGGTAACTGGCTATTCAAGAAGACCATCACAAGACAGTGCTTGGTATAAAGTCGGTTTTGTAAAATAATTAGTTGATCTAAGACGATTAAATCTCAAGCAAAAGCTTGAGATTTTTTGTTAACATTAAACTTTATCAGATATTAAATTAAATTAAAATTAACAATAATATTGCAATTTTAATTTAATGTGGTAATATTTAATCATTAACTTGTTTTAATAACTTAGCTAACAATATATAGAGGAGTTATCTACCATGAAGAAGAGAAAAATATTTAGTTCGGTCGGTCTGGTTACCGCTGCCGCTCTTACCTTAGTGGCTTGTGGTAAAAGTTCAAATAATAGTAATGAAGGTGCAAAAAGTGCCAGCAAGTTTCCGATTGAAACTCCAGTGAAAGAAGTTAAGCAAGGTGGAACATTAAAGATTGCTGAAGAAACTGACACGCCGTTTACTGGTATCTTCAACGAAGAGTTACAAATGAGTCAGCCCGACGCGGATGTTGCCAGCCCGGGTTCGGAAGCATTGTTTGATACGGACGATCATTACAAGATCAATGATAAGGGACCAGCCACTATGAAGTTGGACCGTAAAGCCAAGACGATCACAATGACTGTCAAGAAGGGGGTTAAGTGGTCGGATGGTCACCAGGTAAACGCTAAAGATATTGAATTTGCTTATGAGATTATTGCCAATAAGGCAACCAAATCACAGCGGTATTCAAGTCAATTTAATCTTATTAAGGGCATGAAAGAATATCATGAAGGTAAAGCCAAGACTATTTCCGGAATTGAGATGCCAGATGGAGAGAATGGCCGGGTAGCGGTTTTTCACTGTACAGAATTGAAGCCGGGAATGTACAATAGTGGTAATGGCTATTTCTGGGAATATGCTGCCCCATATCATTACTTAAAGGACATTCCGTTTGCCAAGTTAGAAGCATCAGACCAAGTTAGGAAGAAGCCGTTATACTTCGGCCCATACAAGGTAGACCATATTGTTCGGGGCCAATCCGTCACTTGGGTACCTAACAAGTACTACTGGCGCGGTAAGCCAAAGCTAGATAAGATTATTTATCAAGTTGTAAATCCGAATTCAGCTACTCAGGCAATTAAGAGTCACAAATTCGATGTTGCGCGGGTAGTTAATGCCCAATGGAAGCAAGTTAAGGGAACTAAAGGGGTTAACTTTATTGCAAAAATTCCCCTAGCTTATCGGTATCTCGCCTTTAAGGTTGGTAAATGGGACAATAAGCAATCAAAGAATGTGATGAATCCAAATGCCAAGATGGGTAATAAGTCACTGCGTCAGGCGATGGCTTATGCAATGAACACTGATGCAGTCTACAAGCACTATACGGATGGCTTGAGTTTCCAAATCCCAACCCTAATTCCAGAACAGTTTGGTGATTACTTCGACAAGGGCAATAAGGGCTATACTCATAATATTAAGAAGGCCAATGAAATTTTAGACAAGGCGGGTTATAAGAAGGAGGGCAAGTGGCGTTCCCAACCAAATGGTAAACCATTAACAATCAACCTTTTGGCTAAGTCAAACACTTCAATTGATGGTCCAATAGTGCAAAACTATATCCAGCAGTGGAATAAGATTGGTCTGAATGTGAAACTCGTGGGTAATCGTCTGACTGAATTTAATTCTTTCTATGACAAGGTGCAGCATGATGATCCGAAGGTAGACATGTTTCTTGGCGGTTGGTCGCTTTCTTCTGAACCATCGCAGCAGCAGATGTATAGCGAAGGAACCATGTCTAACTATTCTCGTTTTGTCACACCAGAGAATACTAAGCTGATTGAAGAAATGGATTCACAGAAAGCCTTTGACCACAAGTATCGGGTAGAAAAATTCCATGAATGGCAAAAGTACATGAATGATGAGGCTTATGTTGTTCCAACGTACAATGAGTACGAGATTGATGCGGTTAATAACAAAGTAACAGGTTACTCAAGAAAGCCTTCTGAAGGTAACAAGCTGTTTTACCAAATTGGTTTTGCGAAATAAACCATATTGTAAACATCAACAAATACTTAAATTTAAGAAAACTATTGCACAGTCCTGCAGTAGTTTTTTTAATTTACCAGGTAAAAACTGGTATAATCTAATAAGATAAAGGGGCTGATAAGATGGTTAGTACAAAATTTATTGATCAATTAAGCACAAAATACAAAATTAACTTTGACAACCCAAAATTATTGGAAGAAGCGTTTACTCATTCGTCTTACGCCAACGAGCATCCGGAAGCTGGCATTCGAGACTATGAAAAACTGGAGTTCTTGGGGGATGCAGTGCTTGAATTAGCAATCTCTGCATACTTATACCGCAATTTTAGCGAGTTGAACGAAGGCGAATTGACGCGTATGCGATCCAATATCGTTGATACGGAGGGCTTTGCTGAATTTGCGCAAAAATTTGGCTTTCCAGAGCAAATTAATCTAGGTCATGGTGAGGAAAAAGCGGGTGCGCGGGCGCGCAAAACACTTCTGGAAGATGTGTTTGAAGCCTTCAATGGGGCGCTTTTCCTTGATCAGGGCATGGATGCAGTAAAACACTTTTTGAGCTTGACCGTGTTTCCCTTGATTGATGCAGGTAAGTTCGATGCCTCGCGTGATTATAAGACGGATCTGCAAGAATTGCTGCAGCAAGACGGACCCGTGAAGATTGAATACACTGTATTGCAGGAAGAACAGACGCCGTCACGGTTCACCGTCCAATTGGCAGTAAATGACCAAGTACTATCGCAGGGGCAAGGTCACAACAAAAAAGCAGCTGAGCAAGAGGCCGCAAAGGCTGCCTTAACCAAGCTCAACTAGGAGGATAAGTGTGTGCCATTAACAGAATTAACGATTGATGGTTTTAAATCATTTGCCGAAAAAACTAAAATCAAGTTTGACAGTGGTATCACTGGCATTGTTGGTCCCAACGGCAGTGGTAAGAGCAATATTACAGAAGCGATTCGTTGGGTAATGGGTGAGTCAAGTGCCAAGTCACTGCGGGGATCAAACATGAAAGATGTCATCTTCGCCGGCAGTGAATTTCGTAAACCGGCCACTCATGCTGAGGTCGCGCTGGTTTTTGACAACAAGAAACATGAACTGAACTTTGACGCCGACCAGGTGGTAGTGACTAGGCGTATCTTACGGTCTGGTGATAACGAATATCTGATTAACAAGCATAGCGTGCGCCAGCGTGACGTACGGGCCTTATTCATGGATTCGGGTATCTCCCAAGACAGTCTGGCAATCATTTCGCAAGGACGGGTTGACCAAATTTTAAATTCCCGGCCCGAAGACCGACGGAGTCTGTTTGAAGAGGCAGCCGGTATTTTGCACTTTAAAAAGCAAAAGGAAGAAGCGAGCGCGCAACTCGAACAGACTACGGAAAATTTGGTGCGGATTAATGACCTGGTGAAGGAGCTGGAGCAACGGATTGAGCCACTTCATGAGCAGAGTTCGCTGGCGAAGGAATATCAATTTCAAAAATCAGGTCTCGACCATGACTTGAAAACTCTGCTAGCGTTTGAAATCGAGGATTTGAACCAGCAGAAGCAGGGGGTACAGCAGCAAGCAGATCAAAATCAGGTACTCTTATCAAAGCTTGATCGTGAGGTAAAGGAGTCTCAAAGTGCAGTTGCAGCTAAGCGTGATGAGTATAAGCAGATCAGCACGCAACGTGAACAGATTCAGCATGACTTATTGGTCTTGACTAAGAAGCTTTCTGACATTAACACTAATTTGCAGGTGGCGGAACAAAGCAAGCAGTATAGCGAGGCAACTAAGAAGGAATACCGCACGGAACTGACTGACTTGAAGGAACAAGCCAGCAGTTTAGCGGCAGAATGTGCTACTTTAAAGAAGCAAGCAGAAGAACTAACCAAGGAGCAAAAGCAGCTCCAAGATCAGCGTAGGGGTTTAACCAAACGTTTGGACTCAGATCCCAAGCAATTAAACCAGCAGCTGGAAGATTTACGGGCCGCTTATATTCAGTTGTTGCAGGATCAGACATCCAACAATAATGAGATTGTCTACCTGCAATCCGAATTGAATCGTGCTGGCAATGATGATGATTATCAAAATGATGATGTAAGCAAGCAGCTTGACCAGTCAACGGCAGAACTTGAACGCTTGCGCAAGCAAGGCACTACGCTCAAGGAAAAATACCAGGCACAAAAGTCTAAGTTGGCTACTCTAACCGCAGAACAGGCCCAAAAACAAGCCAAGTTGGCTGACTTACAGCAGGTCGTAAATAAAAACAATCAACGATACAGTCAAGTGCAGGCGCGCTACGAAGCACTTGAAAACATCCGTAAACGGCATGAAGGCTACTATTATGGGGTTAAGAATGTCCTTAATCATTTGCCAGATTATCCTGGCGTTATTGGTGCTATTGGTGAACTAATTACCTTTCCGGCTAAATTAGAAGCAGCTATGGCAACTGCGCTTGGCGGTGGTGTCCAGGATTTAGTCACAACTAGCCGTGTCAGCGCACGAGATGCAATTAATCAACTCAAGTCTAGTCGTGCCGGGCGGGCGACTTTTTTGCCCCTTGATGGACTACGTGAATATTCAATTCCGTCTTCTACCGTTAAGATTATGGAATCGTATGATGGTTTTCAGGGTATCGCCAGTGAGCTAGTTGCCAGTAATACAACTGAAGATATCAGTCCTGCGATCAACTACTTGCTAGGTAGTACAGTCATCGTTGATACAATTGACCATGCTCTGAATATGCGCCAGCGGATTGCTCGCTACCGCATTGTTACCCTTGATGGCGACGTGATTGCTCCGGGCGGGTCGATGACTGGTGGTGCGCGTAACCAGAAGAATAACTCACCGCTGCAGACAGTAGCAGAGCTGAATGAACTGAAACAGAATATTAAGATCCTAAAGCAAAAATTAGCTACGGACCAAGCCAAGTTCAGCCAACTAACTGCAGCAAGTGCAAGTCTTGATCAAGAAATCGATCAGGTACGGCTCAAGGAACAAGAATATAACCGCGAACTAGGTGAAGCGGTCTTGTCTTACCAAAACCAGGAAAAGGAAGTCAAGCGCTTAAAAGCTGCAAGTGAACTCCTAGAATCACGTCAAGCTGAACGAGCCAAGCAAGTAGCCGAATTACAAACTAAAATTAAGAAAGCCGAAGACCAGAAGGAAGGCTTCGTGCAGCAGATTGATAAGCAGAAGGCAGCTATCAGTGATATCCAAGACCGGATTAAGAACTATACGTCCCTCAACCAGCAGGTTCAAGACAAGCTGGCTGAACTAGATCCACAATTGGCCGTCTTGTCCAACAAGCTTGAAAATTTGGCCAAGCAAAAAACGGAAAAAGAGCATAGCTTAACCCAGTGTCAAAGACAGATAGAGGGTATTACGGAGAAGCTAACCGCCCTTGAACAAACGGGCACTATGGACCAGGAGAAGAAGCAGGAGCTGAATGCCGAAATCAAGCAGGAGTCGGCCCGCAAGGAAGACTTAGAAAGGGAGCTTGGTAATCTGAGTGCTAAACTGGGCCAGTACGATGCAAAAATTACGCAACTTGACCAGGTGGCCAGCCGGAATTATGATTTGCGCAAGGCTGCTGCTAGTGAGCAGGAGAACCTTTCGGTTAAAATCGCCCAGCTGGCTGGCAAAATTGACCAGCGTTTGGAAAAATTGCGTAAGGAATATGCTTTGACCTTTGAGGCGGCCCTTAAGCAGGCTGAGGATGAGAACAATGATGAAACGCGAGCCCGTTTGCAAAAGAGCGTTAGACTGCATCAGTTATCTCTAGCCGATATTGGACCGGTTAACTTGCAGGCAATTGACGAATATGAAGATGTTAAAAAACGGTATGACTTCTTGATTGGTCAGCAGGAAGACCTCCTTAAAGGTCGCGACAACCTGCGCGAATCGATGGCTGAGCTCGATTCTGAAGTATGTAGCCGCTTCAACAAGACTTTCAATGCGGTTGCTAAGAGTTTTGCTGAGCTCTATCCCGTGGTCTTTGGCGGTGGCAGTGCCCGGTTAGTACTAACTGATCCTGAGGATCTCTTAACCACAGGGGTGGAAATTGTTGCTCAGCCACCCGGCAAAAAGTTGCAGCGCTTAAGTTTGCTGTCTGGCGGCGAGCGTGCCCTGACGGCGATCACCTTGCTCTTTGCAATGCTCAAGGTCAAGCCTGTTCCGTTTTGTGTATTGGATGAAGTTGAAGCTGCATTAGATGATGCGAACGTGACCCGGTTTGCTGAGTTTTTGGAAAAATACGACATGCATACCCAGTTTATTGTCATTACGCATAGGCGAGGTACAATGGAACGTGCCGACCAACTATACGGCGTGGTGATGCAAGAGTCAGGCGTCTCGCAGGTGCTGTCGGTTTCACTAAAGGAATTAAAAGATGAGGTGAGTTAAAAGTGGGCTTATTTGATAAAATTAAAAAGTCGCTGTTTGGCGAAGAAGAGGCTAAACCCGACGAAGAAAAACAAGCAAAAGAGGCCAAGGAGCTCGAAGCTGGCCCAGCAGAAAAAGCTGAGGAATCGCCTGAAACAATCCGGGCAGAACAGCCCGATCAAGAACTGACTGATGAAGAAGAACCGTCTGCCGCCGCTGAACCAGTTGCTGGGCATGCAGCAGATGAAGAGCAAGCAGAGGCGATTAATGACCCCGTCCCAGCAGAGTCACTTAGCCAGGAAGAATTGTATGAGAAAGGCCTGGAAAAGACTAATAAGGGCTTTGGGGCTCGACTCAACCAATTCTTTGCCCAGTTCCGTACGGTCGATGAGGACTTTTTCGATAATCTGGAAGAGCTCCTAATCGAATCTGACGTGGGTTATGAAACTGCCACAGACTTGACCACGGAGCTACGGAACGAAGCGAAGTTGCAAAACGCTAAGTCGCGTGATGACTTGAAAAAAGTGATCGTTGAAAAACTGGTTGAACTATATGATAAAAATGGCGATACAGACAATGAACACTTGCGAGTCCATCAGGACGGTAAGACTAACATTTATCTCTTTGTTGGCGTCAATGGAGCCGGTAAGACTACCACGGTTGGTAAGTTGGCCAAACGCTTTAGGGATGAAGGCAAATCAGTCCTGCTAGCTGCTGCTGATACCTTCAGAGCAGGTGCGGTGGAGCAGTTGGTTGAATGGGGCAAGCGCGTAGATGTCCCAGTGGTGACCGGTAAGGATCAGGCTGATCCCGCCTCGGTGGTCTTTGATGCGACTACTAAGGCTTTGCACGATCAAGTCGATTACCTGCTAATCGATACAGCCGGTCGCCTGCAGAATAAGAAGAACTTGATGGGTGAACTAGAAAAGATTGAGCGTACCATCAAAAAGCAAGCACCAGCTGAACCGACAGAAACCCTGTTGGTCTTAGATGGTTCAACTGGTCAGAACGCATTGCTTCAAGCCAAGGATTTTGATAAGACGACTAAGTTGACCGGATTAGTTCTAACTAAACTTGATGGCTCGTCTAAAGGTGGGGTGGTCCTAGCCATCAGGAACGAAATGAAGTTGCCCGTAAAGTTAGTTGGACTAGGAGAAAAGTCCAGTGATCTAGCTGACTTTGACGCCGCTAGTTATGCTGTGGGTCTTTTCCATGATCTAGTTTAAACAGATAAAAAGGAGTTTACATTAATGAAAGAATATAGCGCATGTACAACCATTTTAGTTGGTAAAAAAGCTTCAGTTGACGGCTCAACAATGATTGCCCGCAACGATGATACTTTCCGTCCGATTACCCCGCAGAAGTTCGTGATTGAACCTGCAGTCAAGGGCAAGCAGGGCCGGCAGATTAAGTCATGGCTCAACGAATTTAGGATGGACCTACCAGAGGACGCTCAAGCGGTTCCGGCTGTTCCTAATGTTGACTACAAGCATCGGGGCTACTACGATGAGAGTGGGATTAACCAGGAGAATGTGGCCATGTCCTGTACCGAATCAACCTACGGCAATGAACGTGCTCTGGCCTTTGATCCCTTGGTTAAGGACGGTTTGGACGAGGATTGCATGCAGACAGTGGTTCTACCATATATCCATTCGGCGCGGGGCGGCGTAGAATATCTCGGTCAGTTGATTAAAAAATACGGCTCGCCTGCGGGTAACTCGGTTCTTTTTGGAGATAAAGATGAGATTTGGTACATGGAAATTGTTACCGGTCACCACTGGGTAGCCCAACGCATTCCCGATGATGCCTATGCCGTTGCTGCCAACCGCGTTTCAATTGAGCAGGTGGACTTTGACGATCCCACTAACTTTATGTGGAGTGAGGGAATTCAGAATTTCGTGACGGAGCACCACTTAAACGTTGACCATGAAGGCTGGAACTTCCGTCATATTTTTGGTACTTACAGTCAGCAGGACCGCTACTATAATACTAACCGGGTTTGGTACGGCCAAAAGTACTTTAATCCTGAAGTAGAGCAAGATCCAACTGATGGTGACCTGCCCTTTATCCGCCGGGCTGCTAAGAAGATTACCCGGGAAGATATTGAATTCGTTCTGGGTAGTCATTACCAAAATACACCTTACGATCCTTTTGGTAAGGGCACGGAAGAGGAGAAGCACCGTTTCCGTCCAATCGGCTTGAACCGGACTCAGAATGCTCATATTTTGCAAATCAGAAATGATGTACCAAATGACCGAGCCGGAGTTATGTGGCTCTGTATTGGTGGGCCGACCTTTACGCCCTTCGTGCCGTTCTTTAGTAATATGAGCGACACGGATCCATCCTATAATAACACTTCAATGGACTATAATATGAATGATGCGTGGTGGTACTATAAATCACTTGCGGCACTGGTTGAAAGTCACTATCCGCAGTTCGTTCAACTAGATACGGTTTACTTGAATGAGCTCAACCAGTACTACCGCCGCCGCGTTGAGGATGTGCTTGCTGGTGCACAGGGCAAGGCTGGGGCTGCGCTCACGGCCTACTTGACTAAGGCCAACCAAGAGACTGTCGCATACACGCGCAAGCGGTCCGAAAAACTCTGGGCACAAATGATGATTGACTCCATCAACATGTCCAAGTTGACTTTTAATATGGATGCTAATTTGTAATTAAAGGTTATTAGTATTATTTGGCAGTAAATTTAAAAACGTTTTCTCGCGATTTTGTTGAGGAAACGTTTTTTTAGAGTAGTAACTGTTTAAAAATATCATCTAACCAATTCACTACTAATGGCAATTAGCCTTTAACTCAATCAATGATTGAGTTTTTTTAATGCTTAAAATGGCGGTAGTAAAATATCGCAAGTTGCGTGCGGTCGCGGAGGGCTAACTTGTCTAACAATTGGCTAATGTAGTTACGGATGGTGCCTTCACTTAACAATAATTGTTTAGCAATTTCTTTATTATTAAGTCCCTGGGCGATTAAGGTCAGAATATCTTTTTCACGTTGCGTTAGGTCTACTTCAGCTTCAAGTTGGGTGTAGCTACTTTGCAATTTCTCCATAATTTCGGGGCTAAAAACGGTTTGATTAGCAGCTGCTGTTCGAATTGCGGGAACAATCGCAGCTAGATTTTGCTTAATTAAGTAACCTTTGACCCCGAGCTGTATCGATTTTGCGAGGTATTCGTCATCGCTAAAAGTTGTCAACAATAGTATTTTGGCGGCGGGATCGGCCAGCAGAATTTGTTGGGCCGCGGCTAGGCCCGACGATTTACCCAGGCGAATATCAAGGAGAATGACGTCGGGGTGATATTGCTGATAGTAGTCCACGGCAGCACTTGCTTGGTGGGCGCAGGCTACCACTTCCAAATCAGCTTCAGCCGCAATGATTGTGGTTAGTGCTTGAGTAACCAGATGATCGTCATCAACTAAGACTATTTTTAACATTTTCTTCCTTTCTGGGTAGAATTAAAGTGATGCTAAAACCCTTGTTACCCTGATACAAATGAAGTTGGCCTCCAACTTCCTCGGCTCTTTGCTGCATACTTGCTAACCCCATCCCCCGTGAAAACGAGCCTTTGCTTGTTCCATTGTCAGCAATTTGCACTTGGTAAAAAGCTGGTAGGGTTTGAAATTTAAGCGTGACCAGACTGGCGTTAGAATGTTTAAGCACATTGGTAAAGGCTTCTTTGACCGTCATCACGATAATTTGGTTTTGCTTAAAAGAGGTTTCATCAAATGGGTGGCCTGCGATTTGAAGCGTGCAAAAAGTAAAGTCAGCGATAATTGGTTTGAGAGCCTGGCTCAAAGTTAAGGCTTTTGCTTGAATGCCGTGGACACTATTTCTGATACTATCCATGGCGCGATTAACGGTGGTGTTAAGCTCAGTTAACGGCTTGGTAAGTTTTGCATCCTGATTCAGTAGTGTCACCGCTCCGAGTTGGATAATGCTACTAGACAAGAGATGACCAACATTGTCGTGAATATCACGAGCAATTCGGTTGCGCTCATTAGCTAGTTGGAGCATTAATTTTGTTTGTTCGTTAGTCTCAAGGTCAAGTTTTTGTTGTTGGAGTGTAAGGAGCTGTTCAAAACTATCGTCTTGGAGCTGGCGTTTTTCTTGTTGGGCCCGGTCAAGTTCACGGTCTTCGTAAGCAAAATAACAGGCGAGCAGGCAAGCCAAGAGAACTAATAGTTTTAACCAGTTAAGCTGAATCAGCAGCGGAATAACTAGCAAAAGCAACTTGTGCGACTTTGTCTGTAAAAGTGTTACGCGGACAATGACTGGAAAAAAATAGATAAAGCTGGGATCAAAAAGAGCTAGACCTGCCAGTAAAAGGGTCATGAGGAGGTTTCCGGCCGGCATCCAGAAACTGAGATTAAGGCTAATAATGCTAATTAACACGACTCGAATCATTAGCGGGTCAAATCTCTGACTGCACATTAAGACGATTCCGCCAGCAGTTAAAAAGCTGATTTCTAAATAAAAATGGTTTGTTAATTTCATAATTGAATCCGTTTCATGACATTTGTCACCTATTTTTAGCCCAAAGTCACTGGGCAACTTAGGAACAAGTTTATATAGTAGAAGATATCAGATTAAGGTGAGGAGTTCAAAATGATTATTGATGTTCAGAATTTAGTCAAACGCTATCGCGAGTTGACGGCACTTAATCACGTCGATTTGCAAGTTCAAAAAGGTGACATTCTTGGCTTGTTAGGACCAAATGGTAGTGGCAAATCAACGATGATTAACTGTATTTTAGCACTACTTAGTTATGATCGGGGTGAAATCAAAGTTTTCGATCAAGCGATGAAGGCAGATAGCTACGCAATTAAAGAGCGCATTGGGATTGTTCCCCAGGACCTGGCGTTTTTTAAAGAGCTCACGGTACAGGAAAACATTAGTTACTATTGCGGTTTATATCTTAAAGATCGGGCGCAGGTAGCAAAGAATGTGGATCAGACGATTGAATTAGTTGGCTTGCAGGACTTTACTAAATTTTATCCCAAGCAGCTTAGTGGGGGCTTAGCCCGGCGCCTTAATATTGCTTGCGGAATTGCTCATCAGCCTGAATTGATTTTTCTAGATGAACCGACAGTTGCCGTAGACCCGCAAAGTCGCAATCGAATTTTGGAGAGCATTAAAGAATTGAACCGAAATGGGGCGACCGTCGTTTACACAACTCACTACATGGAAGAAGTTGAGTTTTTGTGTAACCAAATTGTGATTTTGGACCATGGTTCAGTCATTGCTAAGGGTTCTGCTGCTGAACTTAAGGCGATGGTCAAAGCTAATGAACAGATTGTCATAACAGTTCCTTTGCTTACTAAAGCAGAAGAAGCTACTTTGTTAAGCATGCCAGCGGTTCAGGAACTTAATTACGGTGATCAAACTTTAGCAATTACTAGTACCGACTTGCAACAAACGATGCTGCCGGTCCTTGAATATTTGCAACAAAATAAAATTGTCTATGCCGATCTTCATACTAAAGAAGTGACATTAAACGATGTCTTCTTAACAATCACCGGTCGGGAACTGAGGGATGAAGCATGATGAGACACTTAATTTATTACCGGGTTAAAGTTCTGCTGGGTAACCGAAACTTGCTTTTTTGGACCCTGATTTTTCCTTTGATTATGGGATTTTTCTTTAAACTGGTCTTCAGTAATTTAGACCAAATGCAGTTGTTAGACAAGAGCACGCCAGTTGCCGTGGTGGGAAATGACCGAGAATTGCGGCGCGGCTTAACTGAAGTGAAAAATAAAAACAAGCCAGTTTTTAAGGTGAGCCACTTGAGCCTGGCAGCTGCGCAAAAGAAGTTAGCAGCAGGAGAATTGGCCGGCTATTATGATACAAATGCTCAGCCAATTAAATTAGTGATTGCCGAGAACGGTGCCGATCAAAGCATTTTAAAAGAAATTTTAAGCCGCTATGAGCAAAATGGCGCCTTGTTTACGGAATTGGCAAAATCGGGCAAGGTGAATTTAGCTAGTTTAAAAGTGACCGATAAGCACTACACCGTTAATCAGGTCCAAGGTCGTAATTTTAGCATCATGAGTTTTTATTTCTTTACTTTAATTGCGATGACAATCGGTTATGGCCTACAATTTGGCCTGCGTAATGCCGAGGACGAACAGGCCGATCAATCAGAAAATGGTATTCGCCTTGCTTTAACGCCGGTTCCTAAAATGATGGTGGTCATCAGCAACTTAATTGCAGCGTTAATTGTCTTCTATGCGATCGTCTTGATTGTGCTAGCGGTTTTCCATTGGGGATATCAAATTGACTTTGGCAACCGGTGGGAGCTGATTCTCCTGGTTTGCTTAATGGGGAGCATTTTGCAAATTTGTTTAGGTAAGCTAACCGGTAATTTAATGAGTAAGCGCAGCTATTCACAAAAAATCGGATTTTCTACTCTAATCATTTCATTGTTGTCTTTACTTGCCGGGATGATGGGGACCCAAGAAATCAAATACTGGATCGACCTTAATTTGCCCCTTTTAGGCAAGCTAAATGTGATTAATCTAATCAGCGATAGTATCTATCAATTGTTCTTTTACCAGTCACTATCGACTTTTTATCAGAATTTAGCTTGGCTTTTAGGACTGACAGTCCTGTTTATTTTACTGGATTACCGATTTGAAAGGCGGGTGCAATATGACAGTTTATAAGACGATTTTAAAAATATTACTCAAAAATATCGGCGAACTTATCTTGGCTTTGGGAGTTACGATGGTGATGCTGTTGATTTTTACCTTTCAACAAAAGAGTTCTGCCAGTCAAGCGGCCAAAGTTGCGGTAATTACAACTAAATCAAGTAAGCTCACTAAGTCCTTAACCGAATATTTAAGCCACCAGCAAAAAGTTGTCAATATCAAAGACCAGAGTCAAAAAGGAATTGATGATGCGCTATTTTTTCAAACTGCGGATTACATTTTGTACTTGCCGGCAGATTTTGAAGCGCAAATAAAGTCAGGTCGCAAGCCTGCACTCAAAACACAAGTTCGTCCTGGTACTTATAGCAAGGAGTTGGTCGACAGTAACGTTGATCAATATTTAAATACTTTGCGGCTGTACCAAACAAAATTGCCCAATTTAAAATGGGATCAACTTTTAACTAAGACGAGCCACACTCTAAGCAAGCAAGGAAAGGTTAAACTTGATGAATCTTATGAAAGGCGAGAAAAACAAAGCGGTGCAGCAACTATTTACAATCTAGTTGCTTATGGAATTTTCATTATTATCTTTGGAGCCTTTAGTACGGTGAATTTAGTCTTTAATCGCCAGGAAATTAAAGTACGCAACCAGTGTTCACCGCTTAAGCCGCGCGCATTATCCACGCAGATTAATCGAGGCTTGTCGACCTATCTGATGGCGACGAGTACGCTTTTCTTGTTTCTGATTTTCATTTCTGCGGGGCTAAATCCGAATAAAGTGACCTTGCTATTTATGCTTAATTCTTTGCTCTTTATCCTTTCAATTGTCACTCTTTCGAGCTTAATTACTAGTTTATTTAAAAACGTACAAGCTTTAAATGGATTTGAAAACATTTACGGTTTAGGCAGTTGTTTTTTAGGCGGAGTCTTTGTTTCTAGCAGTTTGCTGCCCAGTTTCGTTAATAAAATTGCTTGCTTTACGCCAGTTTATTGGTTTACGAAAAACAACAATTTAATTGGTAACACCGTAAATTTCAATGCCAAGTTTTACCAAGCATTTGGTCAGTCCATGCTAATTGTTGTTGGTTTTACAATCGCCTTTTGGACGCTGCAAGTCTTGAGCGAGCAAATTAACCTCACTAACCACTGGAATTGGACTAAGGCAGCCGGTTAAATACTCAATTTGTGTCTAAGATAAATAAGTAAAAGAAAAGCTCTAGCTTCTTACTTTAAGTATAGAAGTTAGAGCTTTAACTATTGGTCATTAAGTGCAGAGTGCTGAATGCCATACAAGTAATAAATCAGTAATCCGATAATCGTCCAGATTCCCATGTATTTTTTTGCTTGACTGTCTAGACCCCAAAAGACGGCAAATGAACCTAAGAAGGCTAGGGCTGGCAGAAGGGGGTAGAATGGCATCTTGAAAGCTGGATCAGCGATGTCGCGCCCCTCCCGTGGTCTTAACCGGTAAATGCCCATTGATACAAACATGAAGGCAATCAGGGTACCAGCGGAAACCAACTGGGTTAAAAATGAAAAGGGGATAAAGGCCGAAATAACGATGGCGATGATTGCTACCGTCCACAAGGAATTTGCAGGTCGGTGGACTTGGTTTAACTTGCCTAATGTGCGAGGTACCATGCCATCGCGGCCAAAGGAGTAGACTAGCCGTGAACTGGCTAAGCAGAGGCCAATGAGTGCAGTAAACATCCCTAAAATGGCGACAGCTTGTACGACTAAAGCGATAGTTCCGTGCCCGGTCTGTCTTAATGCATAGCCTACTGGCTCGGCCGAGTTGAGATATTGTTGGTATGGTACCATACCAACGAGTACTAGACTGACAGCAACAAAGAGGACAACAGCAATGAGTAGTGAGCCAATAATACCCCGAGGCATGGTCTTTTGGGGATTGACTGCCTCAGCCGAGTTAGAGGCAATAGTATCAAAACCCAAAAAAGAAATATAGATCATGGAAACACCGGCATAGATGCCTTGCCAACCACCAAAGGGACCATGACTGGTGAAGCGGTATGAAGGGATGAAGGGGGTGAAATTGGCCCGTTTAACCGCAGTTAGACCAACCACGACAAAGAGCAGGATGGCCAATACCTTGACCACCACCAAAATATTTTCGACCCGGGAAGCTTTAGACACGCCAAAGCTCACTAGTACTGCAGCAATTACAATTGCAATTAAGGCAACGAGATCCAGGAGACCACCATTGACTCCTAATGGGTTGGACAGCCAAGCTGGTAATCTCAACCCAAAAGGAGCAATTAGGGCCCGCAAATTTGCGGAAAGGCCGGAACTAATAAAGGCCATTCCAATTAGATATTCGGCCAACAGTGCCCAACCAGATATCCAGCCCCAAAATTCGCCGAAAATGACGTTAATCCAGGAGTAAACGGAGCCGGCAAAAGGCATTGCTGCGGCCATCTCGGCATATGCAAAGGCAACTAGACCAGCAACCAAGGAGGCGACCACACAGGAAATTGCTACGGCTGGTCCCGTGTGTAGAGCGGCCACTTCACCGGGCAGAGTAAAGATTGAAGTTGATACAATAGTTCCAACTCCAAGCGCTAGAAAGTCCCGTACTTTTAGTGTCCGAACGAGGTGTCCGTCCTTTTTTTGGTATCTGCCGGGATCCTCTTTCCGATTCATTGTTTTCCATAAACTCACGATGTTTCTCCTTAAATTGGTTAATTTATCTAGAGATAAGATCTCTTCACAGCACAGCCTGCTAGCACTTGTCCAACTTAAAAAGGGTACTTAGGTCAAAATGCTTAGGTACCCTAAAATCAATTAGACGAATTGAATAACTTATTTCTATGGTTATTATAATCAATTTCTTGATAAAAACAAATATCATATACAAGTATCTTAATGTTAAATTTGTCAATAAGTGCTTTCCCAATCGTCAACTGACTGCATTTTTGCTATACTGGTTCAAGGTGAAAGTTATGAACGAACTCGAAAAAAATGAGGCCCTGGGTGACCTCTACGCATACTATGGCAAGCTCTTAACGCAGAGCCAGCAGGATTATTTTGAAGATTACTACTATAATGATCTTTCCTTAGGTGAAATAGCGGACAACCATGGTGTTTCTCGCCAAGCAATCTATGACAACCTGCGCCGTTGTCGGAAGTTATTGGCCAATTATGAAGCAAAGCTGCATCTAAAAAGGGAATTCGGTGTGATTGAAGCAGAACTAACCGATATTGCCAATTCGCTAAGGCAGGACGAGCCAGACCAGGCAATGCACCAAATTGATGAATTATTAAGTAGAATGAGGGGAGAATAAGCCATGGCTTTTGAGAATTTAAGTGAAAGAATTCAAAAGGCACTGAAGAATTTAACCGGTAAGGGTAAGATCTCGGCAGAAGATATCAACACGGCCAGCCGAGAAATTAGGTTGGCATTGCTTGAAGCCGACGTTAACTTTAAAGTGGTCAAGGATTTTATTAAGAAGATCAAAGAAGAGGCCCTAGGCAAGGAAGTACAGGAAAGTCTGAATCCAGGTCAACAGGTCATCAAGATAGTTAATGATGAATTAACTAAGATGATGGGAACTAGCAGCACCACCTTGACCAAGTCTAAACATATTCCAACGATTATTATGATGGTTGGGTTACAAGGTACCGGTAAGACAACGACGGTTGGTAAGCTAGCCAACCAGTTGATTAAACAGGAAAAGGCTCGTCCGTTGCTCATTGCTGGGGATATTTACCGGCCGGCTGCCATTGAACAACTTCAGCAGATAGGGACGGAGCTGCAGGTACCCGTTTATAGTGAACAAGACCAAAAGAACGTTGCCCAAATTGTTGAAAACGGACTTAAGCAAGCTGACCAAAACAAGAATGACTATGTAATTATCGATACTGCTGGTCGGCTTGAAATTGATGAACCGTTAATGGCAGAGCTGGAACAAGTCAAGGCTGTAGCTAAACCTGACAACATTTTGTTGGTTGTCGACGCAATGACTGGTCAAGCAGCCACTGATGTAGCGCAAGGCTTTGATAGTCGGTTGGATATTACCGGGATTATTTTAACCAAACTCGATGGTGATACTCGGGGCGGAGCTGCGCTGTCAATTAGAGCTGTCACAGGGAAGCCAATCATCTATACTGGTCAGGGCGAAAAGCTCAGCGACTTGGAACAATTCTATCCAGACCGGATGGCATCGCGAATTTTGGGTATGGGCGACATGCTGACGCTAATTGAGAAGGCTCAGCAGGACTACGATGCTAAGAAGGCTGAAGCGGTTGCAACGAAAATGAAGGAAAATACCTTCGATTTTAATGACTTCATCGACCAGCTGGAACAGGTTGAGAAGATGGGACCACTTGACCAGATTATGAAGATGATTCCTGGCATGGCTGACAACCCGCAGCTCAAAAACGCCAATTTTGATAAAAAGCAAATCACCTACGTTAAGGCCATTGTTTCCTCGATGACCGAGCAGGAACGTGAGGACCCAGAATTACTAAATCCGAGCCGGCGACGTAGAATTGCAGCCGGTTCAGGCCGGCCCATCGTGGAAGTTAACCGGATGATCAAGCAGTTTAAGCAGGCCCGGGACATGATGAGCAAGATCACTAAGGGCAACCTTAAGGGGATGGACCAGTTGCCAGGCATGGATTCGCCGATGGCCAAGATGGCAATGCGCCACATGGGTAAGAAGTTTAAGAAAAATAAAAAGAAAAGGATGAAAGTCAAGCGTTTCCGTTCTTAAAGTAGAGCTAATTTCAGCTGTTAAGTAAAAACACTTTACACCTAAAATAAAAGATGCTATATTAATATTCGTAACTTTGAGGAGGAAACTAAATATGTCAGTAAAAATTCGGATGCGCCGGATGGGTGCCAAGAGAAAACCATTCTACAGAATCGTTGTTGCGGACTCAAGAATGCCTCGTGATGGTCGTTTTGTTGAAGAAGTTGGTTACTACAACCCAATTTCAGAGCCAAAAGAATTGAAGCTTGAAGAAGACAAGATTTTGGAATGGTTGAAGAAGGGTGCACAACCTTCAGATACTGTGCGGTCACTTCTTTCGGGTGCCGGCTTAATGAAGAAGCTGCATGAATCAAAATTCACCAAGTAGTGAACAGGTTAGTTAAAAGTTTGAAGCCGCATGCTTCAAACTTTTTTCTTTGGATTAGGAGACAAGATGCAATTTTATGATGTTGCACAAATATTGACAACACATGGTTTAAAGGGTGAATTAAAGGTTAAATTAGTAACTGATTTTCCGGCGGAACGTTTCACCCCCGGCCAGCAGCTGGCCTTAAAAGATGACCCGGAAAGGATTTTGACGGTTGCAAGCAGCCGGCCGTTCCAACAATTTTGGCTCGTTAGTTTTGCCGAAGTTGCTGAACTTGCTGCGGCAGCGGAGCTGAAGGGAAAGATGCTAGTGGTCAGCGAAGCGGACCAGCACGAACTGCCGGAAGATGCGTACTACTACCACGATATTTTGGGCTGTACGGTTGTAGACCAGCAAAGTGGTGCTCCGCTTGGTAAGATTACCGGAATAGAGTCGCCAGGAGCCAATGATGTCTGGGAAGTTACCGAGAAAAATGGCCATACTTACCTAATTCCTTATATTGATGAGGTCGTTAAGCAAGTTGATGTTCCTGGGCAAAAGATCTACGTCGAATTACTGGAGGGCTTGCGCGATGAAGATTAATGTACTGACGCTTTTTCCTGATATGTTTACGCCCCTGACTACCTCAATGCTGGGCCGAGGGCTTGAAGATGGAAAGTGGGAACTTAATCTAGTCAACTTTCGCGACTTTACGACCGATTTTCATCACCATGTGGATGATACACCGTATGGTGGTGGAGCTGGAATGGTCTTGCAGATAATGCCAATTAAAAAAGCACTTGATTCACTAGAAGATCAGGGTAAGGTAATCATCACGGCACCGCAGGGTAGGACCTTTAACCAAGAGCGCGCCCAAAGCTGGTCTCAGGAAGAAAATCTAACTTTTATTTGTGGTCACTATGAAGGCTTTGACCAGCGTATTTACGATTTGGCTGATGAAGTCGTATCAATTGGCGACTATGTGTTAACTGGTGGTGAGTTGCCAACCATGAGTATGGTTGATGCCACGGTCCGCCTTGTACCCGGGATTTTGGGTAATGCAGCTTCTCCGGTGGATGAGAGCTTTGCTCGTGGCTTATTGGAATACCCCCAGTACACCAGACCAGAAGATTTTGCTGGCATGAAAGTGCCGCAAGTCTTACTTTCGGGTAATCACCAAAAAATCGCCCAGTGGCGGCACAAGGAAGCCTTGCGGGTAACTTACTTGCAGCGGCCCGACTTACTTGCAAGTTATGAGCTGACTAAAGAAGAGGAACTAATGCTGGCTGAAATCAAAGAAGAAGAGCAAGCTTGATTTGCCAGCAGTTATTTGCTAAGATAATTGAGGTGCGAATTTAACTGCACTAATAGTTATGGGTGTTCCGCTGGCGCCAAGGAGCGTTAATGAAGGCCGCAGAAGGAGAAATACAATGGATCCATTAATTCAAGAATTGACCAAAGAACAATTACGTGATGATATTCCCGCTTTCCGGGCCGGTGACACTGTCCGTGTTCACGTTCGGGTGGTTGAAGGAACGCACGAGCGTATTCAGATGTTTGAAGGTGTCGTAATTAAGCGCAAAGGTGCTGGCATTGCTGCAACTTACACTGTTCGTAAGCTTGCTTCTGGTGTTGGGGTTGAGCGTACTTTTCCGGTTAACGACCCACGTGTCGCTAAGCTAGAAGTATTGCGGCATGGTCGTGTACGTCGCGCTAAGCTTTACTACTTGCGTGACCGTCATGGTAAGGCTGCACGTATTGCCGAAAAGCGTCGTTAATTCACTTAAAAGAGAATCATCCTTGAAAAAGGATGGTTCTCTTTTTTGCTCTATGGTAAAATCGTTAACAATATATTTAGGAGGAGCTAAGTTATGGCTGAGTTATTTTTGACGGACTTTGATCAGAATCCACGTGCAGTGTTAGAGCCCAACCACGAACAAGCTGAATTAGGTTATCAGTTTCAGCCGAAGTTGTTGTTTGCCTTTACCTCAAGCGAGTCGATTGCCATTTTTTTAAAAACACACGCTCATTGCTTGCGGGGCTATTTCGACTCTTTTGGGGGTAAGATTCCCATTTATGAGGTCGAATTGAACCAGGAAAAAATAACTTTCTGTCAGGCCAAGCTTGGGCTCCTGCAGCTACAATGCTGCTTGATTGGTTAATTAGTTATGGAGTTCGGCAAGTTCTGGCCGTTGGCTCAGCTGGTGCATTGGTTGAACTACCGGAGAACTACTTTTTGCTTCCAACCAGGGCGATTCGGGATGAGGGCACGTCTTTTCATTACCTTGCTCCAGGTAACTTTGTTGACTTGCAATCTCCCTTTTTAGCGCAAATAAAAAAATTGCTGAGTGAAATTAATTTTAAGGTTCGTGAAGTGACCACCTGGACGACCGACGGCTTTTTCCGGGAGACCACCAACAAGGTGCAGCAATTCAAGCAGTTAGGGGCAGCTTGTGTAGAGATGGAATGTGCTGCACTGGCAGCGTGTGCACAATTTCGCCAGGTTGATTTTGCGCAGCTTTTGTTCACAGCGGATTCCTTAAGTAAGCCGGAAGAGTATGAAGCAAGGGGCTGGGGTAAAGATGCTCACGGGCGTGCACTAACACTAGCTGGGCAAGTTCTAGCTAAACTCTAAGCGCAACTTTGTGAAATAAACTGTTGTGGAACTCGAGTGAAACTGTCGGTTATTTCACAAAGTTGCAATCAAGTACAAATAAACCAGCGTAATAAAAGCTAACCACTCTGAAAAAGCTTGTGAAGCTTATTTCTGCAATCCATGTGGAAAATTACCCTTTACAAGTGGGACAAGGAATTAGCCCTGCGGCCAGTTTAGCCAAACTAAGATAGCAGTTAAGAAAAGGCGTAGTAGCCAATGAAACCAGTTGACCTGACCATTAAGGGCAAAACCGTTGGCAAGTGCCACAAGCAGCAGGATTCCCAGAAAGGAAATCGTGATAACTTGCTGGTTAAACAGATTAGCTGCTATTAAGCATAGGCCGCTAAGGAAGTTTAACAGCGTGAGCCAGGCGGGTAGCTCATGGTAGGAACTAATTGTTGCTAGGGCCATCACGACACCGTAGAGAATGGTTAAAATTTTGGTTAGATAAATCATGATAATTTCCTCCTAACCAAATTAAAGCATCGGGGGTCGACCCGACGTCAAGGAGATGAGAAAATGTTTTTAAATGACTTCATCAGGGAAACGGGGGCAACTAGAGACACAATCAGGCACTATGTTGACTTGAACCTGCTGACGCCGACGCGGCGCGGCAAAAATTATTGGTTTACGGCGAAGGACCAGGATGACTTCAGCGAGATCAAAGAATTGCAGGAGCTGGGTTTTTCTTTGCAGACAATCCACGCCATCAAAAACCGTCATGACTTGGCGTGTGGGACGGATTACCAATTGGTTAAAAATCTGCAGCTGGTCAATGCTGAATTGCAAAAAACCACCCAAGAACTGCAGCAACTCAAGCAAAGACAGGCTAAGTTGCAGGAACTTAAGTTTATTTTGCAAAAAAAGAACCATCCCTCCAGCCTTTAAGTTAATTGGTTAAAGTGCTAGGGACAGTTCTATTATTATTTATTAGTCCAAAAAGTTAAAAATCGTCCGCAAGGTAACCGTTAAATGATGCGGTTGCGGTAGAGGCCAATGACCTTGCCCAGGATCTTGACACTGGGTAAGATAATCGGACTCATGGTATCATTTTCGGGCTGCAGGCGGTAATGTCCGCGCTCCTTATAAAAGCGCTTGACCGTTGCCTCATTTTCGTCGGTCATAGCCACGACAATTTCGCCATTAATGGCTGAATTTTGCTTGCGCACAATTACATTGTCGCCATTCAAAATACCGGCATTAATCATACTCTCGCCCTGAACCGTGAGCATAAAGAGCTCGCCCGCTTCATTGGCAAAATCAGGTGGCAGAGGGAAGTAGTCGTCGATATCTTCAACCGCTAAGATTGGTTGCCCCGCAGTGACTACACCGACGATGGGGATTTCGGTCGGCTTAATGCCTAGGGCTTGTTTACCCTCCTCAGTAATTTCCAAAGCGCGTGGTTTGGTGGCATCTTTAACGATTAAGCCCTTGCGTTCGAGCCTTGAAAGGTGGCCATGAACCGTTGAAGTGGAAGAGAGGTTAACCCCTTCACAAATTTCCCGAACGGTTGGCGGAAAGCCCCGTTTTTGGACGGTATCATAGATATAACGTAAAATTTCCAGTTGTTTATTAGTTTGTCTGATAGTCATGATTGTGCTCCCTTAGTTGACGATTTTTTGGTTAAGTTAAGTTTAGCAGATTTTTTCGATTAGTGCAAACAAGCGTTCTAAGAATTTTGAACTTTTTTTCTTGGTAAAAATAAGGTAGACTGCTTTAGGTAAGAGGTGGAAAAAATGACTGAAGATAATGAAAAAAAGCTGATTAACCGGATCAACGAGCTATATCATAAGAAGAAGTCGACGGGTTTGACCGCTGCAGAAGAAAAAGAGCGGGCTGAGCTGCATCAGGAATTTATCAAGAATTTTCGGGCCAGCTTTAAGCAAGATGTTGAAAATCTGGTAATTGTTGACAAAAATGGTAAGGAAGTCACATCGGAAAAAGCCAAGCAGGCGCAACGTCAAAAAGGTTTAAGAAAAGATTAACTTTGCTCTTTGATTTTAGCTGGATTTTAGGTAAGATATATCTATTGGATATGAGGTGATATTTATGAATTTAGGATTAGCGATCTTTTTAATCGTGCTAGCGTTAGTATTGGGCCTAGTAGGTGGCTTCTTTGGTGCTAGAACGTATATGAAGAAGTACTTTAAGGATAATCCGCCAATCAGTGAAGAGATGATTGTTGCCATGATGTCACAGATGGGACAGAAACCTTCAGCCAAGAAGGTAAACCAAGTGATGAGCATGATGAAGCATCAAAAATAAGCATCTTGCTAGATTGAAAAGAAAGACGGAGCTATCTCCGCCTTTTTGTTTATGTAAGATAGGTGAAAAATGAAAATTTTTTTTAAATTGGGTTGGTTCTTTAAAAAAGAACGTAAGCGGTACTTAGTCGGTGTGACCTTTTTGGCTCTGACTTCGATCGTTAACTTGGTGCCACCGCGAATTTTGGGCCTGATGGCCGATCAGTTAGAGTTGGGACATATTAGCTGGCAGGAGTATGGGATGTTAATTCTGGCCATTATCCTGGCGGCATTACTACTATATGGTTTCCGCTATTTTTGGCGCCGCCAAATTTGGGGTGGTTCAGCTGAATTAGAGTTGCAGTTGCGAGCAAAGCTATTTGCTCACTTTATGGAAATGGACCGCACCTTTTACCAGCGGCACCGGACCGGTGACCTCATGGCCCACGCCACCAATGACATTTCGGCGGTGCAGGAAGTAGCTGGAGAAGGGGTTTTAACGCTAGTCGATTCACTGATTATGAGTGTTTCAACGATGGTCGCCATGATTGTTTTTGTCGATTGGCGATTGACCGTTGTAGCGCTTATTCCTTTGCCCTTCTTGGCTTGGGGCGCTTGGAAACTGGGCGACCAGTTGCATGACGCCTTCGACCAGTCGCAAGCGGCTTTCTCACGGTTAAACAACAAAACTCAAGAATCTGTGTCAGGAATTAAAGTGTTGAAGACCTTTGGTCAAGGTAAGGAAGATACCGCCGCTTTTCAACAGATGACGGCTGAAACGATTAATATTAACAAGCGGGTCTTCAAGTGGGATTCGCTGTTTGATCCACTGGGGACCTTACTGATAGGTCTGACCTATACCATCACGATTATTTATGGTGGCCTGCTAGTCAGTAACCAGGTGTTGTCGATTGGCCAGCTAGTTTCCTTTATTGCCTATATCGGCAACATGGTTTGGCCGATGTTTGCCATCGGCTATCTCTTTAATATTTTGGAGCGGGGAAGTGCCAGCTATGATCGTGTGGAAAAGCTTCTCGATGAACAGCCGGCAATTACGGATCAACATGCTAATCCGCAACTTGATGCAGCTGCTATTAACGGGGACTTGAGCTTTCATATTAAGTCGTTTGCCTATCCTGATGAACCGCAGATACCGGTTTTGCATGGGGTGGACTTCACACTTAAAACGGGCCAGACACTTGGCCTAGTTGGTAAAGTAGGTGCAGGCAAAACGACCATTATTCAGCTCTTGCTTCGTGAGTTTGACCAGTATGAGGGGCAAATCACCCTAAATGGACACGATATTCGCGAGATTCCTCTTAACGTCTTATTGCGGGCCATTTCTTATGTACCCCAAGATAACTACTTGTTTTCAACCAGTATTCAAAAGAACATTGCCTTTTCTAAGGTTAATTCAGCTGAGGATGCGGTTGTGGCCGCCGCAAAGAAGAGTGATCTGCACAATGATATCTTGCAAATGCCGGGTGGTTATAACACTTTGGTTGGTGAAAACGGTGTTTCGCTCTCAGGTGGGCAAAAGCAGCGCATGTCGATTGCGCGTGCCTTACTCAAGCAGAGTCAACTTTTGATTCTGGATGATGCCTTATCAGCTGTTGATGCCAGAACAGAGCAGGCGATTTTACAGTCCTTGCGGCAAGAGCGGGCCGGCAAGACGACTATGATTGCTACCCATAGGTTGACTTCAGTGATGAAGGCGGATCTGATCTTGGTGCTAAAAGATGGGCAAATTGTCGAACGTGGTACCCACGAGCAGTTGCTGGCTCAGCAAGGTTGGTATGCGGACATGTGGCAACGTCAGGAACTAGAAGAAAAGGTAGGTGAGTAAGGATGGACAATGAACATATGCAGTCGGTGTGGTCGCAAGAAATTCCCGTTAAAGAGCAGCTTAGTATCTTTAAACGGCTGCTACGCTTTGTCATGCACTTTAAACGAGAAATGCTGATTGCCGGTATTGGTGCCTTTCTAGTTAGTGTCATTAATGTGTTGCTACCTTATGGGTTGCAGTATTTTTTGGACAATTACTTAATTAAGACTGATGTCACTAGCCAGGTGATTTTATTTGCCGGTCTGCTCTATGCCTTGGGCTCTTTGCTTAAGGGGGGCTTACAGTTTACCTATGAGTACTTTTTTGCCTTGGGTTCAGAGAAGTCGCTGGAAGGTTTGCGCGGTGAACTATATCAAAAGTTGCACACACTGGGAATGCGCTACTTTGACCAGACGCCAGCCGGCTCAATCGTATCGCGAGTAACCAATGATACGATGACGCTGAGTAACTTTTTAACGGTGCTGTCCAGTGTGGTGATGTCCTTTTTCGCGATTTTTTCTGCTTTAGTGGCCATGTTTACTACCAACTTTTTGGCGGGGTTAATTGTGTTAGCTTTTCTGCCATTACTTTTACTAATTATTTGGCAGTATTCTAAGCGCAGTTCTAAGCTCTATCGCAATTATCGCGAGCGCCTTAGTCGAATTAATACGAATTTAAATGAGTCAATTGAAGGGGTTGCTTTAATTCAGCAATTTAAGCAAGAGGAGCGGATGACCGCTAACTTTGAGCAGGAAAATGCTGCGCTGATGAAGACGCGTTTTGCCATGATCAATTTGAACTCACTTTTATTGTCACCCTTGACTAGCTTCCTGTATTCCTTGGCCTTGGCCCTTACTTTAATGTACTTTGGCTTTCCCTTGCAGAAAACTTTTGTACCAGCCGGAGTGGTTTACGCCTTTTCACAGTACATCTCGCAGTTTTTCAATCCGATTGCTAATATGATGGATCAGATGACTTTCTTCCAGGACGGGATTGTTGCCGGCAAGCGAATCTTTCGGATTTTGGATAATACCGATTACGAGCCAGCGCAAGAGGCCCAGCAGGGTCTAACCATCACCCAAGGTAAGATCGAATTTAAACACGTCAGTTTTTCTTATGATGGCGAGCATGAAATTCTGCATGACATTTCCTTTACTGTTAATCCGGGTGAAACACTGGGCATTGTTGGTCATACTGGCTCGGGGAAGAGCTCGATTATTAACGTAATGATGCGCTTCTATGAGTTCTATCAGGGAGAGGTCTTGATCGATGGCGTGAACATTAAAAAGTATCCTAAAGAAGAGTTGCGGGCAAAATTAGGACTGGTTTTGCAGGAACCGTTCATGTTTTATGGGGATATCAATTCAAATATCAGACTCTATAATGACCAGATTAGCGACCAGCAGATTGAAGCTGCCGCACAGACCGTTCAAGCTGATGGCTTCATTGCCAACCTGCCCGATAAATATCATGCCAAAGTGGGCGAAGGCGGCAGTGAATTTAGTCAAGGCCAGCGGCAACTGATTTCATTTGCGCGTACCCTGGTAACTGACCCTAAGATTTTAGTGCTGGATGAAGCAACGGCAAATGTTGATACCGAAACGGAAACGCTGATTCAACAAGGACTAAAGAGTTTGCGTAAGGGCCGAACCACACTGGCAATCGCCCACCGACTGTCGACAATTGTTGATGCTGACCAAATTATTGTCCTTGATGAGGGCAAGATTGTTGAACGCGGTACGCATGAGCAATTACTTACGCAAAAGGGCTACTATTACAACCTTTATACCTTGCAGAATAGTCAAAAATAAGCTAAGACACGGATTTTTTAAAAATTCGTGTTTTTTATTGAAAAATTTCTTGATAACGTTTACATAAAAGAGTAAATTTATTGTATTAGAAAAACAGCTAAAATATTTTTGAACAATAAAGAGGGAGATTTTTCTATGGAATATCATCAAATTAATCAAACTGACTTGGACAAGTTGCGTAAGTTCGTCTCTGACCCAGACCGCTTTATTACTGAGCCCGACGACCACTGGGACCATGACCAGTTTGGCACAGTTAGAGCTAAGCCTGACCTAGTCATTCAGCCGGTAAACAATGAAGAAGTGATGCACGTGGTTAAGTATGCCAATGATAATCACATTCCTTTAGTACCACGAGGCAATTCAACCGGATTGATGGGTGCCAACCTGTCTGTTGATGGTGGCATTTCACTGGATATGATCAAGATGAACAAGGTCTTGAGTTATGATCCGGATAGTCTAACCATGACGGTGCAAGCCGGCTTGAGACTGAATGATCTCGATGCTTACCTCGAAGACAAGCCTTTTGCTTATATGCCAGCTCCAGCCATGCACTGGGCCACGGTGGCCGGCAATGTTTCCACTAATGCTGGGGGCTTGAAGGCTATTAAATACGGCGTTACGAGGGAACATATTCGTGAATTGAAGGTCGTTTTAACTAACGGTAAACTGTACAAGTTTGGCTCAAAGGCGGTTAAGTCTTCGTCGGGATACTCACTCAAGGACTTAGTAATTGGTGCTGAAGGTACTTTGGCAGTTATTACAGAAGTTACTCTGCGGCTCTATCCAAGACCGCATAAGTCCATCAATGCGGTCATTCCATACCCAAGCTTGAACGATGCAATTAAGTCGGTTCCAGCTATCTTGGCTTCAGGTGTAGTACCGACAACCGTCGAATTCATGGGACGCACGGTAATTGACTTGTGGGAGAAGTTTGCTGGGCAAGAATTCCCAGTTAAAAATGGTAATGGTTTTATCATTCTAGGCTTTGACTCCTTCACCGATGAGGAATGGCAAGCTGAATTGAAGCAGGCCCTAGCAGCGGTAAAAGATTACCAGGCGGAAAGCGCAATTGTCTTGGATGCAGAATCGGACGAAGCCAAGAAGATTTGGCAGTGCCGGGAACAGTTGTTATTGGCAATCCAGCAGTCAACGCCGAAGATGGATGAAATTGACGTCTGTGTTCCAATCGACCACATTCCTGATGTCTTAAACCGGATTGAAGAGCTGGAAAATGAGCTACATATCCGTATTCCAAACTTTGGCCACGCCGGCGACGGCAACTTGCATATTTACCTTTGTTCCGATGAAATGAATGATGAGGAGTATGCTAAGACTAGCGATAAGGTTATTTCTGAATTGTACAAGACTGCCAAGGCGCTTGACGGTAACATGTCCGGAGAGCACGGAATCGGCTATGCCCGGGCTGGGTACTATGAAGACTTTTATGGTCATGATTATACTGAATTGTTACGGCAAGTTAAGGGATTGTTTGATCCGAATACTATCCTCAACCCAGGCAAGATTTTTAAATAATAGTTTAAATTAAAAAAGAGGATGACGTTAAAGTTATCCTCTTTTGCTTTCAAGTGAGCTATTATTGGGCTACCATATAGTCCCGAGTCATTGGCAAATTCTTGCCGGAAGGGCCCTTCGTTAACAGGTATTGGACAACATCAATGTTGCCTGACTCAAAGGAGGCGGCACAGGCCTGCAGGTATAAGTCCCACATTCTGGTGAAGCGTTCACCCATCTTCTTTTCGATGACTGGGCGTTGCTGGTTGAAGTTACGATCCCAAATTTCAATTGTTCGTTGGTAATGGCGCCGCAGCATTTCCAGGTCATCAATTTGCAGGTTGTTAGCCACAATGTGGTTGATGTTTTCACTTAGCCCTGGCAAATAGCCACCTGGGAAAATATATTTGTCAAGCCAAGCGTTGCTTGCTCCGCCCTGCTGCCGGGTAATGCCATGAATGAGTGCAACTCCGTCGTCTTTAAGGTATTTGGCCACATCGGCAAAATACTGATCTAGGTTTTCTTGGCCGACGTGCTCAAACATCCCAACCGAGGTGATGTAATCCCATTCTTGGTTGCCCAATTCACGGTAGTCTTCCAGCTTGACTTCGGCCACGTCTTGTAAATTCTGATCGTAAATTTTCTTTTGAACTAGTTTATACTGTTCTTCACTGAGGGTCACCCCGGTAACCTTTAAACCGTACTTTTGGGCCGCAGTTAACATTAATGTACCCCAACCGCAACCAATATCTAGCAAAGTTTTGCCCTTTTGGGGATGCAGCTTGTCGAGGATGTGATAGATTTTGGCAATCTGTGCCCTTTCCAAATCGTCTTGATTATCTTCCTCAAAATACGCGCAAGAATAGGTGAGGGTAGGGTCAAGCCACAATTCATAAAAGTCATTGCCAATGTCGTAGTGACTTTGTACGTCTTTTTCGCTTTGTTGTTTGGTGTGCTTGTCATGTGGCATAAATTTCCGAAATTTACTTGATCGTAAAAAGCTGTTTGAACTTTCATAAGCTCCACAAATCAACTTTTGCATGCTTCCTTTGACTTCGATTTTTTGGTCCATATAGGCTTCACCGAGGGCTAATGATGCGTTATTTAGAATAGCCGTGGTCGGAATCTTTTCATTAAAAGTAATTTCAATCTCAGGATGGCCATTTCCATAAATTTCGCTTTTATTATCCCAGTATGTTACCTTTACTGGAAAGGGAAATGATTTACTCAGTAATTTTTTATAGAATGTTTTTTCTAACAATTTTGTTTTCCTCCATATCAACTATTGCATGGTTATTTTAACACTATAAAAAAGATTGAATTCAATCAAAATTCAATCTTTTTATTTTGGCTGATAGTGGAAGTCGGGGTCTTGCTCGTAGTCAAGTTGGGCCCAAGCATTCTGCATTTGTTCGTCCAAACTTTGTTCATTTTCGCGGGTTAGCTTAACTTTGCGGTCAACTTGAATGGCATCACCAAAGCAAATTTCCAGAGGTTGTCGCTTGAGTAGCCCCGTGAAAGTTAACGGCCCCTGGTAAACAGCGGGAACAATCGGTTTACCCGAAAGTTTGGCAATGGCAATGGCACCACCCTTAAGCTCGGTTGAATGCCGCGTTCCTGAAGGGAAAATAATTAAAGAATAGTTGCCTTTTTTTAGTCCGGTAATGGGGATTTTGAGCGCTGAGGGACCGGGATTGTCACGGTCGACCGGAAATGCATGCGCATGAGTTAAAATAAAGCGTAAGAAGGGATTTTTAAATAATTCTCGCTTGGCCATAAACATGAATTCCTTGGGACTGGCAGCCAAAGCAAAGAGAATCGGTTCCCACCAGGTGCGGTGGGGTGCAGCGAGAATGTAATTTCCACTTGGAATCCGGTCTTGATGGTTGACGTGTAAGTGTCCGTTAAGTACCCAAACAATGAAGCGGGCAACGGGACGAATGAAATAATAAAACATAAATTCCTCCAATTGATGTAAAATATTATAGCAGAGCTTGGGGAGAGGATGAAATTTTTATGGACAATTTGCAAAAAAATGAACGAATTGACTACATGTACAGTGACCACATGAGAATTATCCAGGATCAAGATTCCTTCAGCTTTTCGCTTGATACGCTGCTATTGGCGGCAACCGCAAAGGAGTCAATCCGGGATTGGTCGAAGGTCGCCGACCTTTGTGCGGGCAACTGCGCGGCTACGATGTACATGGCCTATTTTAACCGGGCCAAGTATGACGCAGTGGAGATTCAAGCGCAGGCCGTTTCTCAAGGGAGGCGGTCGCTGGAGTTAAACCAAATGGAAAATCGAATTCAGATTTTTCAAGATAATGTCAAAGACTGTACCAGCTTTTTGCGTAAAGACACTTATGACGTGGTGGTGGTTAATCCACCATATTTTAAAGTCGCCAAAGACCACAAGGTTAATCCTGACCCCCAAAAAGCCATCGCTCGCCATGAACTTTTGATCAATCTAAAAGAAATAATTATGGTCGCTAGTAGTCTGTTAAAAATGAAAGGAAAACTGTTCATGGTACACCGTCCTGAACGGTTGGGTGAAATAGCTCATTTTTGTCTGAAGCATGATCTTAGTGTAAAAGTAGTGCAGCCTTACGTGTCGCACCGCGGCGAAGACAGTAACCTAATTGTTGTTGAAGCTGTTAAGCATACTGCGAGTGACGGTTTGGTTTTGAAAGACGCCATTGTGGTGCATGACCAAGAGGGCAACTACTTGCCACCAATTCAGCAAATTATCCGGGAAGTGCCGGAAGAAAAAACGAAGCGACAAGAGCAAAAGCCTTACTATTTTTATGTGCTTTTGTGTCAGGACGGCAGCTTTTATGGTGGTTTTACCGATGATTTAGATAAGCGGCTGAAGGCACATAATAGTGGTAAGGGCGCCAAGTACACCAAGGCACGCCGGCCAGTCCGGCTGATTTATCATGAAGAATTTACTGATAAAAAACTGGCAATGAAGCGGGAGTATTGGTTCAAGCATCATCCGCGAACGTGGAAGGAAAAGTTCTTACACAGCCATGCAATTGATTTTTAGCCTTGCATCTTAAAGTCAAATCTAGTATGATTTTAAGGTGTGCTTTATTAGCCACACTCGTAAAAAACATCAAGGGCGATCAGCGTTTTGGTGCCACACAATGGTGGAACGTTGAAGTGACCGCTTGAGAGGATTAAAACCATAGGAGGAATTATTATGTCAGAAGTTTCGATGAAACAATTGCTTGAAGCAGGTGTCCACTTTGGTCACCAAACGAGAAGATGGGATCCCAAGATGGCTCCCTACATTTTCACGCAGAGAAATGGTATTTACATCATTGACCTGCAGAAAACCATCAAAATGCTGGATGACGCTTACAACTTCGTTAGAGCCGTTGCTCAAGACGGTGGCGTTATTCTCTTTGTTGGTACGAAGAAACAAGCGCAAGACGCAATTGCTGAAGAAGCAACCCGTGCTGGTCAATATTTTGTTAACCAACGCTGGCTTGGCGGTACTTTGACTAACTGGAAGACCATCCAGAGCCGGGTACAAAGATTAAAAGACTTAAAGAAGATGTCAGAAGACGGTACCTTTGATGTATTACCAAAGAAGGAAGCCTCTCTGCTGACAAAAGAAATGGACAAGCTGGAAAGATTCTTAGGTGGTATCGAGGATATGCCAAGAATCCCAGACGTCTTGTTTGTAGTTGATCCGAAGAAGGAAAAGATTGCCGTTCATGAAGCTAACATCTTAGGTATTCCAGTTGTAGCCATGGTTGACACCAACACTGATCCAGATCCAGTTGATGTAGTTATCCCTTCAAATGATGATGCAATTCGTGCAATTCGCCTGATTTCAGGTGCAATGTCTGATGCTGTTATTGAAGGTAAGCAAGGTGCAGACGACAGCAGTGCAAGTGCTGAAGCGGAAATGACTAAGGCTAGCGAAACTGCTGATACTGCAGCAGAAACAGCTGCAACTGAAGAGAGCTCAAACGAAGACTAGTTCTATTATCAGCTTTTATTGGGAAGGAAACAGCAATGGCAAATATTACTGCTAAACAAGTTAAAGAGTTACGTGATCGTACTGGTGCCGGAATGATGGATTCCAAAAAGGCTTTGGTTGAAGCTAATGGGGACATCGAGCAGGCAATTGATATTTTAAGAGAGAGCGGCATTGCTAAAGCTGCTAAGAAGAGCGGACGAATTGCCGCTGAAGGGCTGGCTGAGTTTGCCTTTAGTGGTAACACTGCAGTCTTAGTTGAGATCAACTCAGAAACCGACTTTGTTTCATCAAACGACAAGTTTATTAAGTTAGTTGATGGTGTAACCAAGGCTATTTTGGCCGCTAAACCGGCTAACGTTGAAGCAGCCTTGAAGGCTCCAATGGGTGATGCCACAATTGGTGACTCAATTACTGGCTTAACGGCTGTTATTGGTGAAAAAATCACTTTGAGAAGATTTGACTTGATTACCAAGAACGATGATGAAGTATTCGGGGCATACAAGCACAACGGTGGTGCAATTGTTGCGGTTGTTACCTTGAAGGGTGACAATGAAGAAGCGGCTAAGAATATTGCGATGCACGTTGCCGCAATTAACCCAGAATACTTGAATAAAGCATCTGTACCAAAGGCTGACTTTGACCGCCACAAAGCTGTCTTCACTAAGGAAACCGAAAATGAGGGCAAGCCTGCCAACATTATTCCTAAGATTGTTGAAGGCCGGGTTAACAAGTACTTGAGCGAAATCTGTCTAGTTGATCAACCATACGTCAAAGATGGTGACATGACAGTAGCTGAATATGCTAAGTCAGAGGGCTGCGAAGTTGTTGCTTTTAACCGCTACGAAGTGGGCGAAGGCATTGAAAAGAAGCAAGAAGACTTTGCTGCTGAAGTTCAGGAACAAATGAAATAAGAAAAGTCAAAATAAAAGGACCTTATCTCCGCGGACAAGGTCCTTTTTATTATTGTTGCTAAAAATAATGTTTAATTTTAACCACATTTAAGTTTGAAAAGTGCTTTCGTTTTGAACAAAGTTGGTAAAGTAAGTAATACTAGCCTTTTTATTACTTTTTAAAGAGGCAATTCCGTAACTTAGTTTTACTTCGTAATTAAGTGGGACAGGCTTAATAAAGTTATTTTCGGGGCCGCAAATAAAATCAGGTGCAAATGTACTGCCCAGGCCTGATTTGCTCATAATGTTGGCAGTATTGACATTGTTTACGTATGAAATATTTTTAGAAGTATTCTGTTTCCGAATTATTTCTTGTAAGCGCAGCTGTTCTGGCGGGCACCAGTTATTGTCTAAAAGAATAATACTTTGGTTTTGAAAATCTGAAATAGAAAGTGATTTCTGTTCTGATAATGAATTTGTACGTGGTACAATTGCACAAAATTTTCCCGTAAAAAGTTCCCGAAAAAGTACATCTTTTATATCCGCAATGTCATCTTTTGTAGTTAAGATTAAGTCGCAATCGCCGTTTACAAGCTGGCGCTTTAATTGAGTATGATCATAATTTTGCAAAAAAATTTTGATACTTGGATAAATAGTTTGAAATTTAGGAATTATTAGCGGAATTACTTCGTCTTCATGAGGCGAGTTAGTTATGCCGATTGTTAACGCATAATGCTCATCATAGGTTTGCTGCACTTCTTGAATCGATTTGTAGTAGGTGTTTAAAAGTGGCTTAATACTTTCATAAAAAAGTCTTCCCTTTGGTAAAATTTCAACACCTCTGCGTGATCGTTTAAATAATTTCTCGCCAATTTCGTTTTCCACTGAGTTAATAGCTTGGGAAATGGCGGGCTGAGAAAGGTTTTTGTGATAAGCTGTTTTACGAAAATTTAAAGTTTCTGCTAAATCAACAAATATTTCTAGATGGTCGAGATTCATTGCCTTCTCCTGATAATAAATAGTTATTAGTAATAAGATAATTGATAAGTATTTGTTTTTTGAGATGATATTATTATAACTGAAAACGTTATTAAAAGAAAAAGGAGAAAAGCATGAACAAATATCCTAATGTGGATGGTTACAAGGTAGATGAGGTTACTGCCACTAAATTAATCTCAACAGATGTCTTGGTAGTTGGGGCTGGTAATGCTGGTATGATGGCCGCTGCAGCTGCGCAAGAAAAAGGAGCCAAGGTTATTCTAATTGAAAAAGAAAAAACGATTAACTTGATGAGAGTAGGGATTGCGAGTGTCGGCAGTAATGCTCAAAAGCGTGCTGGAACAGTTATTAATAAGCAAGAGTTAGTTGAGTCTTTAGCTTCATTTGCGCAACACAATGTCGATGAACGTTTATTAAAAACTTGGGTCGACAACAGTGCTGAAAGTGTTAATTGGTTAGAAGATAAAATTTTAAAACCGAATGGTGCACACTTTAAGTCAGAGCCCGATGCAATGATGACTAATAAGGCATACCAAGGCTTTCCAACAGAAAATGATCCAACCATTGACGATGAATCATTTGTTTCTTATGGCAATTGGTTTGTCAAATATCAAAAAGAACATAAAATCGATATTCGTTACCAAACATCTTTGGTTAAATTACTCAAAGAAAAAGATACTGTGACTGGTGCAATTGTTAAGGATCTTGGTAGTGACGAATTTTATGAAATAAGGGCATCAAAAGGGGTCATTATTGCAACCGGTGGATATTCGGCCAATAAAGACTTGCTTCAAAAATGGAATGCATTGTCCTTAAAGAAGAATGTTTATAATGATTCTCCGCGCTCTAACGGTGCAGGTATTACCGCTGCTTTGAATGTAGGTGCCAAACGTGACGAGGAGCCAGCTGAAAGTATTTTTGATCGTGGCCTAGTACCGATTGGAACAAAAACTGAAGATCTTTACTATCAAACAGATAGTTATGATAACTGGTTGTGGATTGGTTCGTATCCCTTTTTGAAGGTCAACTTACGTGGAGAAAGATTTGCCAATGAGTCGATTCCTTACCAATTTATTGTGAATGCGGCTAGTAAAGAGCCAGGCTACTTGTACGCAATGGTTTGGGATGATAATTACGCTGAATATCTGGAAAAAATGCATATGCTGGGCTGTGCCCGGTATGGCTTCCCCGGTTATATGACAGATAAAGCAGCTTTTGTAAAAGATACTGAATCTTATGTAGAAAAGGGATTGGTAGTAAAGGCTGATACGGTTGAAGAGCTGGCAGAGCAGCTCAAATTACCAATAAATGCTTTGAAACAAGCCATCACTAATAACAATAAGTCAGTCATTAGCCACAATGACCAAGAGTTTGGTAAGGAAGCTTACAGATTAACTCCCGTTAAAAAGGCGCCATATTACGGCTGTATTTTAGGTGGACGGATTCTTTGTACATTTGATGGTTTAAGGGTAAATACCAAAATGGAAGTACTTGATGAAAATCATCAACCAATCAGACACTTATATGCTGGTGGAAATGATTCAGGTGGTTTTTTCTGGGGATCATACAATGATCGTGTACCGGGACTAGCTTCTAGTCATGCACAAACTTTTGGTCGTTTAGCGGGTAAAAATGCTGCTGAAAATTAATTAAGTTAATAAGGTCTTGAAATTTTGTAGACCTTATTTTTATTTTTTGCTGCAAACCGGCGAATTTCGCCATAGCCATAATAGTTGTGATTGGAATAACGGTTAGTTGATATTTAGACTAATATTAATTAGTAAGAGCAAAAAGATAGCAGAGTTAAAGATAGAGTATCAGTTTAAAAGAGTTCTGTAGTTAACAGGGCTTTTTTTAAAACAACAAAACCAGCGGTGCTACAAGATTATAATTAATATCGGCAAAATAATTGTATTTAAAAGCAGAAGTGCGCTTGAAAAAGTTGCGAATATTAAAAGTAATTGTCTTTTGTTTTGGATGCCCACATTTGCCTGCTTTCTATGTTAGAATAATTAAAGTTATAGAGGAGGTTGTCATGTCTAAAGTTAAATATCAGCGGATTGTTTTGAAGATTTCTGGTGAAGCTCTGGCTGGTGAAAAGGGGAGTGGAATCAATCCCACGGTCATCGGTCACTTAGCTAAAGAAATTAAGTCAGTGCATGATTTAGGAGTTGACATTGGAATCGTCTGCGGCGGCGGTAATATGTGGCGGGGCGAGACCGGTGCTAAACTTGGCATGGAACGTTCGCAAGCTGATTACATGGGCATGCTCGCTACGATCATGAACGGTTTAGCCCTTCAGGATGGCTTAGAGCATGTAGGTGTTCCCACCAGACTGCAAACTTCCATCGAAATGAGGCAAATCGCTGAACCTTATATCAGGAGAAAGGCAATCCGCCACCTTGAAAAAGGCCGGGTGGTCATTATGGGTGGAGGCACTGGTAATCCCTACTTTTCAACTGATACAACCGCTGCTTTGCGGGCAGCCGAAATTGATGCGGATGTGATCCTGATGGCTAAGAACGGAGTTGACGGAGTTTACTCTGCTGATCCTAAGCTTGATCCTAATGCTATCAAGTATCAGGAACTAACCCAGTTAGACGTTATTTCGAAAAACTTAAAAGTCATGGACAGAACTGCTAGCTCACTTTCAATGGATACAAACATTCCCCTAATTGTGTTCAACGTGAACACCGATGGTAACATCAAAAAAGTTGTCATGGGCGAGCAGATTGGTACAGTAATTGAAGGAGAAAAATAATGAATAACGATGTAATAAACAAAGCCCAAGCAAATATGGATAAATCGATCACTGTTTTTGAAAAAAATCTTGCCTCAATCCGGGCAGGCGTGGCTAATGCAGCGATTTTAGACGGTATCCAGGTTGACTACTATGGCGCACCCACGCCCCTGACCCAAATGTCTAGCGTGACCATTCCTGAACCACGGGTACTCTTGATTACACCATACGACGAAAGCAGTCTTGATAATATTGAGCATGCGCTGATGGCATCAAATCTGGGCTTGACACCTGCAAATGATGGCAAGGTTATTCGGCTAGTAATTCCGCAGCTGACAGGTGAGCGCCGCCAAGAAATTGCTAAGCAAGTGAACCAGGAAGCCGAAGAGGGTAAGATTGCCGTCAGAAATGTCCGCCGAGATGCCATGAACAGTCTTAAGAAGCAACAAAAAGATGATGAAATCACTGAAGATGAACAGCGCAATTTAGAAAAGCAAGTTCAAAAAATCACTGATGCTGCAACCCAAAAAATTGACCAACTGGCCGACCAAAAGCGGAAAGAAATTACGCAAGGCTAAGTAAATGGCAGAGAATAAAAATCAGCTTAACCACTTGGCAATTATTATGGATGGTAACGGGCGCTGGGCTCGTCAACAGGGCAAGCCCCGTGTTGCTGGACATTATGAGGGGATGAACAATGTAGAGCGCATCACCTTAGCGGCAGATCGATTAGGTGTGAAAGTTTTGTCACTCTATGCCTTTTCAACCGAAAATTGGGCTCGTCCTAAAGAAGAAGTGGCCTATCTGATGAACTTGCCCGTGCGCTTTTTTGACAAGTTCATGCCGACTTTGATGGAAAATAAGGTCAAAGTTAATATTATGGGATACTTGGACGACTTACCGCGCAAGACACATCAAGTGGTGGAGCGAGCCATGGCACAAACTGCTGAAAATAAGGGTTTAGTTTTAAATTTTGCCTTTAATTATGGGGCAAGAGATGAAATCACTTCGGCGGTCAAAGCTCTTGCCAAAATGGTTGAGACCGGTGAAATTAGTAGTGAGCAAGTTGATGAACAAATGATTTCTGAGCGACTGATGAGTGCTAAGCTGGGTGATTATCCAGATCCGGACTTGTTAATTAGAACATCCGGTGAACAGCGGTTGTCCAACTTTATGCTGTGGCAGTTAGCGTATTCTGAACTAGCCTTCAGCCCGAAAAAATGGCCGGATTTTACTGCATCAGACTTAGAAGAATTCGTTACAGAATTTCAACAGCGCCATCGTCGCTTTGGTAAAGTTGACGAATCAGATAGTTAGGTAATGATATGAAACAACGTGTAATTACAGCAGTTATTGCTTTAATCTTATTTATTCCCATTGTTATCATGGGTGGATTGTGGATGGACTGGCTAACCGTAGCTTTTGCAGCGGTAGGCATCAGCGAGATCTTTTTAATGAAAAAACAGATCTTGATTTCAGTCAATTTTTTGCTGGCACTCTTAGCAACTGTTACCTGGGCTGTTCCCGATAATTTCTTTAAGGGCGCGCCCTTTAACTGGTCTAAGTACGGGGTATACTTTGGGCTAGTCATGTTGATGCTCAGTTGGACGGTCTTGTCGAAAAACAAGACCAGCTTTGATGATGTCAGTGTCTATACACTTGCCTCACTCTATATCGGGACCGGCTTTCACTACATGGCCGGAATTAGAAACAGTCGCAATGGTCTAGCACTGCTCTGCTATGTCTTTGTGGTTGTTTGGTTAACTGATACTGGGGCCTACATGATTGGTCGCAAGATTGGTAAACATAAGTTGTGGCCGGTAATTAGCCCTAACAAAACTTGGGAGGGTTCAATTGGCGGTACTATTTGTGCGGTTATTTGTGCCGCAATTTATGTTTACTTTATTAATGTTGGTTACCCCTTGGTTGAAATGGTGGTAATTGCGGTCGTTTTATCAATTGTTGGTCAAATGGGCGACTTGGTTGAGTCTGCCTACAAGCGTTTCTATGGCGTAAAAGATTCTGGCAAGATTTTGCCCGGTCACGGCGGTATTCTAGACCGTTTTGACAGCATGCTGTTTGTCTTGCCGGTTTTTGCCGCATTATTAGGAATCGTGCACTAGGAGAAGATAATTGAAGGGTATACTGATTTTTTTAGTCGTCTTTGGCTTGTTGGTTTTTGTGCATGAATTTGGCCACTTTATTGTTGCCAAAAAATGTGGTATTTTGGTGCGTGAATTTTCGATTGGGATGGGGCCAAAATTGTTGCAAATCAGACGCAATCCCACCACTTATACGATTCGCTGGTTACCTCTGGGCGGCTATGTGCGCCTTGCCAATAAGGATGATGAAAGTAAAATCGATCTCGGGACGACGGTTATCCTGCAGCTGAATGAGCAAAAGCAGGTGGTCAGGATTGATGCTTCAGAATCGGATTTACCTATTGAGGGTATTCCTATGCAAGTTACTCAGGTTGACTTAGTTGATGATCTGACAATCACCGGTTATGAGAATGGCAATGAAGAAAATGAAGTCACTTATCAAGTAGCCCGCAATGCGACGATGATTGATCAATCAAAGACTGAACTCGTTATTGCGCCGCGGGACACCCAGTTTCAGGAAGCCAATGTCTGGAAGAAGTTGGCTACTAATGTGGCCGGTCCATTGATGAATATCATCTTAGGTTTTGTAGTGTTCATGATGTGGACTTTTACAGTTCCGGGTCCGGCCACTACAACCATCGGTAAGGTTGTGGCGGATTCGCCAGCTGCGGCTGCTCATATCGAAGCAGGTACCAGGATTGCAGCCATTAATGGGCATAAGACCATGAACTTTGATGAGATCTCACAACAAATCGACCAAAGTAAGGGTAAAACCCTAAAAATAGACCTGGTCAAGGCTGGTCGCACTGAAAGGGTTAATGTCCGTCCCCAAGCCGTTAAGGTGCAAAAGCAGACGGTCTACCAAATTGGTATCCAGGCACGTGGAGATGAGCGTGCTAGTGCAAAGGCTAAGCGGGGCTGGGATACGGCAGTGTCGACAACGGGAATGATTTTTAACGCGGTCGGTGGTTTATTCAGACACTTCAGTCTAAATAAGTTGTCTGGCCCGGTAGGTATTTACTCCCAAACTTCCCAAGTGTCACAGATGGGTTTTTCTTATCTGCTAGCCTTTTTGGCGATGATTTCAATTAATTTGGGGATTGTCAACTTGATTCCGATTCCCGGTCTTGACGGGGGCAAGTTCTTGCTTAACCTAATTGAAATTGTCCGCGGAAAAGCAATTTCTGAGGACCATGAGGCAATGGTAGAGCTGGTTGGCTTTGGCTTACTGCTAGTCTTAATTATTGCGGTAACCGGTAATGATATCTACCGCTACTTTATTAAATAAAATTTTTAAAAACCACTGTTCGTGAGGAGAAAATTATGCGTCAATCTTTTTTATTTATGCCAACTTTGAAGGAAGCACCATCGGATGCAGTCGCTGCAAGCCATAAGTTAATGCTGCGGGGAGGCTATGTCCGCCAGGTGACTGCTGGTGTGTACGCATACTTACCGTTGGGCTTCCGGGTACTGGTCAAGGTTCAACAGATTATGCGTGAAGAAATGGCTAAGATCAATGTGCCAGAGATGATTATGCCGGAATTGTTACCCGCCACGCTTTGGGAAGAATCAGGTAGGTGGCAGAAGTATGGCCCCGAGATGTTCAAGCTGAAAGACCGGCACGACCGCCAAAGCATGCTAGGGCCAACTCACGAAGAGACTTTTACTGAAATTGTGGCGAAAGGTCTTAAAAGCTATAAACAAATGCCGATTGCGCTTTACCAAATTCAAAATAAGTTTCGTGATGAGAATCGACCGCGTTTTGGACTTTTGCGTACCCGTGAATTCATTATGCTTGATGCCTATAGCTTTGCCGCCACGACAGCACAATTAGATCAGCAATTTGATGATGAAAAGCAGGCGTTTGAGGCTATTTTTCAGCGCTGCGGAGTCAAAGTGGTGCCGGTAATTGCTGACTCGGGAACAATGGGCGGTAAGAATTCAACCGAATTCCAAGCTCCAGCAGCAATCGGTGAAGATACCATTGCCACTAATGAAACCGGCACGTATTCAGCTAATTTGGAAATGGCAGTCAGCCTTGATACCTTCACGCCAGACCAAGAAGCGGCTGCCGAACTTAGTGAGGTAGCCAGTCCGGAACAAGAAACGATTGCCGAATTGGCGGACTTTTTACAGGTACCGGAGACTAGAATAGTTAAGAGTGTCTTGTATATTGTGAATGAAGCAGAACACGTGTTAGTTTTAATTCGCGGCGACAAGCAGATTAATGAAGTTAAACTCACTCACTTGCTTGACGCCGATGCTTTGCGAACAGCAACAGATGCTGAGCTAGAGGCAATTACTGGAGTTCATAAAGGTAGTGTAGGTCCAGTTAAAGCAGATTGGGCTGACCAAATTATTGCGGATGACACTGTCAAGGACCTGACTAATGTAGTTGTGGGGGCTGGCAAGGACGGTTACCAGTACAAGAATGCTAATCTCAACCGTGATTTTCAGGTAGACCACTATGGCGATATCCGGGTGGCCAATGAGGGTGAACCAGATCCCGTTGATCATTTGCCGCTGCAATTTACCACCTCAATTGAGGTTGGTCACATTTTTAAACTGGGTACTTATTACACCAAAACAATGGGGGCTGACTTCCTCGATCAGAATGGCAAGGCCCAACCGGTGATCATGGGTTCATACGGAATTGGTGTTACCCGGTTACTATCGGCGGTGATGGAGCAGCACCTCACTAAGTTTGGAATAGCTTGGCCAAAAGAAATTGCTCCCTTTGCTATTCACATTGTGCAGATGAAGATGAAGGATGATAAGCAGACTGAACTAGCCCAAGCTTTGGAACAAAAATACGGGGCCCGCTATGACGTCTTGTATGATGACCGTAATGAGCGGGCTGGCGTTAAGTTTGCGGACGCTGACCTGGTTGGTGCGCCGATTCGGATTACTATCGGTAAAAAAACCGCTGAAGGTGTTGTGGAAGTTAAACGCCCAACCGATGAGCGGGCGGTTGAAGTAACAACCAGTGAATTAGCTGCTTTGATTAATAAAGAGTTAGGATAATTTTCGTGACTAATAAAAACGAACTTTTCTTACAACTTTTGCAACAAATTAACTTTCCTGATCAGTTTGAGGATAACGACTTGCTGCAACAAGGTGAAATTGAGAACGTGGATGTGTACGCTAAAGAACATAGGTGGGATATTCATGTTCTTTTTACTACACCGTTGAAATTCGCCACTTATGATGCTTTGAACAAGGCGATTAGTGCTAACTTTTCGGCTTTTGTAGAAACGCGCTTGTTTGTTCGATCTCAAGATGGTGCGGATGAATATTTATGTGAATATTGGAACTATGCCGTGCAGCATTCGCAATATTTACAGCAGGTAGCCCGCGAATTCATCTCCAACCATCAACCTAAAAAAGACCAGGGACGCTGGATCATTCCGGTTGATAACCTGGTTGTAGATGGGCTGCTAGAGCAAAAAATGCTTGATCAATTGGCCGAAGAAATGCGTAATTATGGCTTTTTTAACTTAAAATTTGTCACGGAGATCGACGAAGCTAATTCACAAAGTAACCTAGCCAGTCTGCAACAACTGCAAGAAGAGCACGAGCAGATTATGCAGGAGGCCTATAATGCGGCACCTCCCAAAGAAAAAGTGAAATCGCCGTCATACCCCACCAAAAAAACCCGCTATGGCAACCGTAAGCTAGATGAAAAGTCACCTGTTACCCAGATTAAGGAGGTAACTGACGGTTCGCGTAACGTAGTTATTGAGGGAAATATTTTCAACGTCAGCACGCGTGAACTAAAAAATGGTTCAATCATTTTTACGGGTGAGATTACCGATTACTCAGATTCAATTGGTTTTAAAAAGTTTGTCTCGGACAAAGAACAGATGAAGAGCATCAGTGACTTAAAGCCAGGCGTTTGGGCTAAAATGCAGGGAAGCGCAGCTGAGGATCAGTGGGACCATGACGTTGTGTTCAATATTTCCGCCTTTGAAGTAGTTGAACACCTGGGTCGGCAAGAACAATATACTGGCACCACCAAACGAGTCGAATTGCACTTGCACACCAATATGAGCCAGTTAGATGCCACCAATACGGCAACTGACTATGTTCAGGCAGCCAAAAAATTTGGGCAACAAGCAATTGCCATCACTGATCATGCTGACGTTCAGGCCTTTCCTGAGGCTTACAATGCAGGCAAAAAGAACCAGGTGAAGATTATTTATGGCCTTGAGGCCAATATGATTGATGATCATGCCCTGTTAGTCCTTAATCCGGCACCACTGACCTATGAAGATCAAGAATTTGTAATTTTTGACGTTGAAACGACCGGTCTTTCCTCAGTCTACGATACAATTATCGAAATTGGAGCGGTTAAAATGAAAAATGGTGAGGTCATTGAACGCTTCGATGAATTCATCAATCCACACCATCCGCTAAGTGAACAAACCATTAACTTGACTTCAATTACTGATGAAATGGTCAGTGCTGCAGCTGACGAGGAGGTTGTCATCAAGCAGTTTCAAGCCTTTTATGGTGAGCGGCCGCTGTGCGGCCACAATGTGCAATTCGATCTTGGTTTCATTAACGCTGCCTTGCGCCGCTCTGGTCTAGCAGAAGTTATCCAGCCAGTGGTTGATACACTAGAAGTATCACGTCTTTTGCACCCAGAACAGACGCGGCATACTTTGGACTCATTGGCCAAGAAGTACAATGTGGTTTTAGAGCACCATCACCGGGCCAATCAGGATGCCGAGGCTACTGGTTATTTGATGTTTAAGCTGTTAGATGCTTTTAAAGAAAAATTCGGTGAAGATGACCTCGGCAAGATGAATGACTATGCAACTCGCGGGCAGGTCTTTAAGCGCGCCCGCCCCCAGCACATGACTATCTTAGCCCAAACCCAAGCTGGTCTTAAAAATATGTACAGACTGGTATCACTGGCTAATACGGAATACTTTTACCGTATTCCGCGAACACCTAAGTCTGACTTAGTCAAGAATCACGAGGGACTGCTATATGGATCGGCTTGTTCTGAGGGTGAGGTCTTCATTGCAATGATGCAAAAGGGCTATGATGAGGCTCGAAAAAAGGCGAAGTTTTATGATTACTTGGAAGTTCAGCCGCCGGCTAACTATGCTGAATTAATTGCGGACCACCTAATTGCGGATGAGGCGGAATTGGAAGAAATTTTGACTAATATCTACAAATTAGGTAAGGAGTTAGGTAAGCCAGTTGTGGCTACCGGAGATGCGCACTATGTAGAAGAGCACGATGCAATTTACCGGACAATCTTGGTTTCTGCGCAAAGAAGTAACCCCAATCGCAACAAAAAGCAGCCTGATATGCATTTTTACACTACGCAGGAGATGTTGGCTGCATTTGACTTCTTAGGAGCAGCGGCGGCAAAGGAGATTGTGATTACCAATCCTAACCAGCTCGCGGCCTCAACCGCAGAGATTGCTCCGATTAAAGACGGGCTGTACCCGCCGCACATTGAAAATGCAGATGAAGAAATGAAGCGCTTGACCTATGACAAGGCGCATGAACTATATGGGGCTGAGTTGCCAAAAATTGTTCAGGATCGGCTTGAAATGGAACTCCACTCGATTATTTCGAATGGTTATGCCGTTATTTACCTAATTTCGCAGCGTTTGGTTGCCAAGTCCAACAAGGACGGCTACCTAGTTGGTTCGAGGGGGTCAGTTGGTTCAAGTCTGGTGGCCACAATGTCGGGCATTACCGAAGTTAACCCGCTGGCGCCGCACTACCGCTGTCCTACTTGTAAATATTCGCAGTTTTTTGAAAACGGTGAATATGGTTCCGGGTATGATTTACCTGATCAAAAATGCCCTGAATGCGGTAGTAATTTGGTTAAAGATGGACAGGATATTCCGTTTGCGACCTTCTTAGGCTTTCACGGGGATAAGGTGCCCGATATTGATTTGAACTTTTCGGGTGACTACCAACCAGTTGCCCATAACTTTATCCGAGTAATGTTTGGTCCGGGGAATTCATACCGGGCAGGCACAATTGCCACGGTTGCGGACAAGACGGCTTATGGCTACGTTAAGCATTATGATGATGAAAAAGAACTGAACCTGCGGCGCGCCGAACTTGACCGGTTGGCTGCTGGTGTAACTGGAGTTAAACGGACAACCGGCCAGCACCCTGCCGGAATTGTGGTTGTACCCGATGATATGGATATCTATGACTTCACTCCGGTGCAGTATCCGGCGGATGACGTCGATGCGGCTTGGAAGACGACGCACTTTGATTTTCATTCGATTCACGACAATATTCTTAAGTTCGATATTCTGGGGCACGATGATCCGACGATGATCAGGATGCTACAGGACCTTTCTGGTGTTGACCCGCTGACCATTCCACCGGATGATCCAGGCGTGATGTCACTGTTTTCTAGCCCTAAAATTTTGGGGGTAACGCCAGAACAGATCGATTCTAAAACGGGCACACTGGGTGTTCCTGAATTTGGAACTAGGTTTGTGCGGGGCATGCTGGAAGAGACCAAGCCAACGACCTTTTCAGAGCTGCTACAGATTTCTGGGCTCTCGCACGGAACCGATGTCTGGTTGGGCAATGCTGAGGAATTGATCAACAATAAGACCTGTGTGCTGAAAGAAGTAATTGGTTGTCGGGACAATATCATGATGGACTTGATTCACTGGGGGGTGAAGCCGGAAGTAGCGTTCTCGACGATGGAATCCGTAAGGCATGGCCGCGGCATTAGCGAAGAGGACATGAAAGTGTTACAGCAAAACGACAAAATTCCTCGCTGGTATATTGAATCCTGTCTTAAGATTAAGTACATGTTCCCCAAAGCCCATGCCACAGCCTATATCTTAATGGCATTACGGATCGCCTGGTTTAAGGTCTACTATCCGGAGATCTATTACACTGCCTACTTTTCCGTGCGTGCCAGTCTTTTTGACCTGGTAGCCATGAGTCACGGCAAGAATACCGTGAAAAAGGCGATGGCCGATATTCAAAAGCAGGGCAATGATGCCTCGGCCAAGGATAAGAGTTTATTGACAGTCTTAGAAATTGCTAATGAGTGTTTGGAACGGGGCATCAAAATTAAGATGGTCGATATTAAGCAGTCAGAGGCGTTGAACTTTAAGATTATTGATCAGCACACGATTTTAGCTCCCTTTAACGCGGTGCCAGGACTTGGTAATAATGCTGCTAAGCAAATAGTAGCGGCGCGAGCTGAGCAGGAGTTTTTGTCTAAAGAAGATCTGGCCCAAAGGGGTAAAGTTTCACAGACAATTATGGAATACCTAGAGGATAATGGTGTGTTGACAGGGATGCCTGACCAAAATCAACTCTCCCTCTTTTAAAATTTTGCAGATTAAGAATAAATGTGATATACTTCTTGAAGAAGTTCGAATAAATAATTCGGAGTGAGCAGCTTATGCTCACTCTTTTTATTACGGAGGAAAGTACTTGGCGAAAGTTGCAGATTCTGTTCTCGCTGAAATTAGTTCCATTGTTACCGCGCGTAATGATGATCTGGTTGATGCAGAATACGTAAAAGAAAAGGGTCAAAATTATTTAAGAATATATGTTGATCGTGAAAATGGAATTGACATGGATGAAATTGCAGGCTTAAGCGAACTAATTTCGACTAAGCTAGATGCAATCAGACCCGATCCCTTTCCAGATCCTTACGTTTTGGAATTGTCTTCACCGGGTATTGAGCGACCGCTTAAAACCGCTAAAGATTGGGAAAAGGCGCTGGATAACTACGTTCACGTTGGTCTTTACCAAAAACTTGATGGTGAAAAGGAGTATGAGGGGACACTTAACTCATATGATGACGATCAAATTGAGTTGGAAATAAAGATCAAAACAAGCAGGAAAAAGTTATCCATTCCGCGTAAGTTAGTTGCAAGCATTCGTTTTGCAGTTGAATTTTAGAAAGGCCGATTAAAACTTATGTCTAAAGAAATGCTAGAGGCGTTCACGACTTTAGAAAAAACTAAGGGAATTAAACAGGACGTTATCGTTGAAGCAATTAAGGCAGCTTTAATTGCAGCTTATAAGAAAAACTATAACCAGGCCACCAATGTGGTAGTCGAGTTTGACGAGCGCAAAGGTGACTTTAAGCTGATGAGCGAGAAGGTTGTGGTTGAAGAAGTTCATGACGACCGGCTTGAGATCAGTCTGAAGGATGCCTTAACCATCAACAAGGCTTATGAACTTGGTGACAAAATCCGCTTTGAAGTTGCTCCCAAAAATTTTGGGCGGATTGCTGCACAAACCGCCAAGCAGGTTATTATGCAACACTTGCGGGAAGCGGAAAGAAACCATATTATTGATGAATACTCACAATATGAGGATGAATTAATCACTGGTACGGTTGAAAGGCACGATAATCGCTTCGTTTATGTTAAAATTGGTGATGTCGAAGCGGTGATGCCTCGTAATGATCAGCTGCCCAATGAAAATTATCATCCCCAAGATCAAATTCGCGTGTTGGTAACCCATGTGGGATCTGATTCTAAGGGTGCACAAATTACGGTTTCCAGAACTGCACCGGATATGGTCAAGCGGCTCTTTGAACAAGAAGTTCCAGAAATTTTTGATGGGACGGTGGAAATTGTTTCGATTGCTCGCGAAGCTGGTGACCGGACTAAGATTGCGGTTAAGTCTAACGATCCTAGTATTGATCCGGTCGGCACTTGTGTTGGCCAACGGGGTGCACGGGTTCAAAATGTGGTCAACGAACTTGACGGCGAAAATATTGACGTTGTTAAATATGAAGAAGATCCATCTGATTTTATCGCTAATGCCCTTAATCCAGCGGAAGTTATCGCTGTGCAGTTTGGCGATGAAGAAGATGAGAAGAGTGCCTTGGTGATCGTTCCGGATTACCAGCTGTCTTTAGCAATCGGCAAGAAGGGCCAAAATGTGCGCTTAGCAGCCCGGCTGACGGGTTACAAGATAGATATTAGACCCGAATCTGAAGTTGAATTTGTTGATGAAGACGTTGAGGAAGTCAACGAAGAAAACGAAGCAGCGCTTGGTGAGACTCAAGGCACAGAGCTGGCAGCAGAGACACCTGATGAAGCAGTTGATTTGACTGCTGCTGAAGACCAGGTGCAGGACGAAGAAGCTGATCTGGCAGAGGTTGAAAGTAGCAATACTGACGAAGAATAGGCAAGGGGTGAGTTCTTTTTGAAAAAGAGGAAAATTCCAATGCGAAAAGATTTACTGACTAATACCATGCAACCCAAGAAGGAATTAGTTCGTATTGTAATCGACAAGGAAAAAAAGGTCGCCGTCGATCCCACTGGTAAGCAGTCGGGGCGTGGTGCCTATGTTTCGCTTAATCCAGAAGAGATTAAGCGGGCTCAGAAGAAGGGCGTACTTGAGCGCAGTCTGGGTGCAACTGTGCCAGAATCATTTTATGAAGAACTATATTCCTATGTTGACCATCAAAAGGCTAGGAAAGAATTGTTTGGTGATCAGTAAATTTGCAAAATAGACAAAAGGCATTAAATTTGCTAGGGCTAGCAGAACGAGCAGGGAAGCTGGTTTCAGGACTAGAGCTAGTCTTGCTAGGCTTAAAAGCAAAAAAAGTAAAAGTAGTTATTTTGGCTAATGACAGTCATGCAGATACCAGCGAAAAGGTTACTAGGCTCGCTAAACAGAATGATATAGAAATCATTTCTAACTTTACTAGCAGTGAAATCTCGCATGCCGTGGGCAAGCAGCGTAAGGTAGTAGGACTGACCGATACCGGTTTCTTCAAAGCATTAGTACAAAAGATTAATGAAGGAGTGTGATTGGATGGCTAAAAAAAGAATTTATGAAATTGCAAAAGAACTAGGCATCGAAAATAAAGTTGTGGTCAATAAGGCAAATGAGCTTGGATTCGATGTTAAGAACCATATGTCATCACTAGAAGATTCGCAAGTGAGTCAATTGAAGGGTACTTTTAATAACCCCACTCCTGTAAAAAAACCAGCAAAAACCGATAAAAAGGGCGGTAAAATCAAGATCTCTGTAACCTCAATCCGAAAAAATGAGAAAAATCAGGATGACAGCAAAAAAGAGCGGGACAACGGTCATAACAGAAATAGGCGGTCAAATCGGTCGCGGTCTAGACAAGACCAGGCCCGTCAAGAAACCACTTCAAAGCAAGTACCAAAAAGTCCTAAGCCGGCCGCCCAAGACTTGCTCAAACAGTTAAAACAAAAGCAACGTGTTGACCAAAGCACGATGACCCAACCGGCCGCAGAAACACGTAAGTTAGATAATGAGGACAAGCAAACGCCAAAATCCAGTGAACAGACCAAACCAAGCCAGCATACCGTCAAGCAGGTAGCTAAGACCGAAACAGGATCAGCGACCGTCTCTGGTCCTAAAATCATTAAGCCATCACCAGCTAGAATGAAGTCGAGTCCAGAAGTCGCTCCAGTTTCAAAGGTTGAAATGGCTAAGACTAATGGCGGACCTGAGCCTGTCAAGGAAGACAAGCGCCGCGGTAATGGACATAATACGCGTAATTTTGGCAAGCCGGGCCGGAAAGGAAGCAATCAGAACTTCGGTGGCAATAATAACTATGCCAAGCATCAAGATAAGCGCAAGAATAAGAATAAGAAGCGGCAGTTTGATCCAATTCCTAAAAAGCAACCAACTCAGAGAAAAGAACGTCCTCTGCCAGATGCATTAGTTTATGAAGTTGGGATGAATGCCCAGGACTTAGGTAAGCTTTTGCACCGGGAACCAGCCGAAATTGTGAAGAAGCTGTTTATGTTGGGCGTAATGACCAATCAAAACCAGTCGCTTGACAAGGACGCGATTGAGCTCGTTGCTGCTGAATACGGAATTGACGCACAAGAAAAAGTTCATGAAGATATTTCTGATATTGATAGCATGTATGATAAGCTCATGGATGAGTCAAAGCAGTCCAAACATCAGGTTAAACGTCCACCAGTTGTGACCATCATGGGTCACGTCGACCATGGTAAGACAACCTTACTTGACCGCTTACGCCATACTCACGTTTCTGCGCATGAAGCAGGTGGAATTACTCAAAAGATTGGTGCCTACCAAGTAAGGATTGATGATAAGCCAATTACCTTTCTGGATACACCAGGCCATGCTGCCTTCTCTAACATGCGTGAACGCGGTGCTGAAGTTACTGATATTGTTATTTTGGTTGTTGCCGCCGACGACGGGGTCATGCCGCAAACTATTGAGGCGATCGACCATGCCAAAAGTGCTAAGGTGCCAATTATTGTAGCAATTAACAAGATGGATGCGCCTGGTGCCAATCCTGCCCACGTCACAGAACAATTAATGAAGTACAACTTGATTCCGGAAAATTACGGTGGCGAGACCATTTTCGTTAACATCTCTGCTAAAACAGGTGAAAATGTTGACGAATTATTGCAGATGATCTTACTGCAGGCAGATGTGATGGAACTTAAAGCTGACCCTACTCAAAAGGCCATTGGTACGGTAATTGAGGCCCACCTATCGCGGGGACGTGGTCCCGTTGCGGACTTGCTCGTGCAACAAGGTACGCTTCATACCGGTGATCCAATCGTTGTTGGTAACCGCTTCGGGCGCGTGCGGGTGATGACGAATGATCGTGGTCGTCAAGTTGAGAAGGCTACCCCATCGATGCCGGTTGAAATCACCGGACTAAATGATGTTCCAGAATCTGCTGATAAGATTGTAGTCTTTGATGATGAAAAGACCGCGCGCAGTGTCGGTGAACAACGGGCCCAAGCAGCTTTACAACATGCACGTGAAAACGTGCAGCACGTGACGTTAGACAACCTGTTTGACACGATGAAGAAGGAAAACATGAAGGAAGTCGGCGTAGTCTTAAAGGCCGATGTTCAAGGATCAGCTGAGGCTTTGCAACAATCACTTGAAAAGATTGAAGTTGAAGGTGTCCGGGTGAACATCATTCACGCTGGGGTCGGAGCGGTTAATGAATCGGACGTTACGCTGGCTGCTGCTTCAAATGCCTTTATCATTGGCTTTAACGTGCGTCCAACTGCCACCGCCCGGTCTCAAGCTGAAGCCGATGGGGTCGACATTCGCTTATACAGCATCATTTATAAGGCAATTGACGACGTGAAGGCAGCTATGCAAGGAATGCTTGAGCCAACCTATGAAGATAAGGTCGTTGGTAACTTGACGGTGCGTGAAACTTGGAAAGTTTCTAAAGTTGGCACAATTGCTGGTGCTTTTGTTGATAATGGCTACGTCTCACGTGATTCAGAAGTCAACCTCATTCGCGATGGTGTGGTTGTCTATACTGGTCAGGTGGCTTCACTTAAGCGGTTTAAGGATGACGTCAAGATAGTCAAGCAAGGTTTCGACTGTGGCTTGACGATTGAAGGGTACAATGACATCAAGGTCGGTGACGAACTTGAAGCAGTTGAACAGCAGGAAGTAAAGCCTAAGTAATTATCCTGGGAGGAAAACATGAAGCATAGAATTGGTCGTGTTGAAGGAGAAATCCTCCGTGAATTAACTAAAATTTTGCGGAAAAATATCCGTGATCCACGTGTCAATGATGTTACCATTACGGCGGTGGAATGTACTAATGACCTGTCGTATGCCACCATCTATTACAGTATTCTGTCTGAAGATAGGCAAAAAGAAGAAGAAGCTGCTGCTGGTTTAGAAAAAGCAAAAGGAATGATGCGGCACTTGCTTGGACAAAGCTTGACCGTTTATAAGGTTCCTGAATTAATTTTTAAACGGGACAACTCAGTCAAGTATGGTAGCAAAATTGATCATCTGATTGCTGAACTAAAGAAACAGGATGCGGATCGTAACAATTAAGCAAAGCGCTGTTTAGCGCTTTTTTAATGGGCAAGGTAAAATAATGAATGGAATTTTAGTAATTGATAAGGATAAGGGCATGACCAGTAGTGATGTGGTCTGCCAGTTACGGAAAATATTGCATACCAAAAAGATTGGCCATGCAGGAACCTTAGACCCTGATGTAACCGGTGTTTTGCCAATTGCAGTGGGCCAGGCCACCAAGTTGATTGAGTTAATGCATACCAAAGGCAAAGAATATGAAGGAACTGGCATCTTAGGCTTTGCGACCGACTCGTATGACGTCAGCGGAACAGTCTTAAACGAAAAAAAGATAACCAGTGCAGTGTCCGCTGATGAACTTAAAAAGGCCATGCAAAAATTTGTGGGTACGATTGAACAAGTGCCGCCAATTTATTCTGCAGTTCGGGTTAAGGGCAAACACCTGTATGAATATGCGCGGGCGGGCATTGAGGTAGAGCGACCCCGTAGACAAGTAACGGTTTCAGCGTATGACTTAGTTGGCGCGCCAACCTTTGATGAGCAGCGCGGCCAAGTCACTTTTAACTTTAAAATTGCCTGCAGTAAGGGTACCTATGTGCGCTCACTGGTCAATGATTTGGGAACGGCACTGGGCGTTCCGGCAGTGATGAAAAGTTTGCGCCGCACGGCTAGCTCAGGCTTTGACCTCAGTCAGGCTGTTAAACTTGATTTCATAGCTGCCAATCCAGCACAGGCCCCAGACTTTCTCCAACCCCTTGACCTTTTTTTTAAGGATTACCAGCAGGTTGAACTTAGTGCCAGTCAGTGGCTTAAAGTCAACAATGGGGCGGCCATTACACTAAAAACGAATGCAAAAAAGGTGGTCTTACGGTACAATGGTAGGGTTAAGGCAATTTATCAAAAAGATGATTATAACTACCGTCCTGAATTAATGCTTTTACAAAATAATTAGGTGAAATGAAGGTCTTATCGTGCAAATTATTCATTTAACTTATCCGCTTAAAGAAAATCTTATCCCGGGACCAATTGTGCTGGTACTGGGCTTTTTTGACGGAGTTCACCGTGGTCATCAACAATTGATTAAGATTGCGCAAGAGCAGGCCAAGCAGAAGGGGCATCCACTGGTCGTGATGACTTTTAACGGCCATCCCAAAGAGGTATATCAAAAGGCAGAGGTAACTTACATCGATAGTTTGAATGAAAAAGCATATAAAATGCGCAAGCTTGGGGTGGACTATTTGCTGGTGATGCATTTCAATGATCGTTTTAGCAAGCTGACCGCCCAAGAGTTCGTCGACCAGATTGTGGTTAAGCTGCAGGCGGATACCGTAGTGGCTGGGTTTGATTATACTTACGGGCCCCGAGCTGTCGCCAACATGAAAAACTTTCCCCATTTTGCTAAGGGGCGCTTTGATATTATCGAAGTTCCCCAGCAGTCATATGACGGTCAAAAGATTGGGTCGACCGAAATCAAGGATGCGATAAAGGCTGGTGAAATGGCACTGGCGACCGAATTGCTGGGAACGCCCTATGCAATGACCGGAATCGTTGGCCATGGTCTGCGTAATGGTCATAAACTGGGCTATCCGACGGCTAACTTGGTATGGACTGAGCACAAGGTTGTGCCGAAGGTTGGGGTTTATGCCACCAAGACCAAGCTTAAGGGCAAGTGGTACGACTCAATGACCAGCGTAGGCTACAATGTGACCATTCAGGAAGGGCGGCAAATTTTTATCGAATCTAATTTATTTGGATTTGATGAAGAAGCATACGACCAAGAAATGGTAATTAAATGGTACAAGTACACGAGGGGCGAAATTAAGTTTGCTAATTTGGCAGAATTACGAGCCCAGATGGCCAAAGATGAGGCGGAAATCAAGGCATATTTTGCTCATCGCCACTAGTCTAATGATTTTATCGGAAAAAATTTAGCACTCGGCTTGACTTTCTGCTAAATACTAGTATCATAATAACTGTTAGCACCTGTTTGATAAGAGTGCTAAAAGTGAGGGCGATATCTATGTTGACCGAACGTCAAGAATTAATTTTAAAAACAATTATTAATGATTTTACCCAGACTAATGATCCGGTTGGTTCAAAAACGGTGATGATGCAGTTACCAATTAAGGTGTCGAGTGCGACGATTCGCAACGAGATGGCGGTCTTAGAAGACCAAGGTTTAATTGAAAAAACGCACCTGTCTAGTGGCCGCGTGCCATCAACTGAGGGTTACCGCTATTACCTTGATCATCTGGTAGAACCACTTCAAATTCCGTCTTCTGTCTATGAGCGGATTGTCAATCAGCTGGATCAGCCGTTTCACCAGGTTAATGAAATAGTTCAGGAAGCAGCCAAGATTCTCTCGGATTTGACTAATTATACGGCATTTGCGGAAGGGCCAGAGAGTAGTGACCTGACTATCACGGGTTTCCGGATTGTGCCTTTGTTTAGTAGACAGATTATGGCGATCTTGGTGACTAGTGACGGCAACGTCCATAACCAAGTTTATAGCTTGCCAACTAATATTCATGGCGATGAAATTGAGAAAGCTGTACGGATGATTAATGATGAGCTGGTAGGAAAGACCTTGAATGAGGTAACGCCTGCCTTGCTTAATCATAGTCTAGGCAAGAAGCTGACCAGCAACCATGCTGGTGACTTGTTGGAACTGGTTGAAGAGGTTATTAATGATGCGGCCAGTGAACAGATGTATGTCGACGGGCAGATTAACTTGCTCAACAGCTCATCGTTAAGTAATGTGGCCAATTTGAGGTCACTTTATGAGCTGATTGATCATAATGAGTTGATTTCCAGCTTAGTTGACCAGCGGACTAGTAGCCAAATTGGCCAACATCCCATCCGGGTTAGTTTGGGCTCGGAGCTTTCAAATGACTTGCTCAAGGACTACAGTTTGCTTACGGCAGAATACAGTGTTGGAACACATGGCAAGGGGGTAATCGCCTTGCTTGGTCCTAACAATATGCCGTATTCGCAGGTAATAGGACTATTAGAATATTTTAGGAATGAGCTAGCTAAGAAGCTACTGGAGTATTATGGTCGATTTAAATAAAGGAGGTTAGCCGTGAATAAAGAAAAAGACACTGGTGCTAAAGAACAGAAACAAGGGCAGCCAGAGCAGGCTAAGGTCAAAAAAACCGCTACGGCTAAAGCTAAAACTGCGGCGGCAACGGACCAAACACCCAAGACCACTGCTGAGCAGGTAAAAGCAGAATTGATTAAGGCCCAAAAGCAAAATCAGGACTTAGAAGACAAGTTCCTGCGCAGTCAGGCGGAAATGCAGAACATGCAAAATCGCTACAATAATGAGCGAAGCCAGCTGATTAAGTATGAGTCACAATCTTTAGCTAAGGATATTTTGCCAGCAATGGATAATTTGGAGCGGGCCCTGTCGACCAAGGTTGATGATGAGGCCTCTAAGCAGCTCAAAAAAGGGGTACAGATGACCCTTGACGCACTTGTTAAAGCCATGAAGGATCATGGTATCAGCGAAATCGCGGCAGCAGGCGGCAAATTTGATCCGACATTACACCAGGCTGTTCAAACAGTTGAAGCGGAAAATGATGATCAAAAGGACACCGTTGTCCAAGTCTTACAAAAAGGCTATTTATATAAAGATCGAACTTTAAGACCAGCAATGGTCGTTGTTGCACAATAGGTGAAAGGAAGTTTATCAATGTCAAAAGTTATCGGAATTGACCTCGGAACAACCAACTCAGCAGTAGCTGTTTTAGAGGGTAAAGAACCAAAAATCATTACTAATCCAGAGGGTAATCGGACTACTCCATCTGTAGTCGCTTTTAAAGATGGTGAAATTCAGGTTGGTGAAGTTGCCAAGCGGCAAGCGATCACTAACCCTAACACAATTTCATCCATCAAGCGACACATGGGTGAGGCCGATTACAAGGTCAAGATTGCTGATAAAACTTATACACCGCAAGAAATTTCGGCAATGATTTTGCAATACATCAAGAAGTTTTCTGAAGATTACTTAGGTGAAAAGGTTACAGAAGCAGTTATTACGGTCCCAGCTTACTTTAATGACGCACAGCGGCAAGCAACTAAAGATGCTGGTAAGATTGCTGGCCTAGAGGTTAAGCGGATTATCAACGAACCAACTGCATCATCCTTGGCATACGGTCTTGACAAGGATGCTGAAGATGAGAAAGTCTTGGTTTATGACCTCGGTGGTGGTACCTTCGATGTTTCCGTTTTGCAGCTGGGTGATGGCGTCTTCCAAGTCCTTTCTACTAATGGTGATACCAAGCTCGGCGGGGATGACTTTGATAACAAGATTATCGACTGGCTGATTAAGAACTTTAAGGACGAAAATGGCGTTGACTTGTCCAAGGACAAGATGGCCTTGCAACGGCTCAAGGATGCGGCTGAAAAGGCTAAAAAAGACCTGTCCGGCGTTTCCTCAACCCACGTCTCACTGCCGTTCATCTCAGCTGGTGAAGCGGGTCCACTCCACCTGGAAGCCGACTTAACCCGGGCTAAGTTTGATGAATTAACCGCCGATTTAGTTGACCGGACCAAGGTCCCATTTGATAATGCCTTAAAGGATGCGGAGCTGACTGTCGGTGACATCGACAAGGTAATCTTAAACGGTGGTTCAACTCGTATTCCAGCTGTTCAAGAAGCCGTTAAGAAGTGGGCTGGCAAGGAGCCTGATCACTCCATTAACCCAGATGAAGCCGTGGCCCTTGGTGCTGCAATTCAAGGGGGAGTTATCTCCGGTGACGTTAAGGATGTCGTTTTGCTTGATGTTACACCACTGTCACTTGGAATTGAAACAATGGGCGGCGTCTTCACCAAGTTAATTGAAAAGAATACGACTATTCCGACTTCTAAGAGTCAAATTTTCTCAACTGCTGCTGACAACCAACCAGCTGTTGACGTGCACGTTCTGCAAGGTGAACGGCCAATGGCAGCTGACGACAAGACCTTAGGGCGCTTTGAATTGACAGACATTCCGGCTGCACCACGTGGTGTACCACAAATTCAGGTTACCTTCGACATTGATAAGAACGGGATCGTGAATGTTTCGGCTAAGGACATGGGGACTGGCAAGGAACAAAAGATTACCATCAAGAGTTCATCTGGTCTGTCCGACGAAGAAATTCAGAAGATGCAAAAAGAGGCCGAAGAACACGCTGAAGAGGATAAGAAGAAGAAGGAAGAAGTCGACTTGCGCAATGAAGTTGACCAACTGATCTTCTCAACGGAAAAGACACTGAAGGACACTAAGGACAAGGTATCTGAAGAAGATACCAAGAAGGTTCAAGAAGCCCTTGATGCTTTGAAGCAGGCCCAAAAGGATAATAACTTAGAAGAAATGAAGTCTAAGAAGGATGAACTTTCTAAGGTTGCTCAAGACCTGGCGGTTAAGCTCTACCAAGCTAATGGCGGTGACCAAGCTGCTGGTCAGGCTGGACCTGAAGCAGGTCCACAGAATCCAGGCGCCCAAGGTGATGCAAACAATGGTGCAACTGGTGATGGTGAGTTCCATAAGGTAGACCCAGACAAGTAAAGGGTTTATAATTGAATAAATCAGAAAAGAACTGCCGCGAAGTAGTTCTTTTCTTTTGAGAGTTAGGAGCGTTTAGATGGCACAGGAAGATTATTATGGCGTGCTGGGCGTTGACCGCAATGCCAGTGATAAGGAAATTAACTCTGCTTACCGGAAACTAGCAAAGAAGTACCATCCGGACATTAACCATGAACCGGGAGCCGAAGAGAAATACAAGAAAATCAACGAGGCCTACGAGGTATTGCATGACGAGCAAAAACGGGCCCAGTACGATCAATTCGGGTCTGCCGGTGTCAATGGCCAGGGCTTTGGTGGTGGTCAAGGTTATGGTGACTTTAATGACTTTGGCGGCTTTGGTGATATTTTCAATGACTTCTTTGGTGGTGCTAGTGGAGGTGGTCAGCGCCGGGCCGATCCAACTGCACCCGCGCGCGGTGAAGACCTTGACTACACATTGACAATCGATTTTATGGATGCGATTACCGGTAAAAAGACGCAGGTATCATACACCCGTAGTGAGACTTGCCAGACTTGCCAGGGCTCGGGGGCCGAAAAGGGTACTCATCCTGTTACCTGTGACAAGTGTAACGGGAGTGGCTATATGACGGTTACGCAGAAATCTGTTCTTGGCGTCATTCGCCGGCAAACGGTTTGTGACAAGTGTCGCGGCCGCGGTGTGGTTATCGAACATCCTTGCCAGACTTGTCACGGCCAAGGCGTTGTCCAAGGCAAGAATACAATTGAAGTCAACATCCCAGCCGGCATTGATAACGGGCAACAGCTACGCTATGAGGGTCAAGGCGAAGCAGGTAAGAACGGCGGCCCTTATGGTGATCTGTACATCAGTTACCAGATTAAACCGTCCAAGGACTTTGAGCGTAATGGTACGACCATTTATACCACAGTGCCGATTTCCTTTGCTCAAGCCACTCTGGGTGATGAAATCAAGGTTAAGACGGTACATGGCGAGAAGGAGTTAAAGATTCCGGCCGGCACCCAGCCCAACAAGCAGTTTACCCTGCGCGGTGAAGGTGTACCTTATTTGCGGGGCAATGGTAATGGTGACCAGGTGACAACCGTTCAGGTGCAGATTCCGCAATCAATTAATGAACAGCAGAAGGAAGCTTTAGTTGACTTTGTCAAGGCCGGTGGGGGCTCGATCTCACCACAAGAAAAAGGCTTTTTTGAACGACTAAAGGAAAAGCTGCAGTAAAGACTGAACTTAATTAAGGACTCACTTACAGTGAGTCCTTTTTGGATCCATGGATCAGGGAAAGATTCGTCCTATTTGATTTTATCCAACTGGTGAATTTGCTATAATAGGGTGATATAGATAAAGGGTGCAAGGATTTTATGGACATTAAGAAATTACAAGATTATCAAAAACATATTCGTAACTTTTCGATTGTAGCGCACATTGATCATGGTAAGTCGACTATTGCTGACCGTATTTTAGAGCTAACCGATACGGTATCAGAACGTCAGTTAAAAAATCAGATGCTGGACGATATGCCACTCGAACGGGAACGGGGCATTACGATTAAAATGAACTCGGTTGAGATCAAGTACCAGGCTCAGGATGGCGCCGATTATATTTTTCATTTGATTGATACACCGGGGCACGTTGACTTTTCGTATGAAGTGTCGCGGTCGCTTGCTGCCTGCGAAGGTGCACTTTTGGTTGTCGATGCTTCCCAGGGCGTGCAGGCCCAAACCCTAGCTAATACTTACTTGGCGATTGATAATGACCTTGAGATTTTGCCCGTAATTAATAAGATTGACTTGCCTTCAGCTGATCCGGACCAGGCCAAAGAAGAAATTACGGAAATGCTTGGGATTGATGCCAGCAATGCGGCTGAAGTTTCCGGCAAAACCGGGCAGGGCATTGCCGAATTGCTTGAGGATATTGTGCAAAATATTCCTGCGCCAACCGGCGACCTCACTGCCCCTTTAAAGGCCCTCATCTTTGACTCTAAATACGATGACTACCGCGGGGTAGTGCTGTCTGTACGGATTGAAGAGGGCACGGTTAAACCCGGCGACCAGATTAAGATCATGAATACGGGCAAGGAGTATGAGGTTACAGAGGTGGGTGTTTCAAGTCCCCACCCAGTCAAAAAAGATATTCTAATTGCTGGGGATGTTGGTTACCTAACTGCTAACATTAAGTCTGTGCGTGAAACGCGAGTCGGTGATACCATCACAGCAGCTGAAAATCCAACTGCAGAACCACTGCCAGGTTATCGGCAGATTCCGCCGATGGTTTATTCAGGAATGTATCCAGTTGATAATGCTAAGTATGACGACTTAAAAGAAGCACTGCAAAAATTCCAGTTAAATGATGCAGCGCTAGAATTTGAACCGGAAACTTCTACGGCTTTAGGCTTTGGATTCCGGTGCGGGTTCTTGGGTTTACTGCACATGGATGTGGTTCAAGAGCGACTGGAGCAGGAGTATGATATGGATTTGATCATGACTGCACCATCGGTTGACTATCACGCGATGATGAACGATGGTTCTACCAAGGTAATTGACAATCCAGCTGACTTACCAACGGCGGGTGAATATCAGGAAGTCCAAGAGCCTTATGTGAAAGCAGAGGTAATGGTGCCCAATGATTTTGTGGGTCCGGTAATGGAACTTTGTCAACGCAAGCGCGGCGACTTCGTTACCATGGACTACTTGGATAAATACCGGGTTAACGTGATTTATAATATGCCCCTAGCGGAAATTATTTATGATTTTTTTGATGATTTAAAATCGTCGACCAAGGGTTATGCATCGCTAGATTATGAAATCACGGGCTACCGTGCCACTGATTTAGTCAAAATTGATATCTTGCTGAATAAGCAGGTTATTGACGCCCTTAGTTTTATTGCTCACCGTGACGAATCCCAGAAGCGCGCTCGGCAAATGACGTCAATGCTGAAGAAGTTAATTCCGCGGCAGAACTTTGAGGTTGATATTCAGGGCGCAATCGGTGCCAAGATTATTTCGCGGGCAACCGTTAAACCATATCGTAAGGACGTTACGTGGAAAATTCATACTGGTGACCCGGATAGACGGGCCAAGTTGTTGGAGAAACAGAAGCGGGGCAAGAAACGAATGAAGTCTGTTGGCCGGGTTGAAGTTCCTCAGGATGCTTTTATGGCGGTTTTGAGGATGAATGATGATGACCTCAACAGCAAGTAGCCTAGAGAGAGCTTGCTGTGAACAAGCTAATTAAAAGAAAAGGGCTTAATTGAATAGATGATAGATTGGAAGCAGCGCTCAGGCACTGAATTAGCTCCTGAATTAGTAGCAGAGTATCAACTTAGCCCCATCACGGCTAAGTTGTTCTCTTTGCGCGGAATTAATACCGCGCCAAAGTTGGATTTTTGGCTTAATGCTAACGAAACAGACCTGGCTAGTCCCAGCCTGATGCATGACCTGGATAAGGCGGTAGAACGGATTAACCGGGCTATAGATGAAGGCGAAAAGATTACTATTTACGGTGATTACGATGCAGACGGTATCACGGCCACTAGTATCATGGTGGAGACACTGGGAATTCTTGGAGCAGATGTCCATTACTTTATTCCTGATCGCTTTAAGGATGGCTATGGTCCTAATATGGAAGCCTATCAGAGGATTGTGGCAAATGGTACTAAGTTGATTATTACGGTTGATAATGGAATAACTGGGCTTGATGAAGTTGCTTATGCGAATAGCCAACAGGTTGATACCATTATTACCGACCACCATAAGTTTCAAGCAGAGCTTCCAGACAGTTATGCGATTGTCCATTGTAACTATCCGGGGCAGGATTATCCGTTTGATGATTATTGCGGAGCTGGTGTTGCCTACACAATTTCCCGTGCGCTAATGCAGGATTCAATGCCTGAACTTTTGGAGCTAGCAATGATTGGAACCATTGGAGACATGGTCAAGGTTTCCGGTGAAGGACACATCATTGTCAAGCGGGGATTGGAAATAATTAATCAGACGGAGCGGCCTGGCTTGCGCGCCCTAATCAAAAATGCTGGTTTGAAAATAGGACAGATTAATGAAACTGATATTGGCTTTAACGTTGCGCCGCGGCTTAATGCAGTGGGACGTCTTGCTAATGCAAGTTTAGCTGTCGAATTACTGTTATGTGAAAATGATGAAGAAGCCCAAACAATCGCAGACCAGGTTGAAAAACTAAATGAAGAGCGCAAAGACTTAACCATGCGAGTTTATCAGTCATGCCTGAAACAGATTAAGCGTAATGGTTGGCAGTCCAAGAATACCCTGGTCATTTATGATCCTGACTTTCATGAAGGGGTGCTCGGGTTAGTGGCCAATAAGATTGTCGAAGAGGTTCACAAGCCAACAATTATTTTAACTAAAAACGAGGCGGGCCTGGTTAAGGGCTCAGGGCGGACATTGCCCGGCTTTAACGTCTTTGATGCGTTGAACCCGCTTAAGGAGGACTATTTGGTTAAGTTTGGTGGCCATGACTTTGCCTGTGGTCTGTCAATGGAAGCCGACAAAATTTCACCATTTAGAGCAGCTTTTGAAGCTAGCTTCAAGGGTACGAAAGAGCTTCCGACCAAGTACTATGACTTTGAATTGCCATTGGCGGGCCTCAGTCTTGAAACAATTACAGACATCGAAACAGCTGGCCCTTTTGGTACCGATAACGTCCAGCCGATTTTTAGTATTTCGCAGCCAGAAATTGCTAGTTGCTTTTATATGGGCCAGGAGAAGAACCATATTCGTTTGACTGTTGCTAAAAACGGTGGCAATCTGGAAGTGGTTGGTTTTAACCAAAAGGACCTAACCCGGGTGCTACTAACCTATCTTGACCAGTTGTTCATCCAACTAGGTAAGAATAGCTACCGCAAGCAGGTCAAACTGCAGGGCATCTTGACGGGAATTAGCTTTACGGCGCCGGCAGTTAGTCTGACCACTCCAGTGGTTGACCTGCGTCACGAAAAATACGTCATGGGTTTTGCAGATAGTTATCTGTTATTTGACAAGCAAAATCAGACACTTGCTAGCAGTATGTATGGCTTGGATCCAGCAAAAATCATGCCCATTAGTGATTATGACGGTAAGGGAGAAATGGCAGTCTTGCTAGATGTTCCCCATAATCAAAAAGAGCTGGATGAGGCGTTGACCAAGGACTACGGTCAGCTTTACCTGCGTTTTTTGCTTGATCGTTTGCCTGTTCAAAGCATTCCAGCTAAGTCGGCCTTTGCTGCTGTTTTACGTTATGTCTATCAGCACCCCGGCTTGACAATTGACGATTTCCGCCAGGTGGCCCGGTTTTTGGGACTTGCCTATAACAGTGTGCTTTTCATTTTACGGGTCTTTTTTGAATTAAACTTTATCCGCTTAGACCAGGATAAAATCATGGGAGTTAAAAATCCGCCAACTAGACCATTGACCGCATCTAAGTACTTTTTGGGAGTGAGTGCACAAGTCAACTTCGCCCAGGAATTACGGCAAATGGCCAGCTCTAAGTTATTAATGTACGTGAACCAGCAATTACGTTTGCATTAATTTGAATCATTTAATGCTTTTAGGGCAAAAGTCTGTTAGAATGATTAAGTTCAAGCAGGCAATAAAGGTTTTGGAGGTTTTTTTCTTCTTATGTTAAACGATTTTGAAGAACATATTGCAAGTGTTAAGGATTTTCCCAATCAGGGGATTGTTTTTCGGGACATTACGCCCATTTTACAAGATGGAAAATTGTTTCAAGCGGCCACACACAAGTTAGCTGATTACGTTAAGAGCAGAAATGCTGACGTTATTGTTGGACCTGAGGCTCGTGGCTTTATTGTAGGGTGTCCCGTAGCAACTGAATTGGGGATAGGCTTCGTGCCCGCTAGAAAACCGCATAAGCTGCCCCGTGAGGTTGAACGTGCTTCCTATGACTTGGAGTATGGTTCAAACAGTTTAGAAATGCACAAAGACGCAATTAAGCCAGGGCAAAGAGTGGTCATCTGTGATGACTTGTTAGCTACTGCTGGTACACTACGGGCCTGCAAGCAATTAGTTGAAGACTTAGGTGGGAACCTGGTTGGTGCAGCTTTTTATATTGAATTACCAGATTTAAAAGGCAAGGAAAAATTGCCTGGACTTGATATTTATTCCCTGACCAAGTTTCATGGAGCATAAAAATTTACTATCAGGCACTGTTTTTGTTGAAAAAGTTGGAGATTGGCGACTAGCCAATCTTTTTTACTAGAAAAAATTATAGTAGTATTAGGTCAAATTTTTTTACAATTCTCATACAAGTATATATAATGGTACGGTATTTCAAAAAGGGAGAGTAAAATAATTTGCAATTAAGAAAAGCAACAATGGCTGATTTTGACCAAGTTATCACCATTTTAAAAGACGGAGCCAACCAGTTAGCTGAGCGCGGTGTTGACCAGTGGCAGGGCGATTATCCGTCCCTGAACCAGGTTAAAGAGGATATTGAGCATGGTTGGGCCTATTTGGCCCTCTCAGCTGATGAAGAAACCGTCGGCGCCATTGCAATCGTTGATGCCCCAGACCCGGCTTACGACCAGTTAAATGGTGAGTGGCTTAGCAATACTGACCAGTATGTGGTCATCCATCGGGTAGCTATTCATTCTCAGCATGCTGGTAAAGGCTATGCAACCCAACTATTAAGTTCGGTTATTGATAATATCAAGACCAAGCGAGCTGATGTTGAGTCGATTCGGATTGATACGCACGAAGACAACCACGCGATGCAGCACTTAATTGCTAAGATGGGCTTCACCAAAGTCGGTACGCTTCACGGTGTTTATCGGCCAAAGGAAATTTCTTACGTCTATGAGCTAGCTAAATAATACTTAAAGCAAAAGGGCATTGAACAAGGTACCTTGTTCAATGCCTTTTTGTACCCTAGCGCTATTGGGCTAGAGATTGTTTGACATCTTGATAATTATAAAATAATATTAATATAAAAACTGATATTTTATAAAAGCTATTTCAACATATTTTTGCTAGCAAGGCATAGCTGTAATTAGCCTAGTAAATATACCGCCATATCAAGGTTGGATTTGGTCCTGCAGAGTAATCTTTAGCTGGATAGCATGCACGATACAATTGGATGCAGCAGTTATAATTCAGAGTATTATTCAGAAACAGACAAATTGGTCAAAGCAGTCTGGAAACTAGTTAGAAAAATGCCCTACAAGTTTATTTTGTTGACGCAGCAACAGATAAAGTCTCAGAGAAACCTATAAGTCATTTTTATGCCTTTCCTGGTGCCGCGGCTACATTTAATGGCACCAATGATCGATATTTACAGTGTGGCACTCACGCATTACATTGCGAGGTAAAACAATGGATAAAAAAGCAAAGAGGATCGTATCCAAAACTTTTAGGAATAACGGCTGGATTGATGATGAAAACCGCAGGATTGACGCTTCAGATTTTGCTTATGCCAAAGAAAAAAGTTTTCTCAAGGTAGAAGGTAACTTAGTCATGGGCAACAAGATACGTTTATCGCTCATAAAATGAATGAAATCAAAAGTCACTTATATGATGAGGACTTTGATTTTTTTGATGTAATAGGTTCTGTTGACGACCTATTCTCATCTTCTTATCAAACAAAAAGTGTAATAAGTGATTTATGGGGATTGCTATTGCAAATGTTTTTGGGTACTAACGACTATGAGAATAAAACTACTGCATTGTTCGCAATGTCTGATATTATAAACTATGCAAGGAAAACTCGATTATCTCTTGATCTGGATCCGCTTAAGCAGTGGCGTAAATCTCACGATATAGAAACATCATCATTGGAAGTGATTGAATGTTAGATTGGCATATTTATCTGACACTGATGGAAGTAAACCTTCTCTGGTGCTCACGGATACAGCAATTCGAATAGCGAAGGTAACTATGAGAGAAATCCCTAGAAAAAGTGACTTAATTACAAAGATGCAGAATCTAATATCGGGACATGAAAGTAGGAAAACTGTTTCTGAGTGGGCGTTTGATATTTATAATGATGATTCTTTAAGAATCTCAGACCCAATGATATCTAATTATTTGGAAATGTTAGGCGCGGTGGATTTCACCATCCTCAGATAGAAACTACTTATATACAGAAGAGGATTTTCGGGAATGGATAAGTGAATTACATCGTTCCTGATCGCATTAAAGGGGGATTTTCTTAGTTTATTGTTCAGATGAAACCAGTAGGAGACTTTCCTAAAGTCTATTGTGGGGTGGCAAGGTGTCCGTAAAAGAGGCTCTCGATAAGTATAAGAACAGCTTTGATAGTCTGTCTCAAGCCTTTGTTGAAGAATATCTTTCATACGGTATGACGGAGGAAGAAGCTAAAAGCGACATACAACAGCGGATACTTCCCGGTTCGGTGGTGGATAGGATACCAACACTGGATGCGGGCGTGTATCAAGCAGCCTCCCTGCTCTTGAAAGAGAGGTTCTTGTATGCCGGTTCCTGGCAAGACATCGGAGAGACCTTTATCAGCGTTAATGAGATGGCCGAATTGGTCGATAAACCTCACTTTAGGGATTGGGTTGCATCCATGAGGGACAATTGGGAGAGTTCCGCTCCGGCCATGTATCCTGACAGTCGTTTATCGCTTCTCTCTGTGATGAGCCAGGATGAGGGTGATTACACGCTTGCTGTGTGGAATAATCCTGCAGAGCCCGAGATATGGAGATACTCAGGCCAAGGCGAGCATAAGTTCAAAGACCTACTAGCCTGGTTCAACTGGCTCAATGGGAATTAAGTAAGGCAGGGAAGCAGGCAGTGATCAGACAATAAGGCGCACAGACCTTTGCACTACCGGATATTTTTGAAGTTATCGTGATGCAAGCTCTTTAAAAAAGTTAACAAACTATTGAGAATAGCAAAAACATAGAGATAAATAGCTTTATAACAGTATCAGAGTTCGACTTGGGGGTGCGTGCAGGTGGCCGGAATGCAAGAACATGACATTGCCGTCGCCTATTTTCTATCTATCAGCAATCTCGAAACCATGGCTGACACAAGTTTTAGTAAAAACGTAGCTAAAACAATAATGACGCAGAAGGCAATGAGCCAAGATCTAAGCCAATTTATAAGAGGAAAACTCTATCCTCTAGCATTGACTAATGTCAATACCAAAGAAATTATTGCTGTGGTGATTAAAAAGTTGAGATATTTGCTGACAATTAATCGCTTGTTCTCGGTTGGCATATAATTCCTTTATTTGTATATGATATACATTTGTAGATAATATACATCAATTATACATTTATGGCACAAATTGTCAACTTCGTTCCTTCTTGAGATATGCTGACATTTAGAAAAATATCGAGGAGAATACGTATGCTGATTGATATTGCATTACTTAAAAAATGTCTGTTTCCATTGATGAAGCAGCTAACATTACCGGTGTTCCAATCAGAAAATTACGCTATTGGGAAGAAAAATGGATCATCAACAGTGTTGATGAAGGTCCGAATAAAACCAGAAAATTTGATTACTACGAAATCAAAAAGATCATTCTGATACATGAGCTTATGGTTGAAGGCTATACCTTAGAAAAATCAGCGGGGAAAGTAGCGCCCCGTATTGAAACTCTCCAAAGGGCTTTCGATAAAATGGAAGAACAACAAAAATCAGAAGAAGCATAGGTGAAAAAGATAGTTGCTTGGAATTTCAAGTTGATTCAGGAATTTATTTCCTAGAGAATTGAATTATTTGAAAACCAGGCGCAAATTTTTATTTATGAATAAAAAAATGGATAAGAAAATCTGCTTATTTATTTTAACTATCTAAGCAAAGATAAATAGAAAAGCACTCGTGAGAGTGCTTTTTTGATATCCAAGTGGATATGAATGCTGCTGAGAAATGTGTCGTTGAATGACCCAAAAAACGTCTAATAGTATAGATAGACCGAGATAAAGCTTTTCACCAAAAAACCTGTCTTACTTAAATAAAAATATGACAATATGTGACTAGATATAAATGTCTGATCACATAAAGGAGTTTAGAAATGAAATCATATGTCCTTATAACAGGAGCCTCATCAGGTATCGGAAAATCTTTTGCTGAATATTATGCAAGACAAGGTTGTTCTTTGGTTGTAGTAGCTAGATCAAAAAATAAGTTAGATAAATTTAAAATATTAATGGAAAACACATACGGAATAGAGATTGTGGTAATACCTCAAGATTTATCTATTCCAGGTGCTGCTCAAAAAGTGTTTGATTTGACAAAGGAATTAAATATTAATGTAGATACACTAGTTAATGCTGCAGGTTTTGGATTAAATGGATTGGTTCATGACATTGCGTATAATGAACAACATAATCAAATAGTAGTAAATGTGTTGTCCTTATTTGACTTAACAAAACTTTTTTTGTCAACAATGAAAGAAAATAATCAAGGTACAATAATTAACATTGCGTCTAGTTCAGCTTACCATCCAATTCCTAGTATGGCTGTTTATGCAGCAAGTAAAGCTTTTGTTTTGTCTTTTACTGAAGCACTAGCTATTGAAACTAAGGATAATCATATTCAAGTCATTGCAATGAGTCCAGGAGCAACTGATACCAACTTTTTCTCAGCTGGCAAGGGAGTTGCTTACGGACAGCTGCGCACTCCAGAACACGTAGTCGAGGAAACAATAAAAGCACTTCGCAAAGGAAAAATATCCAAGATAGATGGAGCTAACAACTATTTTACTAGTACGTTTTTGCCCAGAATGCTACCTAGAAAGGCAATGGCGAAGATGGTATATAATATAATGAAAAAAACAAGGTAACTAAAGAGGGTTGAATTTTAAATGAATAACATTGAAGAGTTGAGGTATTTAATTAAGGCAGCGGACAAAGAAGGTGAAGCCCAATTTGCTCGTATGCTAGTTCCACTAGACGTTACACCCAGTCAAAATGAAATTCTGAAAATTTTATCGAAAAATAATGGACTGTCTATCGCTCAAATTGGAGATATGCTTATATGTGGTTCTGATAATCCAAGTAGGCTTGTAGAACGTCTTTTAAACAAAGGTATGATTGAAAAAAGAAAAATTCAACTGATACTCGGGTAAATAATATTTATTTAACCTCAAAAGGGAAAAAAACACTTATAGGAACTACCGAAATAGAGGACAATTTCAATCGAATTATAAAAAAACAGTTGAATAATCAAATAAAAATAAGCACTTTGATTTCAGTTCTTCGTGGGCAAGTTGAGGGGACAAAAACTTTCGCGAAAATTGAGCACAGAAAATAGTAGAATGTGATATAAAATCAAAGAAATTAGTTTGTAGAGAGATGCTTTTATCTATTTTTTTCTTCACGATTGGCTGATAGAAGAGGAAAATGTCAATAGCAGCAATTAATGTTGCTGGAAAGGTAATATCTAAGTTGGTCCAGCTGATTTATGTCTTCAACCTTTTTAGGCGATTTGTTCATCGAAGGTCGGCCTCGCTGGGCAAAGAGCGCAATTAAGTCCGCCTTCATGAAACATTTTTTTAAAGTGGCAATTTTGAAGAAAATAACGGTATTTGTTTGGTCTAGTCATGTTCTATCCACTAGTTAAAGACTGAAGCCTAAATTGACCACGATAAGTTTGATGTGTGCTGAATTTTAATTTTTGTCAAAACTCTAGTATAAATTGTTTGGTGTGATCCAGTACCAATTATTTGGGCCATAGAGCGGCTGCTGTAGCCACTATTAATCAAGTTAGTTCCTTTTGATTTTCGTTAGACGGCAACTTTAACCACAGTAAAACCCACTAGATTGATTTAGATTCAAGCTAGTGGGTTAACTTCATGTGTTAGGACTGTACTATTTTTTAATATTTATAATTCCAACTATACAAATAACTATGATTAATGCTAAAAGAATTATGGATGTTATTGGTCTAGTTTGCATAAGAGCCATTACTAATAAAGATAGTGATGCTATACTTAAAAAAGCTGGCAATAATTTAGAATGCATTTTAATATCTCCTACACTTAAAATCTCTGCATATATAAGCGTAACATCCATATCAATTAGTGTAAATAGATAGATCCACAGTTCTAACAATAGCTTTTGAAATCAAAGTTTAGAATTAGACCTTAAGATTATTTCATGGTCGCTAAGGCCGTATTCCACTAGCTAATTGGTATACGGCCTTTTAGTAAAAACTTGCTTGAGCTCGTCTAGAACATACGTAGTCTGCAGTTGTTGGCTGGCCGTGTAGCTGATGAATTTCATTGCTATAATGGTTACTTAAAGGAAGAAAAATAAATGCGATCACTCATTGATATTTATTTTTAGAATTGATTTGTGCAGAAAGTGAACAAGATAATGCTCGGCTTAACAAAAAAGTGAAAACTCAGTTAACAACAAGGAGTAATATCTTTTGAAGACGAGCAAAATTACCAAAGATCTTTTGACGATTTATTGGAATTCGGTTAGCGGGCGAGTGCCCGATCAAACTTTTTATGTTTAGGATAGTAATCTTGATTTTTCACTTAGTTTCTGGGAAAAGGAGACAACTGCCAAAAAATATAAATTATTTGGTGATGATCGGGTGGTTTGGGTCTGGGATTTAAAAGTGAGTAAATTTCCTCCAGACTGGCGGAAAGCGATGAAGAGAAACCTCCTTTATTTCAGACAGGGGGGCGAGTTTAACTTGGTGCAGTTTAGAGGGTTATTTTGAAGATTGGCCAGCATTATTTGATCCAGCAAAATCCGAGGTCTTCTATGCTTTCGCTTTTTATAACGATTTTGACTGTCACACGGATTTAGATTGCCCTTATACTTCACTTTCAAAAGAAGATTTGAAATCACTGCAGGAGTTATTACGAAGACCCATTTATTCTTTAAAAGAAATTATAGGTTAATTATTTATAAAAGCAGACGACAATAACGGCTTTTTTGAGACCAAGAAAGAGGAGCAAATTTCAAAGCGAGCTGATTTTAACACACGCAAAAACGCTCAAATACGTTGATTCAAAAGTATTTTGAGCGTTTTTTATTTATCTATTCTTCATAATCGGCTGATAGAAAAGATCAATGACAATAGCTGCAAGTAGGGCAACTACGAAGGTTATTCCCAAGTTAGTCCAGTTGATCTGAGTCATGGCGATGCCGCAGAGGGCGAGGATCACGGTTAGGATAATGTCTCCTAACTGGGTCAAGGCCACCGCCTTAGACGGATAATCCTGCCAGAAGTACCGCTTGGTCCGGGTGATCAGAATAATGAACATGGCACTGAGGACGAGGAAGACATAGACCATAGTCGAAATAGTGCCGTGCGACCAGCCATGGGTGTTCAGGTAGGCAATTGCGGCAATCCCGATAATGGTCCAGCCGGAAGCAAGAGAAAAGGCGATCTTGGCCAGCTTAGCCATGTTCCAGTTTTCCGGCTTGTAAGTAATTTGAGCGCGGTCGGTTCCAATCATCATCGTGACCATATTGTTCATGATGGTGTAGATGACCATTGCGTTTAAGGCCATTGGAATGTAGTCGAAGAAGAGGTAACCAAAGGTAAGGATCATGGTTAGCTGGGCCGTTCTGGCTAGCTTGGTCAGTGACCAGGTGGTCATGCGTTGATAGACGCGGTGGCCTGCATCGAGGATTTTAACGATTGAGGAAAGGCCATCAGTTAGTAAAACCATTTTACCAGAGCGTTTGGCCACATCAGCGGCATTAGAAACGGCGATACCGACCTCGGCTTGCTTCAGGGCAGGCGAATCGTTAACGCCGTCGCCGGTCATGCCGACAATATAGCCCTGTTGCTGGAAGAACTTGACCATGCGCAACTTGTCTTCCGGTAAGACGTCGGCAATACCAGCTAACTTGCTAGTGTCGGTTTCATCAGAGAAATCGTGGATGGAAATCACTTGACCGCGCAAGTCGACTTCCTTAGCTACGGCAGCTGCAGTCTTTTGGTTATCACCAGTCAACATAATTGGCAAAACGCCGCGTTTTTTGAGTTCGGCCAAAGCTTCTTTGGAATCAGGGCGAACCTGGTCTTGCAGAATGAAGACCCCGGCCAGTTTATCATCGATTAACAGGGCAACAGAACGGCCAGCCCCAAAGTCAATTTCTTTAACCTTAGCGCTAGCACTAGGGTCGATCAGGGACAACTGTTTAAAGGAACCCAGTTTAATATTGTGGCCAGCAGCGGTTGCCATGGAGTAACCAGTAGCAGAAGTGAAGGGGGTGAAGTCACTGGCGCTTTGAACCGACAATCCTTGACTCTTAACATAGTCATCGATTGCACTGTCGATAATCTTTTGGTTCCGTTGGTCCGTAGCGGCGGATGCCAGTCCCAAAACTTGCTTGTTGTCTAGTTTGCTAAAGTTAGTCCAGCTAGCAACGGCGGTCTTGTTTTCCGTAATCGTGCCAGTTTTGTCCAGCAGCAGCAGGTTGAGATTGGCTGCATCTTGGATGCCCGTTAAGTCAGAAGTCAAAACTCCTTCCTTGCTTAACCTGGTCGCCTCAAAGGAGTTCGATAAGGCAAAGGTGGAAGGCATGGCAACTGGAATTGAGGCAATAAACATCATGGCCAAGAAGGGAAGCATATTGATAAGGTTCTTGAGGTCGCCGCCTTTAAAGAAGGAAGCAATAATAATTACTAAGGTTAAAACGCCATCAAGAACACACAAGTAGTAAATAATCTTGGTAAGTAGCTGCTGCAAGTGGCCAGGAGCTGCAGAGTTATTAATTAGGTTGATAGTCTTACCAGACCGAGAATTAGAGCCAGTGGCGGTAACAAGGGCCAGACCGCTGCCTTCAGTGACCGTTGTGCCAGCGTAGACCGGATCTTGCGGGTTCTTGCGGACTGTCTTGGCTTCACCCGTAATGGAGCTTTCGTCAGTTGAAATTTGCCCGTCAACTAGCCGCAAATCGGCGGCAAGGACGTCGCCGGCCTGTACACTGATTAGATCGCCAGGAACCAGGTATTTTGAATCAATATTTTGCCACTTGCCATCACGCTCAACTGAGACTGTCGGCGTTAACTTGTGCGAAATATTGTTCAACACACGTCGTGATTGCTTTTTCTTCGACGCACCATTCCAAGCCGCAAACAATAGCATTAACAACACGAATAATGATTGAATCCATTTGCCCAAGATACATTCTAAAAGTAAGGCCGCTTCTAAAATCCAGGCAGATAGGTTCCATAACTTCGATAAAAACTCCTTGAAAAAGTTAAATTGCGGTTCTGGCACCTCATTTAAGCCATTCTTGGTCAGAAGTTTTTCTGCTTCGGCTTGACTCAAGCCACTAATTTTTGCTGACATAGTTTTCCTTCCTTATTACTAATACTTCATCTAAATTAGCACAAATGCCGCCTTTTTTCTAGCAAATGAAACGCTGACCAGCAAAGTAGTGCTTTTAAGTAATGACAGGCAAAAAGGCAATTTTAAGTTTATTTAAAGAGCCTTGTTAATAACAGTAAGATTAGAATAAAATGATTTTAGAAAATCAAAAATCTAAGCTTAAAGCTACGAATTAAGAGCTGATAGTGTGGAGGAGAAAAGTTATGTTAAAGGATATCTTAATTACTGCTTACATTCTCTTGCAAATTGCAGTCGGGCGGGTGGCTTTCGACAATTATTCGGTGACGGATCGCATTAAGCAAGATCTCCCGGAAACAGTTAGTTATGCCAAAGTTCCAAAAAGCAATCTAGATTACCGCAATGTCCGGATAATTGATCCCGCAACCGGCAAGGAACTGCCGTACCGCCTCAAGCGGGTTGGAGGATACGATCCAAGTAGACAATACATTGCAATTGAGCACAAGGGCCAGTATGTACGCCAGATTGACTACATTTCAAAGCAGAAATTCTTAAAGGCGGTTGATAAGTCCGACTAATGATAATTTAGGGTACAAAAAAAGCTTGCAAAGCTGCAAGCTTTTTAAGATTAGCTAAAACTAATCCTTGTCAACGCTGTCTGGGAAAGTAGCCAAACGCTCACCATCACCGAGTTCTTCTTCGATTTCAAGTAAACGGTTGTACTTTTCAACACGTTCTGACCGGGCAGGGGCACCAGTCTTAAGTTGACCACCGTTGATTGCAACCGCAAAGTCAGCAATAAAGGTGTCGCCGGTTTCACCTGAACGGTGAGAAATCATGGTATTGTAGCCATTCTTACGTGAAAGACGGATAGTTTCTAAAGTTTCAGTCACAGTACCGATTTGGTTCAGCTTGATTAATGAAGCGTTACCGGCACCTTCCTTGATAGCCTTAGTCAAAAGCTGAGGGTTAGTACAAATGAAGTCATCCAAAACAACTTGCAATCTATCTTGATGAGTTTGGGTGAAGTTAATCATGCCGTCAACGTCATTTTCGTCATATGGGTCTTCAATTGAAATTAATTCAGGGAATTCATTAAGCAGCTTGTCATAGTAAGCACCTAATTGGCCACCGTCAAAAACCTTGCCTTCAAAGTGGTACTTGCCGTCTTCTTTGTTGAAGAACTCGGAAGCAGCACAGTCACAGGCAATCGCAATGTCTTCACCGGGCTTATAACCAGCCTTAATAATGGCATCGTGAAGAGCTTGAAGAGCTTCTTCTGAGTTCTTCATGTTAGGTGCAAATCCACCTTCATCACCTAAGCCAGTTTCGTAACCCTTGTCTTCTAGCACCTTTTTCAAAGTGTGGTAGGTGTTAACGATCTTCTCAAAACCATCACGGAATGAAGTCTTCTTAACTGGGGTAATCATGAATTCTTGAACATCGATACCGTTGTCAGCGTGCTCACCACCGTTAATTACATTGTGGAAAGTTTGTGGCATTTCCAGGTCAGTTCCGCCCAGGTAACGGTATAAAGGTTGGTGACTGTCTTTAGCAGCAGCAGCAGCAGTTGCCATTGACACACCTAAGATAGCATTAGCACCAAGCTTGGCCTTGTTTGGAGTACCATCTAATTCAATCATTACACGGTCAATATTTGCTTGATCGTGTGGGTCCAAACCCTTTAAAGCCTTAGCAATTTCATTGTTAACGTTGGCAACTGCCTTGGCCACACCTTTGCCGCCAACCCGTTTGCCGCCATCACGCAATTCAACTGCTTCATTTTCACCAGTTGAAGCACCTGATGGAACTTCAGCCTTACCAACAACACCATTTGAAAGAGTGACAAAAGCCTCTACAGTTGGGTTGCCACGTGAATCATAGATTTCCAGTGCATGAACATTTTCAATGACTGATTTTAACATCTAAAAACCTCCTAAAAATAAATGCTGTACTAAAAGTTAGTACATACATTAGTGGAGCCTGCGCTCCAACACTCCATGACAAATTTTAGCCTAAGTTTGTGATTATGTAAACATTTGTAAACGATTTCTAAAGTTAAAAATCTTTAAAAAAATTTAGTCGCTTTTTCACAGAAGTTGATTTATTATTTAGCTATACATTATTGTGATTCGATTATAATATTTAGGTAAGGAATTTATAGTATATGGAAGATGTAAAATTAATTGTTGATTCTGGCGCTAATGCCCGACAAAATAACCAGTTAACGGTTGTGCCACTGATTATTACGATTGCTGGTAAGGACTTCATTGATGATGAAAAACTGAATATGGACGACTTCATTGACGCTATGGCGCAAAATAAGGAAGCGGGTAAGACCTCTTGTCCCAGTATTGATGACTGGCTTAGGGCCCTTGAAGGCAGCAAGCGAGCGGTTATGATGACCATTACCAGCGGCTTGAGTGGCAGTTACTCGTCTGCCTTTCAAGCTAAGCAAATTTATGAAAAAGAACATCCTGACAGTCATATTGTCGTGGCTGATTCACGATCTGCTGGACCAGAAATGGCCGTTATTTTAGGTGAAATTAGGCGCTTGCTCGCTAGCCAGATCCGTTTTGTTGACTTAGAAGAGCAAATTTCAAAATATAAAAGTCACACCCACCTGCTAGTGATGTTACAATCGCTGCATAATCTTGCTTTAAGTGGTCGCATTAATCTGGCGGTAGCGAAAGTTGCTAGAGCCTTGAAGATTAATGTAGTAGGGACTGCTAATCTTGCGGGAAAACTGGAGCCTATTAGCAAAGCTCGTGGGATTAAGCGGGCCCTCAAAGAAATTATCCGCTTGATGGAAGAGATGAACTACCAAGGTGGCCGGGTAGTCATTGATCATTGCCGCAACCAAAAAGACGCGGAGACCTTAAGGGATGATATTATTGCCATCTATCCGCAAGCGGAAGTGGATATTCGCCCTGAACGCGGCCTGTGCAGTTTTTATGCAGAAGACGGGAGTCTGATGGTTGGTTTTGCTGAAAGATAAAAGCAGCTTCAACGCGATGAAACTGCCTTTGTTCTAAATAAAAGCGGAAAAAAGTTGCTGACAAAGGCTAAAGCAAAAGATTGCCAGTGATGTAGCACCAAGGATATCAGATGGGTAATGAGCCTTTAGGCTGATGCGGGAGGTAACTACAAGCAGCCAGGTGGCGGCCAGAATCACGATCAGCCCTGTCCCCATACTGGTAAAAAGCTGCCCAATGATTAAAACCATTACCGTTATCCCCAGGACATGACCACTGGGAAAGCTGTAGCCAGCTTCAAGATTGGAATGCATGCGGGGCCGCTTTCTGTGCATCCACCGCTTGAGCATGATCCCCGTTAAGTCGGCAAAGCCAAGTGTAGTTAAAACCCAGAGTGCCAGCAAATTTTTATTTTCATTAATCAAAAAGCTAGCCAGAAAAATATCCCAGACCACTAGCAGCTTGGGGTCATTTAAAAAGGCAATTACCCGCCAGCCACAGCCGTCATGCTGTCGAATCAACTTATGGTGTAGCCAGTGGTCAAACAGGTTAAAGCGGCGTGAATTTCTGATATTATAAATGAGTAGCAACAAGATAAGAGCTGATATTGCTGTAAGCCCAATATTTGTGTACAAGGTCAAATCCCACCTAAAGCAATCTATTTGCCTGTTATTCTATCAAAAGTAGTTAAAGCTAAGATCCGTTTACCGTCACTCTTGAGTAAAACTTAAGAAATGTGAAGATGTGATTGTCAAGAGGTGGCTTTTTAAAAATAGCTGGCATGATTTAAGCATAAAGCAAAATGACTGTTTAACATAAAAACTTGTTAAAAGAATTAGGTAGGATATAGTTTTTGGGGGCCATTAATTCAAAGCGTCTTAGCAATTGTAATTACGACTACTATGACCTAGCGCCCATCATTGCGACGTTGATTTATCTCGGTGCACCAGCTGGACGGGCGATGCTGCCCAGCTTCTATAAAATTTTAATTATTCAAGTCGCAACGCCTACCGTTGCTGTTTTGACCGTTTTGCTGCGACCTAGCATGGTGATGTCAACTTGGCAACTAACATTGTGGTCTCGGCCTCAATGTTTAGTTGTTGTGGTAGCAGTAGTCAGGTTAATGATGGTCTAGGGAAGTAACAGGGGATTTTTCCAGACAATCCAACCGAAAGTGCTGCCGCGCTACTTTATTTTTATACGTAATTAGGTTGGAAAATTTGGACTAGTAGGTTATAATGGTATCCGTTGCGGAGAGTTGGCAGAGTGGTAATGCACCGGACTCGAAATCCGGCGAACCGGCTTATACCGGCGCGCAGGTTCAAATCCTGTACTCTCCTTAATATAGTGCTTGAAGGCATTGATATAACAGCATTTTAAATATAGATGCTCGTCAAATGTTCGCCAAAGTAATTAAAAATGACTTATCTGAAATTAATCGATAGGTCATTTTTATATCTTCAATATCTAGCTAGTATTTTAAAAACAAAATATCGCTTAAATAATCCAAAAATATGGTAATATTTTTAAAAACAGCTTTAAGCAAATGGTGACGGAGAGAGTAACATTTTTTAATTGTGAACAAAAAAAAACAAGAGAATTTAATCGTTTATTTTAGGTATCTCAGTGGAGAAAGAAAAATAACATACCATTTGGAAAAATCAATCGATAATAGCATATATTTTTTGGTCTATTCAGATGAAGATTTTTTAATTGTTTTGCAATGGCTAGGTCTTATTGGAGCTTTTTTCACGTTTAGTAAAACAGCAGAGCCTGACGAAATTCACGATTTTATGTATGATATCACGATCACAGATTATGGTTACGATATGGAAGAAACTCTAAAAATGGCTTCAGACAATGGGGTAGACTTATTCAAATATTTTAAATAAAAAGCCACCAGGAAAAATCTCCGGTGGTTATTTTATTCTATTCTATTTTCTAGTTAACTTGATCTTTTCTACGCCAGTACTTAAATATTCGCCTTTAACTAATGTTTTGGTGAATTTTGTGACGCGGCCGCTACTTGCCTTTTTTTCAGTTCCTAGTAGTTGGGTAAAGAAATATTTACTGCCATAAGAATCGGTAGCCACATTGCCCTGACCGGTAATTGCAGTAAAGGTATATTTGCCCGGCTTAATGTCCCGGCCGACTTTCCACTGACCGGCAGTTAGAGTGGTGCGGTAATGTCTTTTCCGCGACAATTTAATTAATTTATAGGTGCCAGTACCAGTAAATTCAAGCTTGTTACCCTTGCCTAGGTCTGTAGTATATGATGAGATATAAGTGCTGGAATCATTCCGGGCGGCAGCATCACCAATTAGTTCAGAGAAAAACCCAGCCGGCTTCTTTCTAATTGACGAGACCACGCCGTGGCCTTGGACTGATTCAATCCGATAACGACCTGGAGTAATCTTGCCCTTAGCACTAACCTTGTAGGTACCTTTAGATAAGGTTACTTGCTTGGCCTGAACGTTAGTATTAGTTGCGCTGATCGCAATTCCGCTACCGGTGGTTAAGGCTATGGCACTAGCGATGAATAATGACAGTGTTTTTTTAGCTTTCATAAATAATCTCCTTAAAAATGCTGGCAGTTAACCACCTTTATCTTACATCTAATAGGGTAAGTAGACAATTCGTTTTTGAAAAAGCATTCTAGCTAATGTAACAGAATATAGGTTATGTATAAATGACTGGCTAATTTATTCCTAACTAGGCTATAATAAACTATCAGTAAATAAAAAGATAAGGTTGGAGCTATTGGCTTTCAAGAATTGTTTCTAGGTTTGGGTTGCCTAGGCAATTGTTGAAGGCTTTTTTAGTTGAAAGAGGAAGAAATGCAAGTTTTAAGCACACTAGTGGTAGTTTTATTATTTACGTTAATTGGCGGGCAACTAAGTACTCGTTGCCACCTACCGGCAGTAATAGGCGAGTTGCTGGCAGGAATAGTCATTGGTCCCGCAATTTTAAACTGGGTAAGCCCCAGTAATTTGCTTGCTAGTTTTGCTGATCTGGGCGTTGTTTTACTAATGTTTTTGGCGGGCTTAGAAAGTGACCTAGCAATTTTGAAAAAATTATGGCGACAGAGCGTCTTAGTAGCGGCTATGGGGATGGTGGTGCCAATTATCACGGCCTATTTGACCGGTATTATGTTTCATTTTGCTAAAAGTGAAAGTTTATTTCTCGGTTTGATTTTTGCTGCGACTTCGGTTTCCATTTCAGTTGCGGTTTTGCAAGAAATGGGCCAGCTGAACAGTCAGGTAGGGATGACTATTCTAGGTGCAGCTGTGGTTGATGATCTGCTGGCGATTATTTTATTAAGTGTTACCAGCAATTTGATGAGTGCTGCAAACGGCGGAACAACAGCTGCCTTACAACTAGTTAAGCCGCTCCTACTACAAGTGGGTTATCTTGGCCTCTTGGCCCTCACTGGCATTTGGTTCATGCCGCGACTAATTACCTTAAGTCGACGCTTGACGCTACCGGTTCCTACGACTCTGGTCAGTCTTTTGCTAGTTTTGGCCGCGGCCTGGTTAGCAGAGGCAGTCGGTCTCAGTAGTGTCCTGGGCGCCTTTTTAACCGGGTTAGCACTGGGTCGAAGCTCCGCAAAAGTTGAATTGCAAAAAAACTTCACGGTGCTTGGCTACAGCAGTTTTATCCCCATCTTTTTTGCCAGCATCGGTCTAAAGATGTCGCTGACGGGAATTTTCCAGGACGGCACCTTATTTTTAACGCTGTTTCTGGGCGGGGTCATGTCGAAATTGCTCGGAGCAGGATTAGGGGCCAAACTTGCTGGATTTGCTAATCAGCAAGCACTAACGATTGGTGCGGGAATGGTTTCAAGAGGGGAGATGGCGCTAGTAGTTGCTCAGCTTGGGTTGCAGCAACATCTGTTAGCACCAGAAGCTTATTCTGTGGTCGTTGGGTCAATCATCATGACGACCTTGCTAGCGCCTTTCTTGCTGCGCTGGTTGCTCAATTCCAAAAAATAACTGATAGTTGAGCTAGTAACCTGCAAAAAAATTTTAGAAAATTTAGCCAGAAAAATGCTATGATGAAAGGCGTATTTTTTAAATGCTAAATTATTGAATGGATGGGACAGAAATAGATGAAATTACAGCCGAATACTAATATTTTCAGACTTAGTTGGTATCTTGACCAGATGCGAGGATGGAGTTTCAAAACCTACATGTTGTTAATGCTAGGGATTGGGATTATTATTGGGACCACGGTGGGCGCGCCCCTAAACGCGCTTGCTTTAATAACGATGATTGCTGCAGTTATGGGCTTTACCTGTACGCTGGCCATTACTAATGCCAAGCCAATTAACGGGATCTTGGGCTTGCTATCTGCAATTATTTACATTATTGTTTCGATTTATGCCAAAAATTATGCCAATGTGGTTTTACAGGCTTCCTATATCTTGTTGTTAGATTTACCGGTCTTATTGTTGCCAGCTTGGTCTAAAAATGCGGAAAAGCATATTCGCGGATTGAATATTTCCCAGTGGTTTTTGACGCTCTTGTTCTTTATGGTAGTACTGGGGCTACTTTACTTTATGGATACCCAGGTTTTTATTAGTCCGCGGCCTTGGATTGATGCGACTGCTGGCGCAATCGGCGTCACTGGATCGATACTGTGCACGCTGCGCTTTCGCGAGCAGTACTATTTTTGGACGATTCAGGGTATCATGTCGGTAGTCCTTTGGGGAGTGACGGCCTTTCAAGGCGATGCCAATTTGACCCTGTTCATTACCTATCTCCTTTACCTTAGTAATGACTTGTTGGCTTTCACCGACAAGCACACCCACTGGTTTCATTAAAAAAGGTGAAGTTTTGCTTTTACAGAGCGGAACTTCACCTTTTATTTTGCCAAATGCGCTTTGACAATCTTAATTAGTATGTTGGTGGCACCTTTACCGGCCTTGTTGTCGTAATATGACTGATAACGCTCAATGTTTTCATAGCCCTTAATGATACCCAAGTGAATTTCAGGAGAGTAGTTGGGCATGATTAACTTGAGCCAGTCTTGGTGCTTTTGAAAAATTTCGTCACTAAGGCTAGCTTCCTTACTTGCATCTTTGACTACGGCTTGCAAGTCACGGACTAAATCAGCCTCGGTCTCCTTCATTTTATTGTAATTTTTTGCGGTAATTTGATCAGTTTTCTTATTCATGTTTTCTCCTTACTGCCGGTGGTTTTACCTAATTACTATAGCACATTCAGCTCTAGGCGCGTTAACCTCTATAGAGAAATCTGAAAAGCTGAATCTAATTACCAGCAAAAGCTGAGCCTTAACCGGTATAATTGCAGTAGGAGGGCTGAAGTAATGATTACCTATATATGGGCAGAAGATCAAAAACACGAGATTGGGTTGGCTGGGCACCTGCCATGGCATTTGCCCAACGACTTGAAGCATTTCAAGGAACTAACGCTAGGACATCCAATTGTCATGGGGCGCAAGACCTTTATCAGCCTGCCCACCATCTTGCCGCAGCGCCAGCACATTGTGCTGAGTAGTAGCAAGGACTTGAAGAGCAAGTATGCGGCTCATCAGCAAGTCCTGATATTACCGACGTTAGCTAAGTTAGACACCTGGCTGGCGGACCATTCAGCCGACCAGATTTTTGTCATTGGTGGGGCGATGGTGTTTGAAGCACTGCAGGAGCGCGTTGATTGTCTTGAAAAAACCGAGATCAAGGCCAGTTTTGCTGGAGATACAGTGATGCCGCCGCTGGATTACAGCCAGTTTAAGTTAATCAAAAAAATAGCGCACCAGCCTGATGAGCAGAACAAGTACCCCTATGTTTTTAAAACTTATCTGCGCAAAAATGACCTAGCAGATAAATAAATTGATAATTTTAGTTGACAGAATTTATTTGAGGTGCTAAATTAATAAACAATTAAATAATTAATACATCTTGAAAAGCAGAGTAGTCGTTTTATTGTTAGTAAAGAGAGCTGACGTGGTGGTGAGAGTCAGTTAACAAGGGATGATGAAGATGGGCTTGGAGTGATGACCGGCAGTGATAGTTAGCTGACGGCGGAGTTGCATCCGTTATGATTGCAGACTGTTGATTGACAGCCAGTGAGGTTTATTACGTGAGTAATGAACAAATTTAAAGGTGGTAACGCGAAGCACTCGTCCTTAGTAGATAGGATGAGTGCTTTTTTATTTGCAATTTTGGAGGTAAAAATAATGAGAAGAAAAAAACAGCGAAATATTATTATCGGGCTAGTTGCTGCCCTGGTCATTGTAGCGGCAGCCTGGTTCAGTTTTGGACCAAAGAAAAATAATGACCAAAAAGACCACGTGGTGACAGTGGGGATTGTCAGCGAAACTAAAGCGAAGCAAAAAATTTGGGAGCAGGCTGCAATCGTCGCTAAACAAAAGTATGGGGTGACGCTAAAAATCAAGAATTTCACTGATTACAACCAACCTAATAAGGCAGTTAAAAATGGTGACATTGACCTCAATGCATTTCAGCACTATGCCTTTTTGAAAGCCTGGAACAAGGCAAATCATGGCGGCGTGGTGGCAATTGGGCGGACTAAGATTGCGCCCATCAGGCTTTATTCTAAGAAGTACCACAAGTTAAGTGAACTCCCTAAAGGTGCAACGATTGCCGTTCCCAACGACGCCAGTAACGAATCCCGGGCGCTCTTTGTTTTAAAGAATGCGGGGCTGATTAAATTACGTCCGGGACAGGCTTTAGTCACCGCTGCAGATATTATTAAGAATCCCAAGAATTTTAAAATCAAAGAAATTAATGCTGATCAGGCGGGCCGGGTAATTAACTCAGTTGATGCCGCAGTGGTCAATAATGACTTTGCAAGTCCGGCTGGTCTTGGTACTAAGGAAACAATCTATATCGAACCGGTTAACCAGGACTCCCTGCAGTGGGTAAACATTATTGGGGCGCGGAAAGGTGAAGAAAAGAACAAGGACTATCTGGCGGTAGTTAAGTCCTTTCAAACAGCCGAAACTAAGCGCCTTTATAAGAAATATTATGGTGACATGGAAATACCGGCTTGGGATTTAAAGTTTTAGTGAATGGAGAAGTAGGCAATGGGGATTATTGAATTACAACACGTTAAGGTTGATTTTCCAGACCAAAAAGGCCAGACGGTACAGGCAGTAAACGACGTTAGTCTGTCCATTGAAAAGGGCAGTATCTTCGGTATTGTTGGTTTTTCTGGGGCGGGTAAGTCGACTTTGGTCCGAACCATCAATCTCTTGCAAAGACCGACAGCGGGCAGTATTAGGGTTAACGGTATTGACTTTGTTAAGGATGGCCAGCAGGTTATTAGTGGCAAAAAGCTTCAACTGGCTCGCCGAAAAATCGGGATGATTTTTCAACATTTCAACCTGCTCAATGAGATCACAGTGATTGAAAATGTTGCTTTTGCGTTAAAGCATGCTAACTTAAAGGACCAAGAGGTTGAGGAAAAATGTTTAAAACTGCTTGACTTAGTTGACCTAAGAGATAAGGCCAACTTTTACCCTAGCCAGCTCTCGGGTGGACAGCAGCAACGTGTTGCAATTGCTCGTGCACTGGCCAATGAACCCGATATTTTGATTTCGGATGAGGCAACTAGTGCACTAGATCCGCAAAATACTCAGCAGATTTTAGCCTTACTGAAACGGCTGAAGGAAGAACTCAACTTAACGATTGTCTTAATCACTCACGAAATGGCGGCAATTAAGAAGATTTGTGATGAGGTCGTGCTAATGCAGCATGGTGAAGTTGTGGAACAGGGCTCATTGCGGGAGGTCGTGTTGCATCCGCAGAATGAGCTGACGCAAAGTTTTGTCGGTGGTTCACGTGAAGTTATTAATACGTTGAAGTCGCTCCACTTGGACAAGTTGGGAGCCAATGAGGCGATTTACCAGCTAGTTTACAGCATGGCTAATGTCACTAAGACAATTATTATTGACCTTTACCGCGAAATTGGGGTTGAAACTAGCATGCTTTATGGAAACGTTGAATTGCTTAATGATGAACCGATTGGCACGCTCTTGGTCCTAGTTAAGGGTGATTCGACTAAACAGGAAGAGACCCGACGGTTTTTGACCGCAGAAAAAGTAGCAGTTACACGGTTAAATGAAAAGGGGAAATTATATGATTAGTTGGTTTAGCAAGACTTTTCCTAATGTAGTGAATTTGGGCTGGCAGGGTGACTATGGCTGGGGGTCAGCCATCGGTCAGACATTTTATATGACCTTTTGGTCAGCTATTTTTGGTGGGATTCTCGGCATTATCTTTGGTGTCCTGCTGGTCCTAACTAAAAGCGATGGTATTATGCCCAACAAGTTCTGGTATAACATTTTTGACAAGTTTGTTTCAATTTTTCGGGCTATTCCCTTTATTATCTTATTAGCTTTTATTGCACCACTGACCAGGTTAATTGTGCACACCGAGATTGGCCTCACGGCCTCACTAGTTCCGCTCTCCCTGGGGGTATTTCCGTTTTATGCGCGCCAGGTTCAGGTGGCCCTGGAGAGTGTCGACAATGGCAAGATAGAGGCTGCGCAGAGTCTGGGTGCTAGCAACTGGGACATTATTTTTGATGTTTATTTGGGCGAGTCACGTTCAGAATTAATTCGCGTATCAACGGTGACCCTGATTAGTCTGATTGGGCTAACCGCGATGGCTGGAGCCATTGGTGCAGGGGGACTGGGCAACACAGCAATCGTCTATGGTTACCAAAGGTCTGATGATGACGTTACTCTGGCGGCGACATTTCTGGTCGTAGTTATAATCTTTATTGTGCAAATTGTCGGCGACTTCTGTGCCCGGCGACTGAACCATCAAAAATAAAGTTTTTAAACGAAGAAAAAGCCAACAGATCTTAGATCTGTTGGCTTTTTCGATGGTATGAAAACTTATTTCACAGCATCTTTTAAGGCCTTACCTGGTTTAAAAGCAGGTACCTTAGTAGCAGGAATAGTCAAAGTTTTACCAGTTTGGGGATTTCTACCTTTTCTGGCTGCCCGACTGCGAACTTCAAATGAACCAAAGCCGATGATTTGCACTTTTTCGCCTTTAGCTAAGTCTTCCTTAATTGATTCAATTAAAGCATCGATAACTTTTTCAGCATCTTTTTGCTTAAGTTCTGTCTTCGCTGAAACTTCTTTAGTGAGTTCAGATTTGTTAATTGAGGCCATATCTTTCCTTCTCTTTTCTAAAAAATGAATAAACAAGTATCACGCTAATCTGGCATATACGCAGACTAGGTAAGTCATTGCGTTGCATGATATCTGGCAACTTTTCTTATTTTATCACAGTTGGCTGGTCCTTCAATAGAAAAAAGCGAAATATCTTATTATTTTTGCTGCTGAAAGATCCGGTTAACCATCTGTTGATAGTTCAGATAGAGTGGTTTGAAGCGTGAGTAGTGCGAGTGTTTTTCGCGCTCCCAAGGCTTGGGTTTGCCACAAAAGTGCAGGATGGCTGTATTTTCCATAACCCACTCAGTGTTGATATTGCCGCCGCTACGGGTGAAGTAGATAGAATAAGCACGAGCATCATAGTTCCACCGAGTTTCTGGGATTTTTAAGATGTCTTCGCCGTACAGGTAGTTAAGAATGTCTTGGTCAGGTAAAATTAGCGTATCATGGTGCTGTTGAATTGCTGCAGCAATCTCTACGACTTTGATTTTTTGTCGCATCTGGTCTAGGTCCATGAGCATGATTCCAGAATTAAAGTAGGCTGTGTCGGTACCTAGTCTAATGTTGTTAATTGAACTCATGATGTCAGTTAAACCCTCATGAACTGCTGCAGCAAACATTTTACCCTGCAGGTCGGTTTCCCAAAGGGGCCGCAGCGCGTTAATCACTAAAATATCAGGATCTAGGTAGATTATCTGATGCAGGTATGCTGGCAGCGCTTGACCAGCTAGCAGTCTAAAGTACATTTCCTTGGGATAGTCGTGCAGGTTAAGCAAAGAAGCAGGAAAGTCGAAATGTTTGTCCATAGCCATGGGGGCGATTTCCATGCCAATTTTGATACTATAAGTGTGAAGTGCAGCTAAAGCACGGGCTGGGATATTATCGTGAAGTACCCAAATTCGAAAGTCTTCTCCAGGGTTGTTGAGCCTGAGCGAGTACAGCATTACTTCTAGTGGTTTGAGATAATTTTGGTCGATTGTGACCAGGATTTCTATTACAGCTTTTTTTCGACTTGTCATTTAGACCATCCTAACGACTGAATTTTGCTTACTTTACTTAATAGTATAAAGCAAAATTAGTTTTCTGAAAGGCGAGAAATCGTCAAAGGATTGTAGTAAAATAATTATATAGTAAATAATATGAAGTAATGAGGTTTTAAAATGAAGCAAAAAATGTTATTAAGTTTTGTCGGAGTCACTTCGCTATCGCTGGTAATGAGCGCGGCGGCACCAGTTTTCGCGGCAGAGACTACAAGTCCAGCAACTAACCAGCCAACTACTTCGACAACAACGCCAAGTAAGACGACTAACGGTAATTCAAATGATATTTCCAAAGCACTGGCTTTGAATAACAAATATGTTAAAGTCACCAAGGCGAGTGCGGTTTACGATAAGAGTGGGAAAGTAGCTAAAAAAGCTAAGATGAAGAAGGGTACAGTGCTCTACATCACCGGCGGGATTAATTCCGTTAAGAACAAGACCTTAGTGCA